>CAMYJI010000022.1 GCA_947258545.1 uncultured Ectothiorhodospiraceae bacterium
GGAAGCTCTGATTAATTGGTCAATTCGTTCATAATACGGCTTATTGACTCAAACGTCCTGGAGAACGACAGAATGCGCCAGCAAACCCTCGCAGATGAAGGTTTTGAACGTTTTCGCAAGCCCACACGCCGAGACCAGTTTCTCGCCGAGATGGAAGCAGTGATTCCATGGCGGGATCTGTGCAAAGTCATCAAGCCGTTTTATCCCAAGCCAAAAGGTGCGGGCCGTCGGCCGGTTGGGTTGGAGCGCATGCTGCGTATTCATTTTCTGCAACACTGGTTTAACCTGTCCGACCCGGCGGTAGAAGAAGCCCTGTACGATTCGCGAGCCATGCGCCGTTTTGTCGGCATTGATCTGGGGCGCGAGCCGGCCCCCGATGAGACCACGGTCTGCAATTTCCGCCATCTGCTGGAGGCGCATAACCTGGGTGATCAGTTGTTTGCCTTGATCAATGCGTATCTTCAGGAGAACGGGCTGAAGGTCAGTACCGGCACGATAGTGGATGCCACGATCATCGATGCGCCGAGTTCGACCAAGAACAAGGATGGCGAACGGGACCCGGAGATGCATCAAACGAGAAAAGGTAACCAATGGTACTTTGGCATGAAGGCGCATATTGGTGCTGATAGCCAGACCAAGCTGATTCATTCGGTGGCGGCCACGGCAGCGAACGTTCACGACAGTCAGTTGCTTCCTGATCTGCTGCACGGCGATGAGACCCGCGTGTGGGGTGATTCGGCCTATGCGGGGCAAGGCGAGGTGATTCGCGAACATGCGCCCAAGGCGAAAGACTTTACCCACCAGAAGGGCTGCCGCAATCGCGCGCTGAGTGCTGCGGACGCGGACAAAAACAGAACCAAATCGAGGGTTCGGGCGAAAGTTGAACACCCTTTTCTGGTACTCAAGCGGATCTTTGGTTTCAACAAGGTCCGTTACCGGGGATTGGACAAGAACGCTAACCGGCTGTTTGTGGCTTGTGGGCTGGTCAACTTGTACATGGCGCGACGACAGTTGCTGCGACCGACATAGGACAGGTGCGTCTGGACTTTGCCATTGATCCTGAATGTTCGGATTAACGGCAAAGCAAGTGAATAAATCATCTCGAATATGAAGCATTTCCCAAATATCTGATGGCGAAATCACGAAATCACATGAATGCAGCTGTCAGCGTGAATTAATCAGAGCTTCCTTATAAGTGATTGTTAATACAAGCGGCAACTAAACGGTAGCTTTGTTCGGTTGTTGACATTTTGATTGTTGTTCACGTATTCCGTTGTTTTGGTCAGGGCTGCCTGGCGTGCTGCTTCATGTGCGCCTGTCCTGATCGGCGAGGATGCCGGTAATGCGTTTTCGAAACACCGGCAGGACCTCCGCCTCAAACCATGGGTTGTCCCTGAACCAGCGGATGTTGCGCGGGGAGGGGTGTGGCAGGGGGAAGAACTCGGGCTGGAAATCCTGCCATGAGTGGACGGTTTCGGCGAGAGATCGGCGTTTGGTGCCGAGGTAGTGATCCTGGGCATATTTGCCGACCAGCACACGCATCCTCAATTTCGGCAGTTCCACCAGTAGCCGCGCATGCCAGAGTTCGGCGCATTCCGGCCGTGGCGGGAGGTCGCCGGACTTGCCCTTGCCCGGGTAGCAGAACCCCATGGGTATGATGGCGATCCGGTCTTCGTTATAGAACAAGTCCCGGTCGACCTGCATCCAGTCGCGCAGGCGGTCGCCACTGGGATCATTCCAGGGGATGCCGGTCTGGTGGACACGCGTCCCCGGTGCCTGGCCCACTATCAGCAGTCGCGCTGTGGCGCTGGCGCGCAATACCGGTTTCGGGTCAAAGGGCAGGTATTGTTCGCACACGCGGCAGGCACGTACCTCTCTCAGGAGATTATCGAGCGTCCGGCTACCGGTCACGACTGCTGCAGCATCTCACCGAGTTGCAGCGGCGCCCTGCGTTCGTCCCGCTCATGCCAGCGGCGGAATACATCGACACCGGCCTCCAGATAACGGCGTTCGTCCTCATTGTCCTGGAAACCCTGCAGGCGTTCGCTGATGCTGCCGGTCTCGGTCACCGGCATGTTGAAATACTTGTCGAGAAACATCACGAACAGGGCGAGTGTCTGGGTTTCATCCAGCCCCTGTTCCCTGGCAAGGTAGTCAATCGCGCCATAGTGAAATGCCATCACCTTGCGCTGCTTGGGCGGGTAACGACCAATGTCCTCTGCGTCGACACCCATGATGGTGGCGGTAGTGAAACGGTCGACGATCTTGCGCGCTTCATCGAGCGGGTTCGCGCGCGGCGTTACGCCGAGCAGTTTGCTGAGGAGTCCCATGGATGCCGCCTTCCTGTGTGTGACCCGTGCGGGTCAGTGCCGTTGTTTGTCTATAGGTGCCGGATTATGTAACTCGCGCTGTGCCGTGTGGAACACGGTCACGAGCACGGTTCCGGTGATTAAAAAATTGAGGATATTATCGCCGCTAATCGGTGCTGCCGCACCTGTTTCACCGGGCAGATTACCCAGGTGTATTACAGGAAGCATGATACCCAGTAACAGGATCAGCAGGTTGACGCTGCTTTCGGCGATGGCGATAAGGGCCGTATAGCGTTGCTGCCCATAACAGCCCAGGGCGCAGAGCAGGCAGAAACCATAGTAGAGGTAGCGGTACTCAGGCAGGTTCAGGCCGGATGCCCTGAAGGTGATTCCGAATACGGCGTCCAGTATCACAAACAGCGGCGTGATCAGGTAATACACCCTGATCAGCTTGACTGGCGTCAGATTGATTGAGGTTTTCACGGGGCCGGGGTGGTACGCCGCCTAGGCGGACGACTCGCGCGGCCCGGCGAAATACCAGATGATGACGCCGATCAACGGCAGCGCGAGTACCAGTACGATCCACAGGGTCTTGATGCCGGTCGTTGACGAACTCTGGAATATGTTCAGGATGGCCCAGACGTCGGCCGCCAGGATCAGAATTCCGAACAGACCTCCGATTTCCATCTTGATCCCCTCAAGGTTGACTGGGTTGTGTGACCGTGTCTGCACTGTCGAGGCGCATGCGATGCGAGCGCTTATGCAGGATGATATCCATGGCGATCTTGAGTGCAACCAGTGCGATCAACAGACCGACCGGCGATCCGAGACTTATAACCAAGAAGCCGCCCGCGATAATGGCGATATGCAGGACCACGATACGCTTGTAGGGCGCGGTCATAATCGCATTGGTAGTCTGGCCCTTATGTTCCCTGGCGCCGATGTAGTTGAGCATGAACGAGACGCCATGGCTCAGCAGCAGGGCCGCAACCGCCCAGAGCAGCGCGTCCGGCGCGGCGGCCAGCACCTGGCGGGCCACGTTCAGCAGCATCTGCGGGAACACCAGCGGGCCGGGCCAATCGGCGCCGGGCGTCAACTTCGGGGACCCACCACCGAAGTCGGTCAGGCCCAGCACGAAGACGCCGTGTACTCCGCAGAAGCCACCGTAGTGCATGATGAAGAACAGTACCAGGAACAGGCCCTTGAGACCGGCGGCCAGCAGCAGCTTGATGACGGTATAGAAACCGATAACGAGATTTTCCGCCCAGTACAGCACCACGATGGAGCCGACATCCCAGTCCAGCCTGAGTACCCCGAACAGCGGGATGAGGTTGGCGAGGACCAGTGCGACGAGCGTAATCGAGGATCGGTGTTGAGAGAACAATGGGGCGTATCCCGTGGCTAATGTCCGGGCCGGCTGTCCATGATGTGGCGCACCAGGGCGTAGACCGCAGGCAGCATGATCAGGAGTCCTAGAAAAATCAGCACCCACTCGTAGTAGGGAAAGTGCAGGGGGGCCGGGAACAGGCTGCTGTCCTTGTTGAACAATTCCAGCAGTCCGAAAACCAGCAGCAGCGTACCCAGCAGGTCGAGGGTGATTAGGCGCAGTGGCAGCTGGATCGGGCGGTCAGTGGGCATGCGTTAGTTTCTACCGAATGAAATAGGATTTGATCTTACAGGATTTTAGGCCGAGCCTCCCTGTGGTGGCGTTGCCTGAGCCACAGGTAGACGCAGTAGGCACCGAGTGCCGATGCCAGGTGCTTGAGTGTATGGCCGCTGATGACTCCGGTGAGTTCATAGACCGGTCTGTCCAGCAGTTCGGCGACCTTGGCGAGCAGCACGCAGCAGAGGACGCCAAGCAGATAACGGTTATCGGCCAGCCGTGCCGTATAGAGCTTCATGATCAGTGGTACGAGCAGCAGTGGCATAAACTGGACCAGGGCATACGGCCTGAGATCGCCGTGCCCCTGCAGTTCAGTGAGATGCCAGTAGCCCACCGTGGTGAGGCCAAGCAAGGTCAGTGGCAGCAGCAGGATGGCGCCGGCACGGGACGAGATGAACTCATTGATTACCAGCGCCATAAAGGCCATGAAGGCCGCTGCCATGGGGAGGCGGTCCCACACGAGGGTGCCATTCGTTGGCGCCAGGTGGTAATAGCCGGAACCGATACCGATGAATGCGATGCTTGCGAAAAAGACCCGGTAAGCGGCCAACAGGGATCGGTCTCCGGGAATGTTGTTGATCTTGCGCAGGCCGATCGCTGCGACAATCAGAAAGCCGATGTTCGAGAACACGTTGAGGAAGTTCGGGGTCCCGAGTATGTGGCGCTGATCCGCGAAGTCATGGTAACTCGCCCACTGTGCCAGCGGCGGCGTCAGCGCCACCGCGACGCAGGCTAGCGCGACCACGGCGAGGATAATGGCCGGCCGGGTATCCGGTTTTCGGTCCTGGTGCATGATCGCCTGTCTACGTCCCGGGTTTCCGCCAGACCCGCCACAGCAACGCGTAGATCACGGCATTGATGAGCAATACAAGGGCGGCCAGCATGAGCTGTACAGTGGGGGTTAGGCCTGCCGGGTAGATTAGCGGGGCCAGGTAGTGATCGATAAAGCCGGACTGATAGCCTTCCGAGCCCGCGGCCTGGCGCAGCCGGTTTTCCAGCGGAGTGAGCGGGCACAGCCAGCCCCGCAGTTCGATCAGGATGCCCCAGATGGCGGCGGGGATGTGCAACCAAACAACCGGACGCCAGCACAGGGCCAACAGCCCGCCGAAAAGGACAAAGACGATGAATGCGGCGTGCAGCAGCAGGACCAGGTCGGCGAGCAGTGCATAGCCCATGACCGGATCGTTATCGACTCGGTGAGCTGCGGGCCGGCAGGGATGCATCGATGCCCTGCAGGTCAAACGCCGGTTCCTTCATAGCATGGTCTTCCCGTCTCGTGTTGCAGGCTGTTGCCGCTCGTGAATCAGCGGCACGCAGGACGCTTGCCGAGCTCGTGCGCCTTGTCCCGCAGGCGCAGTGCGACAGGCATGTGTTTTTGCAGGTCGCCGATACGGCTGGCGTGCGACGGGTGGGTGGAGAGGAACTGGGGCGGCTCACCGCTGCCGCTACGACCCATGTTGATCCATAGTTTGACACTCTCGCGTGGATCGAAGCCGGCCCTGGCCATCAGGTCGAGACCCAGCAGGTCGGCCTCGCTTTCCTGAATACGGTTGTAGGGCAGCAGTACACCGAACTGCGCACCCACGCCCAGCAGTCCCATCAGGGTCTTGCCCGTACCGGTCTGGGGGCTGGCCGCGGCACTGATCAACCCCAGGCCCTGTTCGATCGCGAACTTCTGGGAGACGCGTTCGTTGGAATGGTTTGACAACACGTGCATGACCTCGTGGCCGATCACCGTGGCCAGCTGGTGCTGGTTTGCGGCCACCTTCAGCAGGCCGGTGTTCACCCCGATCTTGCGGCCTGGCAGGGCAAAGGCGTTGGCATCATCGTCCTTGAAGACCACGACCTCCCAGTTGCCACCCACCTCGCGGATAATGGCCCGGGCCACGCACTGGACATAGCTGTTGCTAGTCCTGCCCTGCTCAATCGGCGTTTCCTTCTTGATATTGGTAAACGCCTGCAGCCCCATCTGGTCCATCTGGCTGTCCGGCATCAGCACCAGCTGGGTGCGGCCGGTGGGCGAGGTGGTGCAGCCGGTGAGTAGTGCCAGGCAGATGATCAGGCTTGTCAGGCGCACGCGCACGGGGTGTCTCCTCAATCCACGAGTAAATTATTATAGTCGGGAACGGTCGGCTGAACCACGCGAAGTTGACGCTGTTTGCGCACGTCTCCTTCTACGGCACTGGCAGCCCGGCGCTTCACGAATACCAAAGGATGCTGTCCTTGTTGCAGGTGTTCGTGGTGCCGGTACAGTTCCCTCAGCTGACCCGGAGGAGATGATGGCGGTTGTTGCCTATTCGTCCAGGGGGACTCGCTTCCAGTTCTCTTCATCGCGGATCACCTCGTGCACTACCCAGTGTGCGAACTCGGCGCGGGTCTGCACCCCGGAGCTCCTGCGGCCCAGGCCGGCCACTACTTTGTAGACCAGCATGTCCTTTTCCGGATCGTCGCTGGGTGAGGCATCCACGATCTGCCGGACCGACCAGTCAGCGCCATGCTTGGCGTTGCTGTAGAAATGCCCGAGGTGAATTTTATCCTCCGGAAAGTGCCGTTGGTCCGCTCCGCCGGTTGCCAGCTCGTAGATTTTCAACAGGTCGTGCTCGGTGACGTCGATGAAGGAGTCGATCTGCGACAGTGCGCTGACCAGATCGGCATGCGCAATCGGGCTATAGCCTTCTGCCTCCGTCTTTGCCTGCTGTTCCTGGTGGCGATAGGCGAGGTAGGCGGGATAACGGCGCCAGGGGAAGGGATAGTTGAACAGAACAGCGATCAGCACCAGGACCATGGCATTGAGCATGACCGGGGTCAGGACATACTGGTAGCCGAGGCCGTGAATCGTGTCACCGCCGACGACGGCGAACAATGCCGTGGCGCCACCGGGCGGGTGGGTACAGCGCAGGTAATACATGGCACCGATGGCAAGGCCGACGGCCAGGCTGGCCGCGAGCAGTTCGTGCGGTATCAGCAGGGCGCAGCTGATCCCGACCAGCGCCGAGACCGTATGCCCCCCGAGTACCGCCCAGGGTTGTGCCAGGGCTCCGTGGGGTACGGCGAACAGGAGCACGGCGGATGCGCCCATCGATGCCACGATAAGCAGGGATGCCGGACCCAGGAAGTAATGACTGATGCCCAGGATACCGAGTATCCCGAGAAAACCGCCGAGTGTTGAGATCAGCCGTTCGTGATGGCTGACCGGGTTTACCTCGACACCAAGAAATTCCAGCCAGCTCCAGTTCTTTGGCCCCATAAAATTATTGCGTAATTTTATTTTCGCCCGTGAAACAGGTTCTGACCGGGAGGTGAAGCCGGTGACTGCAGAGCGTTGGCTGACTCGCTGGTGGAGCAGGCCTTATTCCAGAGACAAGCGATGGTTGTTGGTGATGCGTGGCACCTGTGGCCAGTAGTGAAGCCTGCGCATCCGGTATGTCGTCACCTGCAGCAGCCAGGCGCAGCATGCCTCACGGTGCCAGTTTGGTGCGCAGGCTGGTGGCTATATCCAGTGCGCTCTCCACGTCATCGGCAAGACAGTTGATATGGCCCATCTTGCGGCCGGACCGGATATCACGCTTGCCATAGAGGTGCAGCAGGGCCCGGGATTCCTCGAACACTTCCTCCCAGTGCGGCGTCCCGTTTGCCCACAGGTCACCCATCAGGTTGACCATTGCGACCGGCAGCAGCAGTTGGGTATCGCTCGGCGGCAGGCTGCACAGCGTGCGTACCTGCTGCTCGAATTGCGATGTCGTGCACGCATCCACTGTGAAGTGCCCGCTGTTATGCGGACGCGGGGCAATGGTGTTGACCAGCAGATCACCCTCGTCGGTCAAAAACAGCTCGACCGACAGCACTCCGCAGTAATCCAGTTTGTCGGCAAGGTCACAGGCCATATCCACTGCGTTGTCAGCTGTTTCATCATCGATGCGTGCCGGTGCCAGTGAAAGATCAAGGATTCCCCTTATGTATTCATTCTCGGACACCGGGTAGCTTTCGATGTCACCGTTGATGCTGCGTGCCAGGATGACCGAAAGTCGTTTGGTGACAAAGATGCGTTCTTCCAGGATGCACGGCTTTTCGCCCATTTCCTGGAAGGCGTCGAGGGCCTCATCAAACGTCTCGACCGCGTGCTGGCCCTGTCCGGGGTAACTCGGGTGCGCAACCTTGAGCACTCCCGGTCCCTCAAAGGCATCCATGGCCTCCTCGAGGTCTTCGGCTGTCTGGATGGAGTAGAAGGCCACTGTCGGGAAATCCTGCTCATCGAGGTATTCCTTTTCCAGCAGCCGGTCCTGTGTCATGGCGATGGTTTCCGGGGCGGGTCGCACCGGACAGTGCTGCTGCAGCCGCGTCAGGCTGGACAGGGGTATATTCTCGAATTCTGTTGTGACAACGGCGCAGTAGTCACCCAGCATGTCGAGCGCGGCATGGTCGTGATAATCGGCCTGGATATGCTGGTTGGCGATTGTGCCGGCCGGGCTGTGCGGGTCGGGATCCAGAATGATGACCTGGTAACCCATGCTGCGCGCCGCAATGGTGAACATGCGGCCGAGCTGGCCGCCACCGATCATGCCCAGTGTGGCACCAGGCAGAATCACGTCGGTGGCAACTTCATGTTGCGAACCATTTCTTCCTGGTCCTTGCGGAAGTCAGCGACCTTCTGTGCCATGCCGGCATCGGTCACCGCGATAATGCTGATGGCATACAGGGCGGCGTTGGCGGCACCGGCCTCGCCAATGGCGAAGGTGGCGACAGGGATACCCTTGGGCATCTGGACCGTGGACAAAAGTGAGTCCATGCCCTTGAGGTATTTCGAAGGTACGGGGACTCCCAGGACCGGCAGGGTGGTCTTGGCGGCCAGCACCCCGGCCAGGTGGGCGGCACCGCCGGCCCCGGCAATGGCGCAGACAAAGCCGCGCCCGCGCAGGCCTTCCGCGTATTCGACCAGCATATTAGTGGCACGATGAGCCGAGATGACCCTGGCCTCGCAGGCGACGCCGAATTTCTCCAGCATGTCGACGGCCGGTTTCATAATGTCCCAGTCACTGTTACTGCCCATGATGACGGCTACTTGAGGTTTATCCATAGTCATGATTCTGTGTGGTTTTTAAAGTGAGAAGATGGCAATTCTACCACCCTTGGCACGCCTGTGGGCAAGGCCGGGTGTGGCGGATACAGGGCCTGGATGGTTGCGGAAGTACTCTTTACATCGGGAATGTTCGCTGCTGGAAGGCGTGATTTGGATATTCGCAACGGGCCCGCCGGGAGGTACAATCGCGGTTTCGCCAAATCCGAGCAGAAACATCACCTATGAAAGATATATTGTATAAAACCAGCCTGAATAGTCTGCCGCTCTTGAATCGTGGCAAGGTTCGCGATGTCTACGGCGTCGGGGATGACCACCTGCTGATTGTCACGACCGACCGCCTGTCGGCTTTTGACGTGATCCTGCCCGATCCGATTCCCGCCAAGGGTGCGGTATTGACCGCTGTGTCGAACTTCTGGTTCGAGCAGACCGCGGACCTGGTGCCGAACCACCTCGCAGCCATGACCCTGGAGGAGGCCGTACCGGACACCGCGGAACGTGCCGAGGTCGAGGGTCGGGGGATTGTCGTCAGGAAGCTCAAGGCCCTGCCCGTGGAGGCTATCGTTCGCGGCTACCTGATCGGTTCCGGGTGGAAGGATTACCAGCAGACCGGCGCGGTGTGCGGCATAGCCCTGCCGGCAGGGCTGCGGATGGCGGACAAGCTGCCTGAGCCGATCTTCACGCCGTCTACCAAGGCCGCGGTCGGCGACCATGACGAGAACATCGATTTCGAACAGACCCGGGAACTGCTGGGCGCGGACCTGGCGGAACAGGTGCGCGATGTCAGCCTGGCGATCTACACCCGTTGCGCCGCTTATGCCCTGCAGCGCGGCATTATCATTGCCGATACCAAGTTTGAATTCGGCCTGGATGATAACGGCGGGCTGGTCCTGATCGATGAAATCCTGACGCCGGATTCCTCGCGTTTCTGGCCGGCTGACACCTATGAACCCGGCAGCAGCCCCGCCAGTTTTGACAAGCAGTATGTGCGTGATTACCTCGAGACCCTGGACTGGGACAAGACCGACCCCGGCCCGTCATTACCACACGAGGTGATTGAAAAAACGGCAGAGAAATATCGTGAGGCGCAACAGCGCCTGACATCATAGTCAGGCAGGAGAGAGATTTATGTACGGTTTTACCGTGAATGTATCCGGCACCATGGATTCGGTCCAGGAAAAGGTTGTGGAAGAGCTCCAGAAGGAGGGCTTCGGTATCCTGACGGAGATCGATGTTGCCGGGACACTGAAGAAGAAGCTGGATATCGACAGAAGACCCTACCGTATTCTGGGCGCCTGCAATCCGGTGCTGGCCAACCAGGCCATCGAGGCCGATCCCGATATCGGCCTGCTGTTGCCCTGCAATCTCATTGTCCGTGAAGAAGAGGACGGCTCCATCACCGTCGGTTTCATGGATCCCGCCGCCGTGCTGAACCTGGTCGACGTGGAAGGCGTCGAGGCCCTGGCCGGTGAGGTGCGGGCGCGGCTGGAGCGTGTCCGGGACGCATTGAGTCGCTGATTGTGGCATTTCCCCCTGCGGCATCATGGCCTTGCGGGTGCGTCGTAAACAATAGAAAAACAGTCGCTTAGCCGCTATCCGTTGACTGCCGGCGGGGTGTGGTTACGGCGGGCGCCGGATTATCGGCTATCATGCAGGTAACCCGACTATCTGCTGGACCATGATGCTGCCACGAATCTCAGTGCTGTTTCAGGATGCATCCGAGCCGTTAAGAAAGCGTGCGCCATCGCACGATGAGGACGGCAGGCCGCTGAGTGACTTTATGGTGCTGATCCCCGGCCTGAATAAAAAGCCGCAGACCCTGATCAACAGAACGGTTAACGAAATCCACTGCGCACTCGGCCACTTCGACCATGCCGTCGTATTTGCCGAGTTCAATCTGAAACTCAACTTGCTGTGGGTGTCGATCCGGCCGATACCGGGAGTACGCTTCGAGATTGTCGGGGCGATCCAGGACTACGTGCCGGAGGCCAAGCTGGTCTCACACATCTGAAGCCTGTCCAGAAAGTTCTGCAGAATGACCTGCCGCGGCTGCCGCGGCCCGGCTGCAGCTGAAGGACATCCCGGGATCAGGCCCGGTGCAGCTGCCTGACCTGCGTGCGATTCAAGAAGTAAAACAGGGTCAGCGCGGCCAGCGCCCCCAGTGTATCGGCCAGCATGTCCTTCTGTGCATCCCACTGGTCGCCTTGTGATCCCAGTACGAAATGTCCCGATCGGCCGTCGGCATTGATGGCATACAGCCATTCGAAGATTTCATAGCTGCCGGCAACGGCAATTATGATTGTTAACGGGAATGCGAACAGGACTATCCGCGATGTGACCATGCGCCGTACCAGCAACAGTTCGGCGGCCGCGTACGCGTAGAAACCGACGGTAAAGTGCGCGAGCCGATCGAAGTGATTGCGTTGCAATTCGAAGAACCCGGTCACGATATCGAAAGGTACACGTTCGAAGGTGTAGTGCCCGCCAATGGTGTGCAGGAAGATGAGGCAGGCCATCAGCAGGTAGGCTGTGTTGGAAAACCGGTGGTAGCGGTGCGTGAGTACCAGGGTCAGCACTATCAGCAGGATCGGGATATTTTCGGCCCACCATACTGACCTGTCGTAGGGCTCTATGCCCAGCAGTGTGAAGTGGACAAGGTAAGCAGCAAGTAACACGATCGGGAGCATGGGTTAGCCCGCTATTCTCACCGGGACAGGCAATGCCCGATGACACACTGTCTTGTTCATGATCTGCACTCCATTCATTACCGCAGTAGTTTATGTGATTCTAGCGCCACCCGGTGAGAAATGCGGGCTAGAGACGCTGCGCAAAATAATCCTGCAGGTACTCGTCGAATGATTGTTTGTCGGCTGCCTCGATGGCCTGCTGGTCTGCTATGGATCTGGCCACGGCCGCTTCGATGGCGGTGAAGCTTTCCCGGTCATGTGGCAGGCGCGTGAAATAGGCATGGTGTAGCTCCGACATGCGCTTGGCGAAGTGAAAATAGCCTTCGCCATGCGTATGCATGTCGGCGAGCATGCGTGCGGAGGGTGTCCGGTCCGGGTCACGAACCGCTTCACGCTGTTCCTGCAAGGCATTCCGGTAGGCCCTGTCCGTTCTGCCGGCATCGAGCAGTTCGGCAAAGCCGGATAGGGCATCGAGCAGTTCGTCCGCCCAGGATTTGAGCGTGACGGGCTTGCCACTGCGCTGCAGCTCCAGCCCCGGCGTGCGCCCCCCGTAGCAAACGGCATCGAGATTGAAATCGATTTCACGGCGCTCCAGGCTGCCGATGACCGGGCTTTCCTGGAACAGGCAGTAGGCCATCAGGGTCTCCAGGAACCGGCACTGGGACTCGCTGATGCCGAGCGGGTCGTAGATATTGATATCCAGGGAGCGTAGTTCAACGTAGCGCACACCGCGGCGTTTGAGCGCCAGGGTCGGTTTTTCGTTGAATCCGGGTACCTGCTTGGGTCGGATGGAGCTGTAGTACTCGTTCTCGATCTGCAGGATGTTCGGGTTGAGTTGACGGTATTCGCCGTCGACCTTGACACCGATCTTCTGGTACGGGGAATAGGGTGTTCCTATGGCGCGCGTCAGGCTCTCGATGTAGCTGTCCAGGTTGTCATAATTGGCCTTGAACCCCGCCTCGCTCTCATGGGTGTTCTGGTAGCCGATATCACACATACGCAATGACGTGGCATAAGGCGCGTAATAGCTATTGTCGAACAACTCCACGAGTTTCGTTGGCTTGCCGCACATGAAGGACTTGCAGATTGCGGGCGAACTCCCGAACAGGTAGGGGATCAGCCAGCCAAACCGCTGCAGGTTCCGGATCAGGTGGAAATAGGCATCAGAAATAAATTCCTGCTGCGGACGTGCGTCTTGTTCGAGTTCCTGGTAGATCGGCCAGAAATTGTCCGGAAACGAATAGTTATAGTGTGCGCCGGCAATGACTTGCATGACGCGCCCGTAGCGGTAACCTAGCCCGCGCCGGTAGACGGTTTTCATCAGGCCCGCATTCGAGCTGCCATAGCGGGCAATCGGAATTCTCGATTCACCTTCAACGACACATGGCATGCTGGCAGACCAGAGCAGTTCGTTGTCGAGTTTCGCGAACACGAAATGCTCCAGCTCGCGCAGGAATGCGAGGGCATCTGTCACGCTGGCCAGCGGCGGCGTAATGAATTCCAGCAGGGCTTCGGAATAGTCCGTGGTGATCCAGGGGTGGGTCAGGGCCGAGCCCAGCGCGGCTGGGTGGGGTGTCTGGGCAATGCTCCCGTCAGGCCCCACGCGCAGGCTCTCCTTTTCCAGTCCGGTCAGCCCGCCCTGCAGCGCCTGCTGTCCGCCACTGTTGACCAGATTGGACAGCCGTCGTTCGGCCAGCCGGTAACGGTTTCCTAAGTCTTTGATAATATTGTTATCCTTGCATGTCTGCCGGAGAGAAAGCCCTTTGTCACATTTGGCGGGTGTGATACTTTATAAATATACCGATGGCTAGGCAACCGCACTGACGTGGTTAGCGGGGACGTGAATGTTCTATTTGCACCACATGTGCGCCTGAATAGATAGAAACAATATCCCACCTGTCTAGTTGAGAAGAACATACACGCTGCTGAAAAACGCAGCTCCGAGTGTGGGGCGCTCTGTATGCCGCGAAAAGAAAAACTGCTGAACCTGAACGAGATCAAGATATCTTGCGGGGATTGCAGCCTCAATGAGCTGTGCCTGCCGCACGGTCTCGAAGGGTCGGACCTGGAGAAGCTGGACAGCATCATCAGACGCCAGCCACCGCTCCAGTCCGGCCAGCACCTGTTCCGCGCGGGAGACGCCGGCCAGTCCCTGTACGCCGTACACTCAGGCTCACTGAAGACCTATTGCACAACCAAGAACGGTGACGAGCAGGTGCTCGGTTTTACCTTACCCGGCGAGATCGTCGGCCTCGACGGGATGAGTGACGGGCATTATGCCAGCAACTCGGTTGCGCTGGAGACATCCAGCGTATGTCAGCTACCGTTCAATCAGCTGGATGCACTGTGCGCCGAGATACCAAGCCTGCATCGACAGATGATGCGCGTGGTCGGAAAGGAGGTCTCGGCCGACCATCGGATGCTGTTGTTGCTTGGCAAGCGCAGTGCCGATGAGCGGCTTGCTGCATTCCTGCTCAGCCTGTCGTCCCGTTACAAGGCGCGCGGTCTTTCAGCCACTGATTTAAACCTGCCGATGTCGCGCCAGGATATCGGGAACTACCTGGGACTGGCCATTGAAACGGTCAGTCGTCTGTTTGCCCATTTTCAGGACCAGAAGCTGTTACGGGTCAACAGAAGGCAGATAGCGCTGATCGATATTGCAAAGCTGCAGGAAATATTCGAGGGTTGCAGGGTGGCCAGTTCGGCTACCGGTTCATGAGCGGCACCGCAGGTATGCCGGTCATCCTAGATGACCTTGGAAAAGCGCACGCGCGTATCATTGTCCCTGAGATACTTGTCGAACACCATACAGATATTGCGCACCAGTAGCCGGCCGGCCGGAAGCACGCTCAGTATGCCATCCTTGATGGTCAGCAGACCATCGGCCTGCATTTTTTGCAGGTCTTCCAGTTCCGTCTTGAAATGTACCTTGTAATTGAAACGCCATTTTTCTTCCAGGGCCTTCATATCCAGGAAGAAATGGCACATCAGCTGGATAATGGCCTCACGCCGTAACAGGTCATCAGGTTCGAGTTCAATGCCGCGCTCCAGTGGCAGTCTGCCGGCATCGATGAAGCGGTAGTATTCCTCCAGATCCCTGACGCTCTGGTTGTAGTTGTCGCATACCTTGCCGATGGCCGAGACGCCCATACCGACCAGGTCGCAGTCCGCGTGGGTGGAATAGCCCTGGAAATTGCGATGCAATGTCCCCTCGCGCTGTGCGATGGCGAGTTCGTCATCCGGCTTGGCGAAATGGTCCATGCCAATATAGACATAGCCTGCATGGGTCAGGAACTCGATAGTGGCCTGCAGGATGTCGAGTTTTTCATCCGCCGAGGGCAGGTCTTCTTCCTGTATGCGCCGCTGTGGTTTGAATCGCTCGGGCAGGTGGGCATAGTTGTAGATTGCGAGGCGGTCAGGGCCGATGGTAATGGCATGCTCGAGGGTTTCCTCGAAACTTTTCACCGACTGGAATGGCAGGCCATACATCAGGTCCATGTTGATGGACTTGAAGCCCAGGTCACGTGCGGCCGTGGCAACCTCCCTGGTCAGATCCGCGCCCTGGATCCGGTTCACGGCCTTCTGCACCTTGGGATTGAAATCCTGCACGCCGAGGCTGACCCGGTTGAAACCGATCATGCGCAGGGACCTGAGTTTTTCATAATTCGCGGAGCGCGGGTCGATCTCGATGGAATATTCGCGCTTGTCATCATCACGCAGCGAGAAGTGCCGCCTGACAACATCCATCAGGGAACGCATCTGCTCCGAGTCAAGAAAGGTGGGCGTGCCGCCACCCCAGTGTAACTGCTCTACCGTACGGTCACGATCAAACAGTGCCCCCTGCATCGCGATTTCCCGGTACAGGTGATCGAGGTAGGGGGTGGCGCGGTCGTGGTTCTTGGTAACAACCTTGTTGCAGGCACAGTAGAAGCACACCGTGTCACAGAAGGGGATATGGAGATAGAGCGACAGTCCGCGCGGGATCGGGTCCTCGTTGCTGTTTTGTGCCCAGCGGCGATAGTCCTCCTCGGTAATTCCATCATGGAACTGGGCAACCGTCGGATAGGAGGTATAGCGCGGACCGCTCTGGTCGTAGCGCTTTATCAGGTCGGCATCGAAAATGAGACGTTGATTCATAATAGGTCTGTTGAACAGCTCGGATTTTTAAATGGCACGGGTGTGCCGGTTTGTATGCGGACGGCTGTCCTACTATATGGTTATTTACTAAAATCCTTAAATGCCTGCGGGATATACCGCAGGTGTCACTGTATTGAGATTCTTTTTAGCCTGTTTCCCGCCGTGATGAATTGATATGGATCAATGGAACGCGGTTTTTCCCCTGGCACCGGTATGGTGCGGGTGGTATTCCTGGCCTGCTGGACTTGGCTGTATGCCGGCTTGTACTATTACGAGGACACCATGGACAGGTTTTAATACCACTGAGCAGATGCCGGACGCCATCCTTGCAAGCGGATTTTTACCGGGGCATGATTTTGCGCAGCTCATGTCTGCGCTTGCCGGTCAAGGCTATCGCTGCATCGGGCCGACCGTAACAGACGGGGCACTGGTGTATGACACAGTGGAAGGTGTGGAGGATCTGCCGGTCGGTGTGCACATCCAGCAGGGTCCCGGCAGCTACCGGGTGGAATTCAACCAGGGCAAGCGGGTGTTTGACTGGGCCAATGGTCCCCAGGCGCTGAAGCCGTGGTTGTTCGCCCCCCGTGAAGTCCTGTGGAGGGCCGAACGCGCAACCGGCGGGGAACTCCATTTCAGCCAGGAGATCCCGGAGCCGGTGCCGACCGCCGTTATCGGGGTGCGTGCCTGTGACCTCGCTGCACTGGAACTGCAGGACCGGCATTTCCTGGAGGGTGAATATCCCGATGCCTGCTATGGCGCACGCCGCAGCCAGCTGTTTCTGGTGGCGGTCAACTGTAGCCGCCCGGCTGAGACCTGCTTCTGTGCCTCGACGGGTGACGGCCCGGCCGCGCGCCGCGGTTACGACCTGGTGCTGGATGAACTGGATGACGGCTTTATAATCCAGGCCGGCAGCGCCAGGGGAGATGAGGTCCTTGGCCTGCTTACGCTGCAGCCGGTCTTGTCGCAGCAGCGCAGCGCGGCTACGCAGGCAACGGCGCAGGCCGCCGGCATGCAGCGCCGGCAACTGCCCGGACGTAATCTGCGCGACCTGTTGTTCGGCAACCTTGACCACCCGCACTGGGAGGCGGTAGCCGCGCGCTGCCTGTCATGCGGCAACTGCACGTCCGTGTGTCCCACCTGCTTCTGTTACCGGGAGCTGGAGCAACCGGCTCTAGAGGGTGAAAGTTCACAGCATTACCGTGAATGGGATTCCTGTTTCACCCAGGGGCACAGCTATATTCATGGCTTCACCGTGCGCCCCGATACCCGGCTGCGCTACCGCCAGTGGCTGACACACAAGCTGGGCGGCTGGCACGATCAATACGGCCGTTCCGGTTGTGTGGGCTGTGGCCGCTGTATCGCCTGGTGTCCGGTTGGTATCGATATCACGGAGGAAGTCGGCGCCATCGCCGCTTCGCCAGCATGACTATCGCGACGCATTCCCCGTACGAAGCTGTAGTCATCGAGCGCTGCCAGGAGTCGCCCACCATATTCTCTCTGATGCTGCGTCTTACGGACCCCGCGGCAGCAACTGAATACCACTTCACCCCCGGCCAATTCAACATGTTGTACCTCTTCGGCGTCGGTGAAATCCCCATATCCATCGTCTCCGATCCGGCACGGCCCGGGCAGCTCATCCACACCATCCGGAATGTCGGCCGTGTGACAAACGGCTTTTCACAATTGAATGTGGGTGACCGGATCGGCCTGCGCGGCCCCTACGGGCGTGGCTGGCCGCTGGAGCAGATGGAAGGCCGCGATATCATGATCGTCACGGGTGGACTGGGCTGTGCGCCGGTGGTGTCGGTCATCAACTATATCCTGCTGCGCCGGGAACGCTATGGGCGCCTGGTGATACTCCAGGGGGTCAAGCATTCAAGCGACCTCATCTGGCGCGAGCGCTATGCCGAGTGGGAGAAACAGGAGAATACCCAGGTGCTGCTAGCGGCCGATGTCGGCGGTGAACCCTGGCCTGGATTCGTGGGTCCCATCACGGTGCTGTTCGAGCACGCGCGTTTCAATCCACAACAGACCATCGCGATGATGTGCGGCCCCGAACGCATGATCCATGCGGCTGCCGATGTGCTCATTGAACGCGGGTCGCGCAGCGATGATATCTGGATCAGCATGGAGCGCAACATGCAGTGCGCGGTTGGGCAGTGCGGGCACTGCCAGTTCGGCCCCAGTTTCGTATGCCGCAACGGCCCGGTATACCGCTATCCGGAAACCAGTGAATTGTTGGCAAAGCGGGGATTCTAAGTTGACAAAACCAACGGTCGCGGTACATAAATTCAGTTCCTGTGACGGGTGTCAGCTGGCCTTCCTCAACCTGGGCGAGGACCTGCTGACCCTGTTCGAGCTGGTCGATATTCGACATTTTGCGGAAGCCGGCCCGGTTGATAGCAACGCCGAGGTCGATATCAGTTTTGTCGAAGGCAGTATCACCACCCCCGAAGAGGTTGAGCGCATCCAGCTGGTACGTAAAAACAGCAAATACCTGGTGACTATCGGTGCCTGTGCCGTAGCAGGGGGGTTGCAGGCCCTGCGTAACCTGGCGGACTGCGACGAATGGATGGCGGAGGTCTACGCCTCGCCCGAATATATCGACACGCTGGGATCGGTGGCGCCGGTGAGCGAATACATCAAGGTGGACATGGAGCTCTGGGGCTGCCCGGTCAACAGCCGGCAATTGCTCGCGGCCATCGGCTCGCTGCTGGCCGGCGTGGTGCCGCGTGAGGAGCACGACAGCGTCTGCCTGGAATGCAAGCGACAGGGGCAGGCATGCGTGATGGTCACCCAGGGCCTGGCGTGCATGGGGCCGGTGACCCGCAGCGGCTGCGGGGCCCTGTGTCCCGGGGTGGACCGTGGCTGCTACGGCTGCTTTGGCCCCTGCGAGAAACCGCCGACCGAGGTACTGGCTCACTGGTTTACCGGGCTTGGCCAGACCCCTGAACAGATCGCCCAGCGCTTTCTTGCCTTCACACCCGAGGCGCCTGCCTTCTACTCGGCTGGCCGTTCACGACTGAAGTCCGATGACTAGTCAGCGCGAAATTCATATCAACGTGCCGGTGCTGGCGCGGGTAGAGGGCGAGGGAGCGCTGACCCTGCATATCAAAGGAGAAGCGATCGAGCATCTCGATTTGAAGATCTTCGAGCCACCGCGCCTGTTCGAGAAGCTGCTCGAGGGTCGGAGCTACGAGCAGGTCCCGGACATGGTGGCGCGCATCTGCGGCATCTGCCCGGTTGCCTACCAGATGAGCGCGATACACGCCCTCGAACAGGCCTTTGCCATTAGCCCGGGTCCGTGGGTGCGCGCCATGCGTCGCGTGTTTTACTGCGGCGAGTGGTTGCAGAGCCACAGTCTGCATATCCATCTGCTGGCGGCACCGGATTTTCTCGGTTTTAACAGCGCGCCCGCCATGGCCACGAAATATCCGGGCGAACTGCGCCGTGGCCTGCGCCTGCAGGCGCTGGGCAACGAGATTATGCGATTGATTGGCGGGCGTTCCGTGCACCCGGTAGGCGCCTGCGTGGGGGGATTTCACCACCAGCCGGATGCCGCTGCCTTGCAGGCACTCCGGGAACGGCTGGCCGCCGCGCTCGAGGATGCCAGGGACCTGGTGCGCTGGTGCGCCGCGCTGGACTTGCCTGATGATGATCAGGACTTCTGTGCGGTGGCCCTGCGGCATGCGGATGAATACCCCATGAACGAGGGTCGTATCATCTCCAGTGGCGGGCTGGCTATCGACAGGGCGGACTATGAGGCGCATTTTCGGGAGCATCATGTGTCGCATTCGACAGCCCTGCATTCACTGCTGGACGGCGGGCCCTATCTGGTCGGCCCCCTGGCGCGGGTCAACCTGAACCTGGATCGCCTGCCGGTGGCGGTGCAGGAGGTATTGCAGGAGAGCGGCATCCACTTCCCGAGTCGCAACATGTTCCACAGCATCGTGGCCCGCGCGGCGGAGATCTATTACGTCCTGCTGGAGACCATCCGGTTGATCGATACCCTGCCGGCCGTGGCGCAGGCGGCGGTTGCCGTGCAGCCGCGTGCCGGTACCGGCTTCGGTTGCACCGAGGCGCCGCGCGGGTTGCTCTGGCATCGCTATGAAACGGATGCCGAGGGGCGCATCGTCGCGGCCCGGATCGTGCCGCCGACCAGCCAGAACCAGGTGCGTATTGAAGAGGACATTCGCCTGTCGCTGCAGAATTTCGGCCTGCAACACGACGAGGAGGAACTGCGTACCCATGCCGAAAAGGTGATCAGAAACTATGATCCCTGTATCTCCTGCGCAACCCATTTTCTGAAACTGAAAGTGGAACGTGGACAGCGGTACGCCATGCCCCCGCTGCCGGCCGATGCGCGGGGATCTCTGCCCGCCGTCAACTCGACGCCCGTTCGCATTATCGGTATCGGTTCCGCAAACGGCCTGGACCAGGTCGGCTGGCAGGCGCTGGAGGCGCTGGTCGCCTGTCGTTTCCCGTCGCGCTTCCGCTCCGGCCGGGTCACACTGGAGCGTTGCCCTGCGCCGGCTGTGCTGCCGGCGCTGCTCGCGGATGCCCGCCTGCTGGTGTTCATCGATGCCCTGTCCGGTGAACATGAGGCCGGGACGTTATGCCGGGTCGAACTGGATGACATCAGGGGCATGCGCAACAGCTACTCCAGTCATGCTGCAGGCCTCAGGGAAGCCGTTGATCTGCTTCTATCCCTGGCGGAGGTCCCGCCTCGCATTGTCTGCTACGGCATTGGTGTCGGGCCACACCCCGTGGCCGGGCCGGCGGTCACGGCGGACGGGATTGCCGCTGCCGTTAGCGATGAGCTCGCCAGTGCACTCGAAGCGGAGATAGGTACGTTCCTCGCCGCCACCCGGGACGGTGATTGATCATTAGCGTGCGACCGGGACACCCGTTGTACTGACACAGGTCCGCAGGCCTACAGGAAGAAATCGAAGAACAGGGCAAACACCGCGCTGGCGACTGTCAGGCTGACCAGCATGATGGGCAGGCCCTTGCGCAGCCACAAGCCCGGTGTGATGCGCGCTCCCGGTATTTGGCAGCGTTCCGATTCGGCGACACAGATGATATTGGCGGTGGCGCCGATGTGGGAACCGTTGCCACCCAGGCCCACACCCAGCGCCAGTGCCCACCACAGGGGCGTGACATTCATTCCCTGGGTATCCAGGGTGAGCACGATCGGAATCATGGTGACCGTGAACGGGATGTTGTCGACAATGGCGCTCAACAGCGCCGCCACCCACATCAACAGCAGACAAGTCAGCAGCAATGTCTCCGGATCTGCGGATGCCGTGGCGATGCCATTGCCGATGAGCGCCAGTAGTCCCGAGCCTTCCACGCCGCCGACGATGATGAACAGCGCCGAAAAAAACAGCAGCACCGTCCATTCCACGTCCTTGAGCAGTGTCTCCGGGTCCGGCCGAATAAGCGCCAGGGTGAGTGCCACCCCGACGAACACCACGTAGGACGGATACAGGTGGAAATGATGGTGAATGAAAAACAGCAGCACGATAAGACCCAGCCCCGCGAGTGCCTGCTTGAGACTGCGTAAATCACGAATCGCCTTGTCCGCCTCGAGATTGATCTCGCCGGTATGGGTGGCAGAGGGGGTGAGCTCCTTCCTGAACGTGATGAGAATCATGGTGACGATGACGGCCCAGACCACCACCACCACGGGTCCCATGTGGATCAGGAAGCTGTTGAAGTCGATTTTGGCCGCACTACCGATCATGATGTTGGGCGGATCGCCGACCAGGGTGGCGATGCCGCCGATGTTGGACAGCATCGCCTCCGCCATGAGATAGGGCATGGGATTCAATTTCGCCATACTGCAGATGAGAACGGTCAGGGGTGCGAAAATGATTACCGTGGTGACATTGTCCAGGAACATGCTGATGATGCTGACGGCGAGCGTCAGGTACACCAGCAAGTGCCGGGGACGGCGCGCGGTACGCATGGCGATGCGGATGGCCAGGTACTCGAATCCGCCTGTTTGCCTGAGCATGGCGACCATCATCATCATGCCGGCCAGCAGTAATATGGTGTTGGCATCGATTGACTGGATGGCCTGTTCCTGGGTATAGAAGCCCGAGTACAGACCGATACCCACCATGACAACGGCGCCGATGACCGCCGCGTGCATGCGATGCATGATTTCGGAGAAGATCAGCACGTAGGCTGCGACCAGGATCAGGCCCGCCGTGATCATCGACCCGTTCAGGCCAGTCGGGACGGTTTCAATCATCAACTCAGGTCAAGCATCCGTTGTGCTATCGCCCATATGGTGATCACACCGGCGTACTTGTCGTCATCGAGCACCAGAAAGTAGTTGGTGGAATACTTCTCCATGAGGGCCACGACCGTGGCCACTTCCGTGTCGAGCGTGATATCGACGTGCTTTTTCTTGACGAAGCCATCCAGCGGTAACTCAAGTATCTGGTGCATATGTTGTTCCGGGATCTCCATGCAGCCCGGTGTATCGCCCAGCAAGTCGGCGTAATTCACCATGATGTCGGGAACGCAGGCACGACGCAGGGTCTCGCGGATGGAAAAGATCCCGGCCACCTGCCCGGATGCGTCCACAAAGGCAATGCCCGGCACCCCGCAACGCAGGCACTCCTTGAATCCCTCGCGCACCTTCATGCCGGTACGGGCAACGCCTGTCGGAATGATGATGTTTTCCAGTTTCATTCAGCAGATCCTCGGCAGGGGGTCATCCTCGAGTTCCTCGAGGAAACGTTCCCCCCCGAGGCCGGTAACCAGCGTGACATGTTGTGCTGCTGCATCCAGGCGCCCGATGTGCGCGGCCCCGCTGCCCCCGGGCAGGCTGCGCCAACGGTGCAGCAGTGTGTCTGCGGCGGCCGGATCAACCACGGCGACCACGCGACCCTCGCAGGCGAGGTACAGGGGATCGTAGCCCAGCATGTCGCAGACGGATTGTACCGGGTCACGCACCGGAACTGTCGATTGCCGCAGCCGTACGCCCAGTCCGGTTGCCTGGAGCAGTTCATGGCAGACCGTGGCCAGGCCACCGCGCGTCGGATCGCGCATGAAACGCACGCCACCGGTATCCAGTGCGGCCCGGGTCAGTGGCAGCACGCTGGCAGAATCGGATTGCAGCTCTCCGTGCAGGCCGAACTCCTCGCGCGCCAGCATGACGGCAATGCCATGATCGCCGACTGGACCGCTGACCAGAATTGCATCGCCGTCCCTGATCAGGTCGAGGCCGAGGCGGTGGCCGCTGCGGATGCCGATACCGGTAGTTGCCAGGTACAGTCCGCCGCCCTCGCCGCGGCGCAGGATCTTGGTGTCACCGGCGGCCACCTCGACGTCCAGCGCCTGTGCCGCCGCCGCCAGGCTGGCGATGATGCGTTCCAGTTGCGCGATTTCCATGCCTTCCTCGATGAAGGCGTTCAGGCTCAGGTAGCGCGGCACCGCACCGGCGACAGCCAGGTCGTTGGTGGTGCCGTGCACCGCGAGCGAGCCGATATCGCCGCCCGGGAATTCCAGCGGCTGGACGGTGAAACCGTCCGTGGTGAACAGCAACTCGCGACCGTCCAGGGCCAGCGGTACGGCATCGGCCTGGATATCCAGGCTGGGGCTGGCCAGGTGCCGCGCGAAGACCTCCTCGATCAGTTCACGCATGAACCTGCCGCCGTTACCGTGAGCGAGTGATATGTGGGTGTCTTGCATTGCGGAATGGAGTACTCCGGTGTACGGGCAATTGTTGTTCAGTTCCGTTGTGGTTGCTCAATCATGCATCGACTCTTTATTTATGTATTCGCAGTATTGTATAGCGTGCGGGTTTGCGCTCCAATTAAAGATGATCTTGTAGGCCTGATTCAACGACCCGCCGCGTGGACGGTATAGAATGTTCGGCATGCGCGGCAAATGGGGAGTTTCCGGACTGGATTTGCTTGAGTGCCATGCAGGAAACGAATTATCTGGTTGACATACTTGCCTTGCTCGGCGCCGCCGTCGTTACAGTGCCCGTGTTCCAGCGCCTCGGCCTGGGTTCGGTGCTGGGTTACCTTGTGGCTGGTGTGCTGGTCGGTCCCTGGGGGCTCGGCATCATCGACCAGGTTGAAGAGATCCGACATCTCGCCGAATTCGGCGTCATCTTCCTGCTTTTCGTTATCGGAATCGAACTGAAACCGGCACGCCTGTGGGTCATGCGGCGCCTGGTATTCGGTCTCGGCTCTGCACAAGTCATGCTGACCGGGCTGGTGCTGGCCGGTCTGGCCCTGTGGTTCGATATACCGGGAAAGACGGCCGTGGTTGTCGGCTTCGGCCTGGCGCTTTCCTCCACGGCGTTCGGTCTGCAGATACTGGGGGAGCGCGGCCAGCTGGGGACTGTAACCGGACGCGCCTCGTTCTCCATACTGCTGCTGCAGGATCTTGCCATCGTCCCCCTGCTCGCGCTGGTATCGCTACTGGCGCAGGATACCTCCCTTGTGGAAGGTGTGGAGTATGCGCTACTCGAGGCGGCACTCATCATAGCCGTCGTCATCCTGGCGGGCCGGTTCCTGCTGACGCCCCTGCTGCAGCTGGTGGCCAGCAGCGGTACCGCGGAGGTATTCACCGCCACAGCGGTACTGACAGTGCTGGGAACGGCATGGCTGATGTCGGTGGCGGGCCTGTCGATGGCGCTGGGCGCATTCCTCGCCGGGCTTATGCTGGCGGAATCACACTACCGTCACCAGGTAGTTGCCGATATCCAGCCCTTCCGCGGGCTGTTGCTGGGCCTGTTTTTCATGTCGGTGGGGATGTCCATAGACTTCGGGCTGCTCGGTGACCAGGGTCTGCAGATCGCCGGGCTGGTGGCCGGTCTGCTGTTGATCAAGGTGCTATTGCTCTGGGGTCTGTGTCGGGCAATGGGTGTGGAAAGCGGTGATGCCGTAAGGACCTCGCTGTTGCTTTCGCAGAGCGGGGAGTTCGGTTTCGTCCTGTTCGGGCTGGCACTGGTGAATGGCGTCATGGCAGAGGAACTGTTCCAGCTGCTGATCCTGGTGATCGCCCTGACCATGGCTACAACGCCCCTGATGGCAAATCTCGGCGAACGCCTGGAGCGATACATGAGTCGCGAGCCGGGCAGGCATGACGTGAGCACTGCGGGGATGGATGCCGAAAAGCCCTTTGTAATCATAGCCGGTTTCGGTCGGGTGGGCCGGCGTATCGCACGGTTACTGGGTGCGGCACGGATTCCCTATCTGGCGATGGACAGTAATCCGGAACGGGTCGCCCAGGGCCGGGTGGAGGGATATTCCGTCTTTTATGGCGATGCGAGCCGGGCGGATGTGTTGCAGGCCGCCGGTGCCGCCCAAGCGCGGGTGCTGGTCTGCACCCTGGATCAGGCCCTACCCGCCGTGCGGTTGGTCAATGTCATGCGCCAGCATTATCCCGATACGCCGATCTATGCACGCGGCCACGACAGCAGGCATTGTGAAGAGCTGAGCAAAGCGGGAGCCACCCTTGCGCTTTCAGAGACCCTCGAAGCCAGCCTGCAACTCGGCGCTGCCGTGCTTGATTTCAATGAGATCCCCGCCGACACGACCCGCCATCTGCTGGATACATTCCGCCAGGAATATTATGCTCAGTCGAGTGATGAACAGACGCCGGGAACGAAGTAATATCAGGCGCGATACCGGGTCGTTGTCGTCAGCAGCAGGACGGTTGTCGGGCCTAGGGCTTGTCCTTGGAGACAGCAAGTTGCGGGGGCGCTTGATGATTATTGGTTACGCCATGCCATTCGATGCCGCGATTATCGCAAGGAGCCGGTGCTGGCCGCACTGGCCATACCGTGGATTGCCGGTGTGGTAATCATGCGGCGCAATTCCGCGGGTACGGGCAGACGGGTGTCCAGGACCGCCGCCACTGTGGTGACGGCCGAGCTCTGGCATGCGCTGGACTGGGCAGAGGTAATGACGCGCATGCAGGTCGGCCAGGATGGCCTTGCGGATGAGGAGGTCAAACACGCGCTGGCGAAGTACGGGCCGAACCGACTGCCCGAGCCGAAGACGCGTGGCCCGCTGCTGCGCTTCCTGGTCCAGTTTCATAACGTCCTGATCTACGTGCTGATGGTCGCCAGCGGTGTGACCGCGATGCTTGGCCACTGGGTGGATACGGGCGTGATCCTGGGTGTCGTCCTCATTAACGCAGTGATCGGATTTGTGCAGGAGGGCAAGGCAGAGAATGCCCTGCGGGCGATACGCCGGATGCTGTCACCGCAGGCGATGGTGCTGCGTGCCGGGCAGCGGATCACCCTGCCGGCCGAGGAGCTGGTGCCCGGGGATGTAGTGCTGCTGCAGTCCGGTGACAAGGTGCCGGCCGACTTGCGCCTGATCAGGGTCAAAAGCCTGCAGGTCCAGGAGGCGGTGCTGACCGGCGAGTCGGTCGCAGTGGAGAAACAGGCCGATGCGGTCGCGGATGACGCGGTGCTGGGCGACCGCCGCTGCATGGCCTACTCGGGCACGTTGGTGACCTACGGCCAGGGATCCGGCGTGGTGGTGGCAACCGGGGTGCACACCGAGATCGGCCGCATCAGCGCGATGCTCGCACGCGTGGAGACGTTGACCACGCCGCTGCTGCGTCAGATGGGTCAATTCGCGCGCTGGCTGACAGGCGCCATCATGGCGATCGCGGCGGCAACCTTTGCCTTCGGTGTGCTGGCCCGTGACTATACCGCGGACGAGATGTTTCTTGCCGCTGTGGGACTGGCGGTGGCCGCGATTCCGGAAGGGCTGCCGGCCATCATGACCATCACCCTGGCCATCGGCGTGCAGCGTATGGCACGCCGCAACGCGATCATCCGGCGCCTGCCGGCAGTCGAGACCCTGGGCTCGGTCACCGTCATCTGCTCGGACAAGACCGGCACCCTGACGCGCAACGAAATGACCGTGAAGTCGGTTGTCACCACCACCGGCCTGTTCGAGGTCAGTGGCGTCGGCTACGATCCCCACGGGGGTTTCCAGCTGGACGGCAGCGAGATCCAGCTCGGCGACTACCCCATTCTTTCCGAACTGACCCGCGCCGCCCTGTTGTGCAATGATGCGGCGTTACACGAGCGCGACGGTGAATGGGTCCTGCATGGCGATCCGACCGAAGGCGCCCTGCTGACCCTGGGCCTCAAGGCGGGGCTGGATCCGTCTTTTGAGCAGAAGGCGTGGCCGCGTACGGATGTCATTCCGTTCGAGTCCGAGCACCGTTTCATGGCCACCCTGCATCATGATCATGCCGGGCATGGCTTTGCCTACATCAAGGGGGCGCCGGAGCGGCTGTTCGAGATGTGCACCCAGCAGCGCTTCAGCGGTGAAGACGTCCCCATCGACATCAACTACTGGTCCATGCAGATGGATGTGATGGCGCGTCGCGGTCAGCGGGTGCTGGCGATCGCCTCCCGGGCGGCCGCGGCCACCCATCGTGACCTGGGCTTCGCCGACCTGGAAACCGGTCTCACCCTGCTCGGTATCGTCGGCATTATCGATCCGCCGCGTGAAGACGCCATCCGGGCGGTCAGCCGCTGCAAGTCGGCCGGGATCCGGGTCAAGATGATCACCGGCGACCATGCCGTGACCGCTGTTGCCATCGGGTCCCAGATGGGCATCGGCAACGGTGAGACGGTGCTGAGCGGGCGCGAGATCGAGGCCCTGGATGATAAACAATTGCGCGCGGTCGTCGACGACGTTGATGTCTTTGCCCGTTCCAGCCCGGAACACAAACTGCGCCTGGTGCAGGCCCTGCAGGCCAACGGGCACGTCGTGGCGATGACCGGCGATGGCGTGAACGATGCGCCGGCGCTTAAACGCGCCGATGTCGGTACCGCTATGGGCCAGCAGGGTACCGAGGTGGCCAAGGAGGCCGCCGAGATGGTGCTGGCCGATGACAATTTCGCCTCCATCGCCCATGCCGTGGAGGAGGGGCGCACGGTCTATGACAACCTCAAGAAGGCCATCCTGTTCATTCTGCCCACCAACGGCGGCGAGGCCCTGACCATTATTGCCGCCATTGCGCTCGGCAAGTCACTGCCCATCACCCCGGTGCAGATCCTCTGGGTCAACATGATCACGGCCGTGACCCTAGCGCTGGCGCTGGCCTTCGAGCCGCCCGAGAAAGGGGTCATGCGGCGCCCGCCGCGCTACTCGCGCGAACCACTGCTGACGGGCTTGTTCATTTGGCGCATAGCGTTCGTTTCGCTGATCCTGGTCGCTGGCACCTTCGGCCTGTTCATCTGGGAGCGTAACCAGGGTGCCGACATCGAGCTGGCCCGTACCGTGGCCGTGAACACGCTGGTGATGTTCGAGATCTTCTACCTGTTCAATTCCCGCTACATCTGTGACCCGGTCCTGAACCGCGCCGGCTTGTTCGGAAACCGCTATGCCCTGATGGCGGTCGGGCTGTTGCTGGTCTTCCAGTTGTGCTTTACCTACCTCGGGGTCATGCAGACACTGTTCGGCACCACAGCCATCGACGCCCAGACCTGGGGCATCATTGTGCTGGTGGCCTCCTCGGTGCTGATCCTGGTGGAACTGGAGAAATACCTGTTCCAGTGTGTGCGGGACAGGAGGAACTGACAGGCCGCTTGCCTGCCGTGCTGGTGTCACGACGCCGCGGCATACTCGATGACCTGACCGAAGCAGAGCCCGGCATCATTGACCGGGATGGTCTCCGGCAGGGTGACGTCGAAGCCGTCCTGCTCCAGCAGCACCATGGCCTGTTGCGTCAGGATGCGATTCTGGAACACGCCGCCTGACAGGCCGATACAGTCAATCGCGTGCGCGTCACGCGCACAGCGTGCCTGTTGCAGCAAAGTATTCGCCATACTGGCATGAAAGCAGGCGGCGCGTTCGCCGCTGCGGCGTGATGCATCGAGCAGCACGGGCAGCAGCGGTTCCCAGTCGCTGGTCCACAATCCCGATGCCTGTTGGGTGAGCGGCAGCTCGACCGGGTCGACCATGCCCTCACAGGCCGCTTCCAGCTGCATCGGGCCCTGTCCCTCAAAGCTGGCCTCGAGACACACACCGGTGAGGGCTGCAGCGGCATCGAACAAGCGGCCGGCCGCCGTGGTCTGCGGCGTGTTGAGCCGGCGCTGCCAGGCCTCTCGCAGCAGCGCGGTATCCGCCGGCGGCCCGGCCCATTCGCGGCCGGATTCCCAACACAGCGCCGCGGCGCTGCGCCAGGGCTCGCGCCCGGCGCGTTCCCCGCCGGGGAGATGGAAGGGCCGCAGGCTGGCGAAACGCTGCCAGCTTCCGGGACAGCCGAGCAGAGCCTCGCCACCCCACAGCTTGCCGTCTGCACCGTAGCCGACCCCGTCCCAGGTGAATACCAGCCAGGGTTTATTACTGGATCCGGCATGGCAGGCCGATGCATGGGCGTGGTGATGCAAGACACGCTGCAGCGGCAGGCCACAGCGTTCGGCCCAGCGGCTGGTGGCATAACCGGGATGGGCATCGCACACCACCGATTCGGCAACGACCCCGTACAGGGCTTGCAGGTCCGCCACGGTCTGCTTGAATACGGCAAGGCTGCGCGCCGTGCCCATGTCGCCGATATGCGGCGAAATGACGATGCGGTCCTGCCAGGCCAGCGCGATGCTGTTTTTCATGTGGCCACCGACGGCCAGGACCGGTATGGGGAGCGTGAACGGCAGACCCTGTTCCAGCGGTGCACAGCCGCGCCCCAGGCGCAGCGGCCGTGGCCGGTCCGCGATGACCCGGAATACGGGGTCATCGGCCGGCCGCTCGATCGGCCGGTCGTGGTGCAGGAAGGCCTCGGCCACGTGGCCCAGACGTTCCTCAACGGCGCTGTTCTGTGTCAGCACCGGTTCGCCGCTGATGTTTGCGGAGGTCGCCACCAGCGGTGCCGCGAAACCGTCCAGCAACAGGTGATGCAGCGGGCTGTAGGGCAGCATCACGCCGATCTCATCGAGACCGGGCGCCAGCAGTGGCGATAGTGTGCAGTCCGGCCTTTTTCGGGCCAGCACGATCGGACGTTGCACGGATAACAGCTGCTCGCGGTGTGCCTGTGACAGGTGGACTGCATCGGCAAGCAGCTCAAGCGGATCATCGCTACAGGCCGGAAACATAACGGCCAGCGGTTTGTGCGGGCGCGGTTTGCGGGTGCGCAGGCGTGCGATGGCGGCATCGTTGTGCGCGTCGCACAGTAATTGATAGCCACCGATGCCCTTGACCGCAACCACGCGTCCGGCACGCAGTGCGGTCAGGCAGGCGTCCAGTGCGGCCGCACTGTCCGCTGCAACTGCTCCGTCATCGCCATGGTATGTCAGTCGCGGTCCGCACTCCGGGCACGCCACCGGTTCGGCATGGAAGCGCCGATCGGCCGGGTCCCGGTATTCCTGAAGACACTTTGCGCAGAGTTCGAAGCCGGCCATGGTGGTGGCGGCCCGATCATAGGGCAGGGCGCGAATCAGGGTGTAGCGCGGTCCGCACTGGGTGCAGTTGATGAAGGGGTACTGATAGCGCCGGTCTCCCGGGTCATTGAGTTCTGCCAGGCAGTCCGCGCAGGTATACAGGTCAGGTGGTACATGGATTTCCACAGCGCCGCGGTCGACACTCGTGCGAATCGAGAATCCGGAAACCTCGAGAAGTGCCACGGCCTCGCTGGATTCCAGTTGCGGGCGCGCCAGGGAAGGCGCCTGAGGCAGCAGTTGGCATGCAAAGTCACGCACGTCCGCGTCCGGACCCTGCACGTGTATTTCCACTACGCCTACCCGGTTGCGCACCCAGCCGGCCAGGCCGTGCACACGCGCCAGGCGATAGATATAGGGTCGGAAACCGACCCCCTGCACGCGGCCGTTGATGATCAGGCGGCGGGCCACGCAGGGTATTTTATCCGGGGTTGCCGGGACCGTGCTGTTATCTTTCACCACTCAGGGAGTTGCTGCTGTGCGCGTCGGTTTGGCCACCGGTTCTCGCAGGCCGTTGTTCCACCAGATGCGGCAGGCGCCCTCATCAGAGACCATGCACGGCCCGATGGGATGGCGCGGCCGGCAGGCAGCGCCGAACAGCTGGCATTCATTGGGGTAGATCTTGCCCAGCACCACCCGGGCGCAATCGCATCCCGGCGGCATTTCACCGGCGCGCTTGCGGGCATCATCGGCATAGGACGGGAAGTGCCGGCGGGCATCGTGTTCCTGGTAGGCATGGTTCACGGCAAAACCGGAGTCGGGGATGACGCCGACCCCGCGCCAGTTGGCGTCCGTGACGTCGAGGGCCTGTTGCAGTTGCTGCCGGGCCGCGCGGTTGCCGCCGGGGTGGACCAGTTCCGGGTAGCAGTTATCCAGAAAACGCCGGCCTTCCAGCAACTGGCGCAGGGTGGAATACAGGGCAGCCAGCAGGCTGACCGGTGTAAACCCGGCCACGGCTGCGGGGATGTGGTGCCGGTCCACCACGAATTCCCATTCCTCGGGGCCCATGATGGTCGCCACATGGCCCGGTGCGACCAGTGCATCGAAGCCGGGCTGGTCCGATTCCAGCAGCATGGCCACGGCGGGCCAGGTCAGGCGACCGGACAGCAGCACCAGCAGATTGTCCGGTACGCCTTCGACCAGCATGGCGGCCACCGGGGCGGTGGTGGTCTCGAAACCGGCGGCAAAGAACACCACCGGTTTTTCCGGATGCGCGCGCGCGATCCGTGCCGCTTCCGTGGGCGAGGCGATGGGACGCACATCGGCGCCCAGGCTACGGGCCTGTTCCAGGGAACGGGCATCGCGTTTGGGGGCATTGACCGGAACGCGGAGCATGTCACCGAAGGCCACCAGGATGATGTCTTCATTGAGCGCCAGCTGGATGGCCTCGAACACATCCTCTTCGGGACAGATGCACACCGGGCAGCCCGGTCCGGGGATCAGTTCGATATTTTCCGGCAGGGCACCGCGCAGGCCGGCCAGGCTGATGGCGCGTTCGTGACCGCCGCAGACATTCATGATCCGGACGCGCGGTGGCAGCGCCAGGGCGCGGATGCGTTCCAGCCAGTGGCGTGCGCGATCGCTCACGGGGTGCTCGTGCCGGCGGGGACCGCGTCAAGGGCGGCGGTGGCCTGACGGGTCGCCGCGATTTCCCGGTATAGCCACTCCAGCCAATGTTCCATGCCATCACAGCTCTTGGCCGACAGCTCGAACACCGGTGCCGGGTTGGCGAGATTCTGCAGGTGGCGCCGGGCGTTTTCCGGTTTGAAATCGTCCAGCACCGGGAGCAGGTCGCACTTGCTCAGCAGGACCAGGTCAGCGGCGCGGAACATCACCGGGTACTTGGCCGGCTTGTCATCCCCTTCCGGTACCGAGAGCAGCACCACGTTGCGGTGCTGGCCGAGGTCAAAACTTGCCGGGCAGACCAGGTTGCCGACGTTCTCGATAAACAACAGGTCCAGGCCGGCCAGGTCCAGGTGGTGCAGCGCATCGTGCACCATGTGGGCATCGAGGTGACAGGCGCTGCCGGTGGCGATCTGTATCGCCTCCACGCCGCGGCCGCGGATGCGTTCGGCATCGTTCTCGGTTTCCAGGTCGCCTTCGATGACCGCCATGGCCAGTTCCCCGCCCAGGGCCGCAATGGTGGACTCGAGCAGGAAGGTTTTGCCGGCGCCGGGGGCGGACATCAGGTTGACGGCCAGTACGCCATGCCGGTCGAAGTGGACGCGATTATGCCCGGCGGCGTGGTCGTTCTCGTGCAGCAGGCCGCGCAGCACACTCACCGCCTCGTGGCCGCCCTCGGTCTTCTCGAATTTGCCGCCCGGCGCCACCAGGTGGGCATTGCCGTGGGTCACATTACAACCGCAGGTATCGCACATGGGTCTTTCTCCGCAATCCGGTTTTAGCTAGGTCGAGATACAAACAGCAGGTCTTCAGGGGCGCCGGTTACGCACACATTGCCAGGACCTGCCCGTATCAGTTGCTCCTGGCGTCGTTGAACATTTCACTCTCGTCCCTGACCAGTTCGAGACTGGTCAGCTGCAGTTCATCGCCACTGACCAGCCGGGTATGCCAGTCGCCGCAGGCAGCACACACCAGCCGGTTGGGCAGGGCGTGTGTGGTCTGGCCGCAGTGTTCGCAACTGACTCGCAGTGGCAGGCGTTCGATGACCAGTTCGGCGCCATCCGCCACACTGCCGGCACTCGCGATGGGGTAGGCCTGCTCCAGCAGCTGCGCTTCCACCCCCGACAGCGGGCCGATACCCAGTCGAATCAGCGCCACGCGCTGCGCCGCCTGTTCGCGCGCGATGGCCTCGACCTGACTGATCAGCGCCTGGCAGATTGAGAGCTCATGCATGCCCGGCGTCCAGCATCTGGTCATACAGCTCCCAGGCGCTGCGTGCCTCACCGGGCGTGATTTTCTGGATCGCGTAACCGACGTGCACCACCACGAAGTCACCGGGCTGCAATGGCTGGTCCTGCATCATGAACAGGCTGACATCGCGTTCCACGCCCTTGGCCTCGCAGCGTGCATTGAAGCCGTCGATGTCCCTTATCTGCATGGGGATGCCGAGACACATGCTGAACGCCCCTTGTTGTTGTCCGGACCAGGACGCCGCCGCGTACAGTCGGGCAGTCTATCCGGAATTGACTTGATTCATATCATGTAACGTTTATACGCTATCCTGTACAAAAGCAAGGTAGCGTACGAGGAGTTGCTGACTTGAAAAATAATAATACACTAATACTGGGTATCGGAAATTCGTTGCTCTCCGACGAGGGTGCAGGTATCCAGGCGCTTGATTACCTGCGCGAGCATTATCCCGAACTCACTGACGTCGCCTTGCTGGACGGCGGGACGCTGAGTTTCACCCTGCTCCCCTATATCGAGGACGCCGCCAGCCTTATTGTCGTGGATGCCGCCGAACTGGGGGCCGCCCCGGGCACCACCGAGGTCTTCCAGGGCGACGCCATGGACCGTTTTGCCGGGAGACCCAGGCGCAGCGTGCACGAGGTCAGTCTGGCTGACCTGCTTGCCATCAGCCATCTCACCGGGACCCTGCCGCACAACCGTGCCCTGGTTGCCGTACAGCCGCAGCAAACCGACTGGGGATCGCAGCTCAGCGGACCGGTGGCCGCGGCGCTCCCGCGGGTGGCCCGGCATGTCGTCGATCTGACCCGGCAGTGGGCGGACGCTGTGAAGACAGCCCGGCCGGGTTCCACGCCCATGCCGGCAGCACTGGGGAGTGGATGATGGAATCAGGTACACCGCTCGATATCGACTGTGAGCCCGGCGGGGTCCACACCGGGAACGTGCTGCCGCTGTTGCATGAAATTAAACACGCCCTACAGCGCTGGCTGGAAACGGGCGAGCCAGGGATGATCGACCTGCGCAGCATTCCCATGGCGCCAGGGGAGGAAGACGAGCTGATCAGTGTCCTCGGTGAAGGCGAGGTGCATGCGCGGCTGTCGGCCCTGGGGCCGAGTGATATCTACGAGACCCGTTATCCGGGTGTGTGGCTGGTGACGCACTACAACGATAACGAGGAGATCATGAGCCGGTTCATCGAGGTGATTGATATGCCCTCGATCCTAAAATCGCAGGCAGATGATGTGCACGACGGACAGGAACGACTTGCAGCACAACTAGGTGAACCAGATTAAAAAGTAGCGCATTCCGGAGGCGGCCATGGCGAAGCACGAGATCCTGATCGAGACATTGCAGCGGCAAGGTATCTCGCGGCGCAGCTTCCTGAAATTCTGTGCCTCGGCGGCATCGCTGATGGCACTGCCACCGGCCATGATCCCGGCCGTTGCCAGTGCGCTCGAACAGGCCCGGCGGCCTTCCGTGATCTGGCTGTCGTTCCAGGAGTGCACGGGCTGTACCGAGTCGCTGACGCGCTCGCACTCACCGACCGTCGAGGGGTTGATTTTCGATGCCATCTCCCTCGATTACCACCACACCCTGCAGGCCGCATCCGGACAGGCCGCGGAGGCGGCCCGTATGGCGGCCATGGAAGAGAGCTTCGGCAACTACCTCCTGGTCGTGGATGGATCCATCCCCACGGCGAATCCCGGTTATTCCACCATTGCGGGTATCAGCAACCTCGATATGCTAATGGAGACCGCCAGGGGTGCAGCCGCGATTATTTCTGTCGGGAGTTGTGCGGCATTCGGCGGCATTCCGCATGCCAGCCCGAATCCCACCGGTGCCGTAGCGGTGTCCGACCTGATTACCGACAAGCCGATTATCAACGTGCCGGGCTGTCCACCGATCCCGGTGGTCATCACCGGTGTGCTGACTCATTTCCTGACCTTCGGGACCATCCCTGCACTGGATGACCTGGGTCGTCCCAAGGCGTTCTTCGGCCAGAGCATCCACGACCGCTGTTACCGGCGACCGTTCTATGACAAGGGGCTGTTTGCCGAGAGCTTCGACGACGAGGGTGCCAAAAAGGGCTGGTGTCTGTACAAGCTGGGCTGCAAGGGGCCGACTACCTTCAATGCCTGCGCCACGGCCAAGTGGAATGACGGCACCAGTTTCCCGATCCAGTCCGGCCACCCCTGCCTGGGTTGTTCCGAACCGGATTTCTGGGACGGCGGTGGTTTCTACAAGCCCCTGTCCACACCGACCGGGGATATCGCCGGCACCATCATCTACGCGGCGGCCGGCGGTGTTGCCGCCGGCGTGGCCCTCGGTGCGCTCAACCATGCCCATAAGACACGCGCGCAACAGGCCCATGAGCCGGTCACCGTGGATGATCTCGACAAGGGGGGTGGACAATGACCGAGACTGAATTCCTCATGTGGGTGCGTGGCCCCGCCTTCCAGGTCGCCACAATCGTCTTCGTGTTCGGGGTGGTGGTGCGCCTGCTGGAGATCCTGCTGCTGGGCAGAAAGCAGAACCTGGCCGAGGCACGCGGCTCCGCCATGGCAGGCGGCCTGCGTGCCATATTCACGCGCATATGGCCCGATCGCGGTACGCTGCAGCGCTCGACCTTTACCGTGGTTGCCGGTTTTGTATTCCATATCGGGCTGTTCGTCACCATCTTTCTGTTCGCACCGCACATCCTGTTGATCCGCGATGTCTTCGGTGTCGGCTGGGCGGCCCTGCCCACGGCCATTATCGACGCCACCACCGTGGTCACCCTCATTACACTGGTCGCGGTACTGGTTTACCGCCTGAGAAATCCGGTGCAGCGTTTTTTGTCCGGCTTCCAGGACTACTTCGTCTGGCTGGTGACCATCCTGCCGCTGCTAACCGGCTACCTGGCCTTCCACCGGATCGGGCTGTCGCCACCCATGCTGCTGGCCACTCACATCCTCAGCGTCGAACTGCTGATGGTGGCGTTCCCGTTCACCAAGCTCATGCACGCCTTTACGCTGTTCATGGCCCGCTGGTACAACGGCGCCATTGCCGGCTACCGGGGGGTGCGCTCATGAGCGGGCCTACGCTGGAACGCGGCATCAACACCTTCAAAGAACAGATCGATGCACCGGTTGCGGCCTTCTTCAACAGCTGCGTGCATTGCGGCATGTGCGCCGAGGCCTGCCTGTTCTACACCGAGACGCGCAACCCCGCCTTCACCCCGATCCACAAGCTGGAGCCGTTGCGCCGGATCTGGAAATCGGAATACACCCTGTGGGGCCGGCTCGTCAGTGCGCTGGGCCTGGGCAAGAAAGTGGATGAGGACCTGCTCGCAAAGTGGGAGCCCCTGGTCTACGACAGTTGCACGATGTGTGGACGCTGTTCCATGGTCTGCCCGGTCGGTAACGACATCGCCTACATGATCCGCAAGGTACGCGAGGGGATGGCGGCCTCGGGACATGCGCCACCCGACCTGATCGGTGCCACCAAACGTGCCGTCACCATCGGCAGCCCCATGGGGGTGAGGCTGCCGGCCCTGCAGGCACAGATCCGGCATGCAGAGAAAGAGACCGGGCTGAAGATACCGGTGGATGTGGAGGGGGCGGATTACCTGTGCACCCTGTCTTCCATGGAGATCATGAATTTCCCTGAATACATCAGTGCCATCGCGCGCATCTTCGAGCATGCCGGGGTGTCATGGACCCTGAGCAGTGTGGGTTTCGAGGCCACCAACAGCGGTATCCAGATCGGTGTCTCGGAGATCGCTGCCGAACTGGTCGGCCGCGTCGTCAAGGCGGCGGAAAAACTCAAGGTCAAGGCGGTTATCAGCCCCGAGTGCGGCCATGCCTACATGGCGCTCCGCTGGGAGGGCCCCAACCTGATCGGGCGCCCCTACGGCTTCAAGGTGCTGCACATCCTCGAACTGCTGGACGAACTGCGCAAGGAAGGCCAACTGCGCACATCAGGCAAGGAGTCCCAGCGCCTGACCTACCACGACCCCTGCCAGGTCTCGCGCCGCGGCGGTGTGGTCGAACAACCGCGCAACCTGCTCAACATGGTGGCGGAGGACTTTGTCGAGATGCCCGAGGCCGGCACCATGAACTGGTGCTGCGGGGCCGGTGGCGGGGTAAGCACCAACGAGCGTGCCGATGAGCTGCGGCTAAAGGCCTTCAACCGCAAGAAGGCCCAGCTGGATACCGTCCAGGCCGAAGGCATCGTGTCCGCCTGTTCCAATTGCCGCATTCATCTTGAAGACGGACTGGAGAAATATCACATGGACATCCCGGTACTGAGCCTGACCGAAACCATTGCCGAACATCTCGTCGATAAGGCGCCGGCCGGGGAGGGCTCGTCATGACCGTGATCAGCAACGATACCGAGTTCAGACAGGCCCTGGAGGGCCTCGATGTCACTCGTCAGAGGGTGGTCGCGGCGCACTTTGTGGAGCATGTCCTCCCACTCAACAATGACGAGCGTCTGGCGCTGGTGACCCGGACCGCGGCCAACAGCGATGCCACTGAAAGTGAGTTGGTGGCGGTGCGGGATTCTGCCAGGGCCGCCACCTTCGACAGCCACACACGCTGCGGCTCCGAGGGGGACTGGTCGGAACAGGCGGGTTACTTCGTGGCGCGGGCGGCGGCAGACGCCGTGACACCGGCAGGCCAACTGCCGGGAGGCTCTGCATGGCATGCAGCACTGGGCAGCCGCATGGCACGCACCTGTGAGTTGATTGCGCGGAATGCCGCTGCAGATAACCCGGCCAGCGAGGAAATTGAAGTGCAATACCGTATCCTGTCCGATTTCCTGGATTCATAACAAGAGAGCGCCAGCCATGAGTGAACGCATCGTTGTTGACCCGATCACCCGCATCGAAGGGCACCTGCGCATCGAGGCGCAGATGGATGGCAACCGCATTGCACAGGCCTGGTCGTCCGGCACCATGGTGCGCGGGATCGAGATCATCCTGCGCGATCGCGATCCGCGTGACGCCTGGGCCTTTGCCCAGCGCATTTGCGGGGTCTGCACCCTGGTGCACGGGCTGGCCTCCATCCGTTCGGTGGAGGATGCACTGAACTACAGTATCCCGCCGAATGCCCAGCTTATCCGCAACCTGATGAATGCCGCCCAGTACGTGCACGACCATGTCATGCACTTCTACCACTTGCATGCGCTGGACTGGGTCGACGTAGTGTCCGCACTGGAGGCCGATCCCAAGGCCACCTCGGAGCTGGCCCAGTCACTGAGCAATTACCCGAAGTCATCGCCCGGCTATTTCTCCGATATGAAGAAGAAGCTCAAGGGCTTCGTCGAGGCCGGTCAACTGGGCATATTTGCCAAGGCCTACTGGGGCCACCCGGCCTACAAGCTGCCCGCCGAGGCCAACCTGATGGCTGTGTCCCATTACCTCGAAGCGCTCACCTGGCAGCGTGACGTCGCCAGGTTGCATGCCATCTTTGGCGGCAAGAACCCCCACCCTAATTTCGTGGTGGGTGGCGTGCCCTGTCCCATTGACCTGGATTCCGACTCGGCCATCAATGCCGAGCGTCTGTCCCAGGTCCAGAGCATCATTACCCAGATGCGTACCTTCGTGGACCAGGTGTACGTGCCGGACACCCTGGCCATTGCGGGCTTCTACAAGGAGTGGGGTGGACAGGGCGAAGGCCTGGGCAACTTTCTCACCTACGGCGATTTTCCCGAGAAGAGCATGGATGACCCGTCCTCCTACCTGATACCCGCCGGCGCCATACTCAACCGCGACCTGTCGACCATTCATGATGTGGACATGAATGCCTCCGACCAGATTCAGGAATACATTGCCCACTCCTGGTATGACTACGAAGCGGGCAAGGAATCGTCCCTGCACCCTTACGCGGGCGAGACCAACCTCAATTACACCGGTCCCGAGCCACCCTACGAGCACCTCGACGTGGACCAGTCCTATTCCTGGCTGAAGTCGCCACGCTGGAAGGGCAACGCCATGGAGGTCGGCCCGCTGGCGCGGGTATTGATGCTCTATGCCAGCGGCCACGAACAGACCCGGGAGCTGGTCGGCATGACGCTGAACAAGCTGGATATCCCGGTCGAGGCCCTGTTCTCGACCCTGGGGCGGACCGCGGCGCGCACCCTGGAGACCAAGATCATCGGCGATACCATGCAGACCTGGTACGACAACCTGATCGCCAATATCAAGGCCGGCGACACGAAGACCTTCAACGAGGCCTTGTGGGACCCGTCCAGCTGGCCCCGCGAGGCCCGTGGGGTGGGCTTTATGGAGGCGCCGCGCGGTGGCCTGGCACACTGGATCGTGATCGAGGACGGCAAGATCAAGAATTACCAGGCCGTGGTGCCGAGCACCTGGAATGCCGGCCCGCGTGATGTCAATGGCCAGCCCGGT
>CAMYJI010000023.1 GCA_947258545.1 uncultured Ectothiorhodospiraceae bacterium
CTTAAATCTCCCTGTTATTACAGTGTTTGGTCGCACATCCATTGTAACAACTTGTTGGGATTTAAGCCTTTTTTCTATTCCTTTTGTGGGACAGCAGTGTGTCAGACTCGATTGATTCCCGCGCAATCCAATTTACAGTCCCGGTAAATCAGCCCCTGACCCCTGAGTCCTAATTCTTGACATGCTTCCATCCCAATAAATACCCATCCAACAACCAGTAATTATCGCCCTTTTTGATGAGTTCAACCGTCCTTGCATAATCTTCGGGCCATGGCTCGTTATTGTAATTCTGTTCGCCCACTTCTATTACGCCTTTTTCATAATCCACATCGGTTACCACGGCAACATGGCCAGTATCATGAAAGGCCCTGGCATAGATCAACAGATCACCAACCCGGGGTGGTTGTTTTGAACCATTCAGATGCGATTCCAGCGGGAGCTTGTTTTTAGTGCTCACGTGGGTCAGATGGTCTATTTGTTTCCATATATCCGCAGCTATATCGACATCACCGTAGACTGCACCTTTGTGAACCAGCAGCCATCGGCGTGCATACTCGACACATTGCCATTTTATTCCGGTATAGGTGCCATTCCAGTTATTGGGTTCGAAGATCACGCAGTTGGATTGGCAATTGGAATAGGCCTCAACGGGTCCTGTGGATACACCAAGCACCTTGCCATATGGTGAGGTGCAGCCGGTTTGACAAGCGTTTGGTATTCCCTGTTCCGTGTTGTCTGCATGTGTAATGCTAAAGGGGAGTGCAAGCAAAAAGAATAAAAGCAGACTGTGAAATAACGTGATATTTATTGCATGCATTCTACACACCTTCGTTCGAGGTTGAGGCCGCTAAAAATAAACACCCGGGGATCTTGTTTCGGTGTAATTTCTGAATGTATAACGCTTGTACAGATCGGGTATTCCGGTTTCCCTGCGTCATTACTTCGAGGTCATTACGAAGACGCCGTTCCAGTCATCTCCCGGCGGGTTCATCTTCATGTAGGTGCAGCGCTCGATGTAGGTGCGGGACAGCTTGTCCTCCGGGTGCAGCTTGAGGGTGTCGTTGAAGGCGGCAGTAGCCTGGTCCCAGTTGCCACTCCGGTAGTGAGTCAGGCCGTCCTTGAAGTGACACACGGTTTCCATCAGGTTTGGAAAAGATTCCTCGGAGTGGTGGTCCAGTATCTCGTAGATAGACACCGGTTCGGTCTTGCCCTTGACGATGACCCGGTCGATTTCACGGATGCGGTAAGTGCCGCGCAGCTTGCTGTAGGTGTTCTCGCTGATCAGGATACGTGCCGAATACTGCTTGCAGGCACTTTCCAGCCGCGCTGCCAGGTTTACCCCGTCACCGATGATGGTGTAGTCCATGCGCTTGGGCGATCCGATGTTGCCCGTGACCACCACATCGGTATTAAGCCCGATGCCCATGTCCACCGGCCGCCTGCCTTCCGCCAGGCGGGACTTGTTCCATTTATCGAGGTTTTTGATCATGGCGATGGCAGCGCGCACTGCGCGGTCCTCGTCATCTTCATGGGCGATCGGCATGCCGAAGGCCGCCATGATGGCATCACCGATGAACTTGTCGAGCATGCCTTCCTCGCGATGGATACAGTCGACCATGAGGGTGAAGTACTCGTTGAGCAGGGCGACAGTACCTTGAGCGCCCAGCTCCTCGGTCAGGGTGGTGAAACCGCGGATGTCGGAGAACAGGACAGTCGCCGGCGTGCTCTTGCCACCGAGTATATCGCCGCCGCCCTCGAGTACCTGGTCTGCCAGGCCGGGATCCATATAGCGGGCCATGGTCGACTTCACACGCTTTTCATTGCTGATGTCCTCGATCATGATCATGGTGCCGAGCATATTTCCGTCGGAGGAGATCAGCGGCAGTACGGTCAGGTTGACCGAGACCTTGTTGCCATTGAACTCGAGTTCCGCATCCATTGTAAGGTCCGGCTCCCGGGTCCCGGCGACACGCAGGACCTTGTCCTGGACCCAGGCATTGGCGCCGGTCAGGAATTCATCGGCGGGGCGGCCGATAATGTCCGCGCTATCGACCTGCACAATTCGGCAGCCGGCGGCATTGCAGGTTACGATGTTGGCGTATTCGTCGAGCGTGATCACGCCGTTCGACATGCTCTGCAGCATGCTCTCGTTGTAGTTCTTTATATTCTCGACATCGTTGAACAGCTTGGCGTTCTCGAGTCCGATGGAGACCTGCGCTGTGAAGGCGCGCAGCCGTGACTCGTCTTCTTCGGTAAAGGCACCGCCGCGCTTGTTGAGTACCTGGGTAACGCCGATAGTCCTGCCGTCCTTGTTGACCACGGGTACGCACAGGATGGAGCGTGTAAAAAAGCCGGTCTTGCGATCGAACTCGGGGTTGAAGCGCAGGTCAGCATAGGCATAGGGGATGTTCACCGACTGGCCGCTGGTAAAGACGGTGCCGGCGATGCCCTGGTCGTTGGGCAGACGGATCTGCGTGGCATCCAGGCCCATGCCGGTTTGTGACCACAGCTCGCCGGACTTTTCGTCGTTGATGAACAGGGTCGAGCGTTCGGCATTGAGCATGCGCGCGGCCTCGTTCATTACTTTCTGCAGGACGACACCGAGGTCGATTTCTGAGGTGACGTCCGAGACGATGTCCAGGAATTCCAGTTCCTGCGCGTGTGATCGATGCATGCGTTCGGCGAACTGCGCGCTGTGCAGGGTTATTGAGGCCTGCAGGGTCATCGACTGCAGCACCTCCAGGTTCTCCTCTGTGAACTCGCCGTGTTTCTTGTTCAGCGACTGTGCCACGCCGATGATCTCGCCTTTGACGGTCCTGATGGGCGTGCACAGTACGCTGCGGGTGTGGTAGCCGGTCTGTTCGTCTACCGAGGGATTGAAGCGATCGTCGGACAAGGCGTCGTGGATAATGATGTTCTCGCCATTGCTGAAGACATTACCAGCAATTCCTGCGGTATTGAGTATCCGGATTTCGCGCCGGATGTCACCCAGTGCCATCCGTGAATACAGCTCGCCAGTCTCGGGGTCATTCAGGAACAGGGTGGTGCGGTCAGCCCCGGTCTCCCGGCTGGTTATCTTTACCAGGGCCTCGAGTGCATCGTCCAGCGTGTCCATGGCGGCCAGCTGCCTGTTCACATTGACCAGCAACTCAGCGAGGCGCAGCCGCTTGCCAATGGCATCTTCCGCGCGCCCTGGGCCGCGGCGTTCGACAAAGTCGATTGTTACACTATCCGGCATGGTGTTGTTCCAGTTGGCTGCGCAGGGTATTGATCGTGGTCTGGAGCTGATGGATCCGCTCATGGCTTTCCGCCATGACCTGCTGTTCGCTCTGCCGGTTGCGGTGATGCAGGTTTTCCAGTTCGTTGCGCAGCGCGGTTAGTGTCGCCTTCAGCTGGCCGATTTCGTCACGGGCATCCGCCTGCGCGCGCTGGACCTGCGCCCTGGCGTCCAGGCGCAGTGTCTCCAGTTCCTCACGCAGGGCATTGATGGTGTCCTTGAGCTGCTGGTTCTCGATGTGGGTATCGGCGATTGCCCGCTGTACGTCGTTGTCCTTCTCCAGTCGCAGGACTTCCAGCTCCGTGCGCAGGGCAGCGACCATCTCCTGCAGGTGGCGGATTTCCCTGTGTGCCGCATTGAGTTGTTCGGGTGCGCTTTCCATTGAGGTATTCCACTGACAGGTTGCTTCTCACATACTTTAAGGATGAGAAGGTCATAACGAGGGGCGAGTAAGGCAGCGGCCTGTTATTAATGCTGTAGCTACCCCTTTTTTTACTTATTCTGTATTCTTTTGGGTGTTCCTCCCGCGAATGGACGATTAGTCGCATACTCCGACAACTCCCGTAAGTTCGCATGGCTGCTGCCGGAATGATACACGAACCGGATGTACAATCAGTCCGTGTGTCTGCCATCCAGACTACCTTATTAAAGCACAAAATAACCAGACCAGCGTACCCGCGATGCCGCGTTCCGACCGACACCACGGACTTGCAGCTGCCCGGGATACGAACCATACTCACTGACTCCTGTGCCATATCGAAGGAAATATAATTGCTAATAACCTTCTACGGTGTTCGAGGCTCGGTCCCCTCGCCGGGACCCGCGACCGCCAAATACGGCGGCAATACCTCCTGTGTCTACGTCGAGCTGGAAAATGGCCGGGGCCTTATCCTGGACTCGGGTACGGGCATCCGCGGGCTGGGCAAGCGACTCAGGCACACTGAAGGCAACATCAACATCCTCCTGTCCCACGGTCACTGGGACCACATCCAGGGCTATCCGTATTTCGCGCCAATCTACCAGCAGGACCGCCGCATCCGTGTCTTCACCACGGCGGCCGATGCACACGGCCGGATCTGTTCCCTGTTCGACCAGATAGACGGCGCGAACTTCCCGCTGCATGCCAACGAACTGCCCTCAAATGCCGAATGCATTACGGAAAATATCGAAACCATGCTTGCGGGCGACAACATTAATATACAGCGGGTCCGCATCAATCACCCCGGCGGTGGCTATGCCTACCGGGTGGAGGAGGATGGCGCCTCATGCGTGTACATCACGGACAACGAGCTGGAACCGCCCGACAAACCCGCCACCCGCTATGACGAGTGGGTCGCCTTCTGCCGCGGCGCCGGCGTGCTGATCCATGATGCCCAATACCTCGAATCGGACATGCCGCACAGGCACGGCTGGGGTCATTCACTGGTCTCGCAGGTGCGCCAGCTGGCAGTCGACGCCGAGGTCAACTGCCTGGTGATGTTCCACCACGACCCCGATCGCAGTGATACCGAAATCGACTTCATCCAGCAGGAAAATGAGCAGTTCTTCCGTGGCAAGCGAGCTCCCGCACTGAGCGTGTGCGCCGCGGAAGGGATGAAAATCCGCTTGACACCGCAAGGCGATGGCACGCGCGTAGCGGTCGAATAGCCCTGGACGCAGGGTGCGTAGTACGTGCTGGGTACGACAACTACCAGACACAGTGTGAGCAGTGCGCATCGGAAAGTACGTTGAATTACGTAGAGTGAGTAATACAGAGCAACTCGCCACGTAAAACGCACCCTGCAAAGACTTCATCACCTCTCCCGCGATTGGGAGATGGCAATGCCGAGGCCGGACTAATTATGACGGTGGAGAATTCGACCGCTTAATTAAACTGACTGATTTTACTTAAGAAAGCAGACGTTCGGAATTCCAGGGCAATCATGAGCAGGCGATGGGAAGTACTACTGCCTAGTACATATGTCTTATTGAAAACGGCTATCAAATGCGAGTAGTTTCTATCAATGGCAACAGAAAGCCAGTAGTAGTATTTTTTTATACTCTAATACAATAAATTTCTGAATTTCTGATAAATACTGTTTAGACCTACACTATGCTAAAAAAATAACAAGCTGGTCTGTATTGAACGAAGGTTTTACGCCCATGTTTGATTAGTCGTTAGCCGGACGCAGAAAGGGAGGGGAATCCCACCACAGCGGTGGACATAAAATAACCAACAAAGCTTGCAAGAAGGGAGGAAGCGATACTCTGTTAACAACAGGTGTATTCAAAATAATGAACAAGGCATATACACGCAGCGGTCAGGATGGTTGTGGTTCTATATGGTATTTATTACGAGCCATGTTTGAGAAGCTATGCCGCCAACTCCAATTCCAGCGCACAATCACAGTATGGGCCTTTTTCTTCCTTGCGCTTACCGGGACAGTGCGGGTTGTCGACGCATGTGAGCCGGTTGTGGGCAAGCTGGTAACTCTGGAAGGCCGAGTTGAGGTCCAGCGTGAATCGACCTGGTCTACGGCGCAGCTTGATGCGGCCCTGTGTCAGGGTGACACCGTGCGAGCGGGCGAGCGTAGTCGTGCTACCGTACAGCTCATCAACCAGGCTGTGCTGCGCATCGATCAGAACACAGCCATGCGTCTGGACAGCATCAGCGGGGTAACCGAGGAACGTTCAGTACTCAGTTTGCTGAAAGGTGCGTTCCAGTCTTTCAGCCGCAAGCCACGCGGTTTTGAAGTTAACACACCCTATTTAAATGGTTCCATAGAGGGCACCGAGTTTGTCTTCCGGGTCGAAGAGGGTGAGTCAATCCTGACCGTATTCGAGGGCATCGTCCTGGCATCCAATGACCAGGGCAGGATGGCGGTTGGCAGCGGGGAATCAGCATCTGCGCAGGCCGGCCAGGCACCCCAGTCACGTACTGTGGTGCGGCCACGCGATGCCGCCCAATGGGCACTCTATTACCCGCCGATTCTCGCCGCGGGCGGCGACCGGGCGTCCGGGATTTCGCTGGCATTACAGCAGGCGGCAGCAGACCTGTCCGTCGGTCGTGTGGACGCGGCACGAGGCAGCGTAAACCAGGCAATCAATACGGGCACCGATGCCGGGCTGGCCTATGCCCTGCTGGCTGTGATCAATGTGGTCCAGAACCAGCAGGCGCAGGCGCTTGCCGATGCGAACCAGGCCGTGAGCCTGAGCCCTGACAGCGCCGCGGCCAAGATAGCACTCTCCTATGCCCAGCAGGCCAATTTCCAGATTGCCGCGGCACGCGACACCCTGCAGCAGGCTGTGACGCAGCAGCCGGAGGACGCACTGGCCCGTGCACGCCTGGCCGAATTGCAGCTGATGCTGGGGGACCGCGAGCAAGCCAGTGCGTCTGCACAGCAGGCAGTGGCACTGGCACCGGACCTGGGGCGCACCCAGATCACGCTGGGTTTCGCCGCCCTGGCCGAATTCCGCAACGAGGATGCCGCAGCGGCTTTTGAGAATGCGATCGCGCTGGATTCTGCCGACCCGCTACCACACCTGGGACTGGGCCTGAGCAAGATCAGTACCGGCGACCTGGAAGCGGGGCGCAAGGACATCGAAGTGGCAGTCGGCCTGGATTCCAACAATGCGCTGCTGCGCAGTTACCTTGGTAAAGCCTATTTCGAAGAGAAACGGGCACCGCTGGATTTCGAGCAGTTTGATATTGCAAAGCAGCTCGATCCGAATGACCCTACGGCCTACCTGTATTCGGGTATCGCCAGGCAGACACAGAACCGGCCGGTGGAGGCGCTACAGGATATCGAGACCTCAATCAAGCTTAACGATAATCGTGCCGCCTATCGTGGACGTCTACTGCTCGATAAGGATCGTGCAGCACGAGGTACAAGCCTTTCCCGGGTGCACAGGGATGTGGGCTTTGCGCATTTGGCTATCAACGAGTCATCAGGTTCTCTTCAGATTGATCCGTCAAATGCTTCGGCACACCGGTTTCTCTCTGACAGCTATCAGGGAGTTCGGCGCAGAGAAATATCGCGTGTCAGTGAGCTCTTGCAAGCGCAACTCATGCAAGACATTAATATCAATCCTATCCAGCCAAGCGTTTCTGCAACCAATCTGAACATTGTAACGCTTGGTGGGCCAGCTGCTGCAGGTTTCAATGAGTTCACTCCACTCTTTGAGCGCAACAAGGCACAGCTCAATGCAACCGGTTTTGGTGGTAATAACGACACCGCCGGTGGCGAGGCGGTGGTTTCTGCGCTGTATGACCAGTTTTCCTTCAGTCTTGGTGCTTTTTCCTACGATACGGACGGATGGCGGCCGAACAATGACCTGGAGCAGAAAATCTACGATGCCTATGCCCAGTGGGCGGTTACCCCCGACCTGAATATCCAGGTTGAATATAGAAATCAAGAATCGGACGAGGGAGATTTGGCATTTAACTTTGACCCGGTTGGCTTTGTTTCTGACCGGAGGCTCGAGACGGATAGACAAAGTGCCCGCATAGGACTACGTTTTACACCTACACCTGCCTCGAGTTTTCTCTTCTCATACATCCACAGTGAGCGTGACGAAAAGCGGAGCGAATCTGATCAATTTATCGACCCTGACTCGATGATCCCTTTCAATTCCTCGTTCAGTAGTGACCTGGAAACGGACGGGTATCTTGTCGAGGGGCAGTACATTTATCAGGCTCAACAGTTCAACCTGATAGTGGGGGGAGGCTATAGCAATCCTGAAACAACCGGGGACGAAACATTTATTGTATCCAGCCCCATTTTCCCCATGCCTATAGAGAGTACGGAAAAAATTACAGGAGAGATTGAACAACCACATGCCTATGTCTATTCAAACATCGGTATGGCTGACACGGTCATATGGACTGTTGGTGCAAGTTATGATGATTTGAAGGATGAGCCGATTGAAGAAACAAGCTTTAATCCGAAATTCGGAGTGCGATGGGATTTAAATAATGTTTTCCAGCTGCGCGCAGCTGCATTTAAGGTGCTTAAACCATCCTTGGTTAACAATCGCACCATCGAACCGACCCAGGTTGCCGGTTTCAATCAGTTCTTTGACGATGCTACCGGAACCGAAGCAACGCGTTACGGCGTGGCCGTTGATGCCCATCCCGTACAGAACTTGTCCTGGGGTGCCGAGCTCACCTGGCGTGATCTGGATGTACCCAGCTTAGAAGCCCTGCCAAGTGGCTCGCAGGTGACGGGCACTATTGGTCAGGATGAGCAACTTCATCGTGTTTATCTATACTGGACTCCAGCCAGGCGGCTCGCGTTGACGGCAGAGGCCATCTACGATAGCTTTGAAGAGCCCGATGCAATAAATGATGATTTTCGTCCCGTGCCAGCCGAGGTTAAAACCATAAGTGTGCCTCTGGGAATTAATTACTTTCATCCCAATGGGTTCTTTGCAGGTGTTGTCGGTACGTACGTTGACCAGGAAGTGGTTCGATCAAATGATTCTATCTTCGCACAAGGGGATGACAACTTCTTTCTGACCGATGTTTCGATTGGGTACCGGTTTCCGAAACGACGCGGCATTGCCAGCTTGGGCATCAAGAACCTGTTCGACGAGGAGTTTAGTTATCAGGACGACAGTTATCGTGAATTCACGGAGGACGCATCAACCGGGCCGTATTTCCCCGAGCGTTTGGTAATGGGCCGTGTGACACTTAATTTCTAGTGCATGAATATATTGCACTATGTCAATAATAACATGCAGCAACGGAAGGAGAGCCTTATGAAAATTACAAAGCTAATAAGTAATGGTTCAATGCAGGTAGTAGCGGTTTTGGCAGTATTCACATTGGTCCAGCCTGCTCTGGCGGACTGTGTACAGTCAGACCCTCCCGCTGATCCGATACTCGCCATCGATGCGAACAATGGTTGCGTTGATATCCAGGGCCAGGAGGGATGTACAGTCGACAATGTGGATGGAGGTACATGCACATACACTGATTCCGATGGCAAATGGTTCAAGGTCATCAGTAGTCAGAATCCGGATGGTAGTGTGTCTTGGGAGCTTGATGAACTAAGTACAATCGAAGGTGTTGATACTGCTGTAGTCGGGGGTGGATCCCGGGGTAAGAACAACTGCGGCTATGTCTATCCATTTGATGTGGCAAGCGGTTCTGGAGGTGACTGTAAGTCAATTGATAGCAATGGTATATGCACCAGTTTCCAGAATATCACCAGTCTCGATGTATGCACGGATGGTCTGGTCGATGAAGCACCGCCTCCACCGGTAGTGGCAGAAAAACTACCTGCCTGCCAGGACCCGGATGCGGATCCAGGTGTTTTGGGTGAGCTTGACGAGACCGGGATTAAGTGCCCCGTGTACACGGAAGGCCCCAACATCGGTATGCAGAAACCCGTTGTCGTCTGTAACCTTGAGAAAGATAAACAAGATTGGGGGACAACTGATGGGACTGGTGTTTGCTGCCAATGCGGGATTCCGGAGGAGCAGCAAACCGAGTGTGTCGTTACCGAGGATCGGACCCAATGCACCCAATCAATTACTGTCAATCCAACGCAGTCGGTTGAGATAATCTTCTTCAAGGATGATCTTGATCCTTGTACCTGGATAAAGACGTCCCAGGGTTGGAAGCAGTGGTGCTACTAGGAGACCGGGTATTCTGACGAAGTGTCAATATGGCAGAGTTTATACTGCTCTGTACTGTTTTTTGGACACTCGAAGTGCTGTTTTAGGATTCGGGACTCGACACGCGTAGCCGGCTGGTTTGTGGCCGGCTGCGCGTGTCAATCTTGGTAAGGTCCGATGTGGTGCGATTTCAGATACTTGCACGGTTGCTTCAACCTGATTTGAAGGAGCATTCAGAACGTATCCTGACAGTGGATCACCACTATTTCGTTTGTGTACTATCCGGGACAATATGTCCGGTAATTGTAAAGTATGCTCACTGACCGATGAGCGTGTACAACAACAAGAGTCGCAGGTAATAAATACGTCAACCTTCCCGGGTTGCGTAATTTTTAGGCATCTCGATACGTCGCTTGTACACCTGTATCCAGGTGGGCTTTACCCGGTCTGTAGTCGCCAGCTTCAGTGCTGACAGGATTTGTTCGTGGAAGATTCCGGTGTAGTGAATCAAAATGGATGTGAGGCTGCGCCTGAAAACCGTAGATGACATCAAAGCTGGAATGGGGGGTATTTAAGCTGGCTACATCTGCGGTATGTTCGATTTGGGTGTCAAAATGCCTCGCTGGATAAAGGGCCTGATATTTGGCTGTGTAACCGGCCTTGTCGGCGCCATCCTCGGACTGACACCACTTGGCGTGGATTTCGAGAAACACGTCGGCCTGAACTGGCTGTTCCATGTCCGCGGACCCATCGAACCACCCCCCGAGGTGGCGGTGGTTGCCATCAACGCGCGCGATATCGCCGGTCTTGACCTGCCCAAGCTGCCGCGTGACTGGCCACGCTCCATCCATGCCGAACTGATCAACAGGCTGGTTGAACGCGGGGCAGCCGTCATCGTGTTCGACATGGACTTCCAGCGTGCCAAAGATGCTGAACACGACGCTGTGTTTGCCGATGTCGTGGCCGAATCGGAGCGGGTGGTGCTGTTCGAGCGCCTGAACGGCAGGCGCCAGCCGATCTATGATATCAGCGGTGTGCAGACCGGCACGATCTGGGTCGAGGAACTGGTGCCGCCCATCCCGGAGCTTGCGGCGGCGGCCAAGGCGCTGGCACCGTTCCCGGTTCCCAAGGTACAGGTCAATGTTTACCAGTTCTGGCCCTTCAAGCCGAGCGCCGGAGGGGTGGCCACCATGCCGGCTGTGGCGCTGCAGGTCCTGGCCCTACCGGCCCAGCAGCGCTGGATGGAGGTGCTGGAACGGGCTGGTGCCATGGGCATCGAGGACCTGCCACATCAGGCGACGGAGGTCGGGCGTGCCGCCGGGGTGAACAACTTGATGCTGGCCTTGCGCAGCACCTTTGCCGGCGACCCCGGACTGGGCGCCAGGATCCGTGCACTGCTTGCCGATGATACCGGGCAAACAGCAGTGAAGTTGGCAGAACACCGTCTGATCACGGCACTCACCGGCCTCTATGCAGGCGCTGATAACCGCTACCTGAATTTCTACGGCCCGCCCGGCAGCATCCCCAATATTCCCTACAATGCGGTGATCAAGGGCGAGGCACCGGGTATCTCGCCGTCCGATCTGGATTTTGCCGGCAAGGTGGTGTTTGTCGGATTTTCCGACCTCTATGATCCCGGGCAGCCGGACCGGTTCTACACGGTGGTCACGAATGAACACGGCGTGGACCTGAGCGGCGTCGAAATCGCTGCCACGGCTTTTGCCAACATGCTGACCGATCGCAGTCTCAGGCCGGCCGGTGCACTGGCAACGGTCGCCATTCTGCTGTTGATCGGTCTGCTACTGGGTGCCGGTATCTATCTGCTGAAGGCCAGTCTGGCCGTACCGCTGGCCCTGTTGATGTCCGGCCTGTATATCGTCGGTGTGCAGTCTGCATTCAACACGGCTGACCTGTGGCTGCCATTGGCGATACCCGTACTGGTGCAACTGCCGATGGCCCTGTTCGTCGGTCTACTCGCCCAGTACCTGACGGAAGCGCGCAGCCGCCGGCAACTGAAGACTGTGTTCGGGCAATATGTCCCTCCGGAGATTGTCGACGAGATGAGCCGCCACCCGGACGAGCAATTTTCTGTTGATGGGGAGAGCCGGGAAATGTCCGTATTGTTCTGCGATATCCGCAGCTTCACGACGATTTCGGAATCACTGCCTGCCGATGAACTCAAGAATTTGTTGAATCATTTCTTTACCCCGATGACGCGCATCATCTTCGAGAAGCGCGGCACCATCGATAAATATGTCGGCGACATGATCATGGCCTTTTGGGGGGCGCCGGTGCAGGATCCCTTGCACCGTCAACATGCAGTTGAGGCGGCCCTGGCGATGCTGGACAAGCTGGAGGACATGCGGCCTGATTTCGGCGAGCACAACTGGCCGGAAATCAATGTCGGTATCGGTATTAATAGCGGTATGATGAATGTCGGTGACATGGGCTCTGAGTATCGGCGCGCCTATACCGTGATCGGGGATGCAGTCAATCTGGGCTCGCGTCTTGAAGGACTGACAAAGTATTACGGCGTCCGGCTGATTGTCAGTGAAACCACGGCCGCGGACCTGGATGGCGTGGTGTTGAGGCGTCTGGACCGTGTGAAGGTCAAGGGCAAGGATGAGCCGGTCACAATCTATGAACCGGTTGGCCTGACCACCCGTGTTTCCGGCGTGCGTCTGAACGAGGTCGATGAAAGTAACAAGGCACTGGAGGTATACTTTACCGGTAACTGGGGGCAGGCGCGGTCTGCATTTCAGTCGTTGCGGGATGCCATGCCGGAACGCAAGCTGTATGCACTCTACCTGGAGCGTATCGATGCGTTGCAGTTACAAGGCATAGGTGCAGGCTGGGACGGCGTCTTTGAACACACTACGAAATAAGTCCTGTGGTCCGCCGCGTGTGTAGTTCCAGTCTCATGATAAACCAGGCGTCGTCCACGTGCGGGTGACTTGGATGGACATGATGAAGCGGCCAGCCGTCGTGTGAATTCGCGTCCATGGGGTGCCTGTCTCTATAATCAATGAGGCCCATCCCGACGGCGTCGTCAACCCGCAGACCCTGCGCAATGTCTTCGAACTGAACTGATTCGCCAGACTCTGCGGTGGCCGGAACAGGATGATCCTGGGACACAACACGGTCTGACGTATAATAAAGCACAGGTATTATCCGAGGACAGCCGATATGCTGGAAAAAATCCCCTTGTTCTCCGCGTTGCCTGAAGCGGCCCTGGCAAAGATCGAGCAGCACGGTTCGACCAAGACCTACAAGAAGAACACCATCGTCATCAATGAGGGGGACGAGACCGATTCCCTGTATGTGATCCTCTCCGGCCGGGTGAAGGTTTTTCTCAGCGGCGAAGACGGGCGCGAGGCCGTGTTGAACCACCAGGGGCCGGGCGAGTATTTCGGTGAAATGGCGCTGATCGATCGTCAGCCGCGGGCCGCTTCCGTCATGACCCTGGAACCCTCGAAGTTCATGATCATCTCGCGTGGTGATTTCATGGAGTGCCTCTCCTCCAATCCGGAAATCGCCCTGAACCTGATCCGGCCTTTGACCAGTCGCATCCGCATGCTGGCCCAGAATGTCAGCAACCTCGCCCTGCTCGATGTCTATGGCCGTGTGGCCCGGACCCTGTTGCAGCATGCCAGCAAGGAAGACGATGTACTCGTCACCGGCAGGCTTACCCAGCAGGAGATTGCCGACATGGTGGGGGCATCACGCGCCATGGTGAGCCGCATCATGACGGACCTGAAGACCGGCGGTTATATCAGCATCGAGCGCAAGCGCATCACCATCCACCAGAAGCTGCCCCCGCGCTGGTAAGTACTAATCGCGGCTGCGAGCCGCTCCTACAATGCAATTTAATTCTGTGTGTTTCCGTGGCGATTACATGGCGCGCAATGCGCACCCTGCGGTACGGTGTGAAATAACCTGGTGTGGACTCCCCCCTGGCTTTTTCCAAGCTACTGGCCGACAAGAAAATCGGGTCTCTCCGAAGTGTGATTTATTGACATTTTTTCTGTCCAGTTTGCCGGCGCGGTTAGAAGGTCATGAGGCTAATCTATAGCCAACTGGAAAGAAAAATGTCTGTAATCACAGTAGCAGCAACTGCCTACTGGCAGTAGGAGGAGAGAGATGAAAAGGAAATCAATAACCGCACTGATTGTGTCCGCGACCATCACGGGAATCAGCTCACTGGCATCCGCCACAGACAGCGACAATTCAATGTACGGCTGGCAGCTGAGCCTGTTATTTGAGCCCAGCCCGCAGCAAATCAAGGTGGAAGACCGCGGCCGGGTCGTGATCTACGATGGCATGTACAGTGCCGATATCGACCGGGCCTTCGAAGAGCAGTTCGACCGTGTTGAAAAGATGATGTTTGTCAATACGGTGATTACCGATGCCCAGGGTGTGCCCGCCATGGACCCCGATACCGGAGACGTCTTGACCGAGGATGACGGTTGCGATTAACGGGGTTGGCACCTGGGTAACCCCCGGTCGGGGGCAGTTGCGGCATTAGTCGCTGATAGAGAAGTTCACTGGCTGGCTGAGTGACCCATGGTTGAAGTCCCCCAGCAGCACATGCTCATTGGTGTCGCGCGCGTGTATCACCCATGAATAGTAACCGCCTTTTTCCAGCAGTCCCTGCGGCAGCGCCAGGCGAGATTCTGACAGCAGTTTCGAGCCGTGAATCAGCTTGCTGTCATTCCACAGGTCGCGGATAAAGACCTGGTAGAATCCGGCGCCCGGGATGGGATCCCAGGCCAGTTCCTTTGGCACTTCATCGACCTCCTGATCAGGTGCAGGTACATGGCCGGACGCATGGGGCAGGCTGTCGAGGATGACGTAATCACGCGCCAGGTATTGGTTACCATCCTTCATAGAGATGCGCGCGGAATACCAGCCATCGGGCGCGCCGGGCGGGACATCGGTCTCGATCATGAAGACCCGTTTCGGGGGCTTGTTTTTAGGAGTGATTTTTCGGAAGTTGCGCAGGTCAAGCTCAGACAACAGGCTGCCATCCGGGTAGAAGACCTCGATCTTTTCGGTCTCGGCAAACCGTGGGGTGGAAAACAGCGGCATGAAAAACAGTGACCGGTCCGGCCAGTTACACACATGAATATCGAAAAAGCCGATCTCGTTGTAATGGGGATCCCGATCATTTTTTGGTACCGGGTCAGCGGCCGATAGTGGCAGGCCCGTGAGTAGCATGCCCAGAACGAAAATACGCAGTAGGGTGATAGACGTACGCCGTATCGAAGGCGTGGATATGGATAACAGCTGCATGGAATCTCCTTTTCTGTAGCCGTGTCAGCCCGCCGGGTTATCCTGCCCCGGTGCTCGGCGATTGGCCTCGCGCAGCCTCAGGGACAGGCTGCGCAGCATCCCGATACTGAGCTCCGGATAGCTCAGGATCAGGCCCTTCAGGCGCGACTTGTCCAGCGCCAGCACTGTGCTTTCCTCGATGACGCGCGCCGTGGCTGAGCGCGGCAGGTCATCCAGCAAGTTCATTTCGCCAAAGCAATCGCCGGGGCCGAGGGTGGTGATGAAGTTCAGGCTGGAACTGTCCGGTTCTATCGAGATACCCACCTTGCCGCTGACCAGCAGGTAGAGATGATCCCCCTGTGCATTGATCTCGAACACGCGGTCACCGGCGAAGTATTGCTGTTCTTCCAGTGCCTGGGCCACCCGGCGCAGGTCATCAGTGGACACCCGGGAGAATACAGGCGAGTTCTTCAGCAGCAGCAGGCGGTCAAACAGGTCGGGCATCGGCCACTCCTTTGGTGAGTGTTGTCAGTGCCGTGTCGGCACAGTGCTGCAACCAGTCATCTTTTTGTTGTCGGCACCAGTTAAGGACCTCATGTACCGTGTTGAATTCCGCAGTGGCATGTTCGCCGACCTGCTTGTCGATGCTCTGCTGCAGTATATCATGCAGCCGGCCGGCGACCTTGCGATCGTCAAGGTTGGCTAGAACCTCGCAGGCATTGGCCACATGACGGTTATCACCGCTCGAAAATCCTGCACGGATGATACTGATGATGCCGGGTTCGTATAACGGTTCCAGTGCCTGTAGCGCCAGCAACAGGGTCTGCTCCATGCGCTCCTTTAGGGTATGCCTGACGAGTTCCAGTGTCGTGGAGTCGCCTGCCCGGGCGGGGGTGCGCTCAAGCACGGCGACCGCGGCCTGCAGCCTGCCGGCCACGTCCACCTTCCGTGCGGCAATGGTTTCATAGTGCGTTGCCGGCAGGTCCATTTGCTGCAGGGCGCTGAGCAACGCGCCCTGGGCACGCGGATTGCCGTGATTGGTGCTGATCCAGTGCACAGCGGTCTCCATGAAGTCGGTGGTCGACTTTTTCAGGGACTGCAGCGCCGCCTCGCGTACCCGGGGATGGCCATCACCCAGGGCCTGGATTATCCGGGTATCCCGGTTGTCCGCCGCGACCATATGCAGGCAACCGGCCGCCGCCGCGCGCAGTGCGGGGTCTTCACTGTCGAGTGCGGTGGTCAGCAGGTCATCCACGTTGATGTGGTGTCCGCGGGGCCAATGGCTGATCCCCGTGAGGGCGCGTGTCCTGATATCCGCTGCCGGATTCTGCAGCAGGGCCTCGAGTGCCTGGTGGTAGGCCGCGATGATCGTGGTGATGTGACTGTCGTCCAGATCGGCGATATCCGGCACCAGGTCCATTGCAGCCAGCCGGGCATCGCTGCCGGCGTCAAGCAGTTCTAGCCAGTGATGTAAGGCCTCGTCACAGTGTTGGCGCTGCAGGGCCACGCGGATACCAATACTGCGCAGGCGTGGATTATCGCCATTCAGCAGTCCGATGGCCTCGCTGCCTGCCTGTTCATCACCGTCCTTTATCAGCATCTGCAACACGGTGGCCTGCAGATGTTTGTCGCCCTTGTGCGCCAGTTCGTGGAGTTGTGCCCGGTAGGGAGAGATTGCGTGCGCTGACAGCAGTCGCAGCATGCGGTCGATGGTCGGGATGTCCTTTTTCCCGATATTGTCCAGGATCAGGTCCACGGCCTTGTCGGGAAAGGAGTCCACCAGGAGCCGTGAAAAGGCCACGGAGACCTCGTTGTCTTCATGGCGTACGCCACGCAGGACCTCCGCCAGCACATTCTCGCTGCTACCCTGTAGCGCGGCATACATCTGCTCGTCGGGCAGGAACAGGCGTTCCTTCAGGGTGGTCAGCAGGGTGCTGACATAGGCCCGGTTCATTCTGTGGTTGAAAATGAAATAGAGAATGGCGGCAGCGATACCCGGGAACAGGAAAAAGCGCGTGTCCTCCATGTGCTGCATGACCCACAGCAGGATGCCGCAGCTCAGCAGGGCCAGGGGAAGCACGATGGCGACCGACATGGCGCGTGCGCGTCCCTGCATGTAACCCGGCAGCACATTGAAGAACATCGACCTGATTGGATTCCTGAAGGCCGGCATCAGGGCGTCCTTATTGAAGCTGCCGAGCAGGGCGGACGGCAGGGCGAAGCTGAACACCAGTGCCAGCAGGCCGAACATCGTGGTCACCGGGAACAGCAGGTTCATCTTGCGCACCCCGAAGTGCTGAATGGTGCGGTTGGTGACGAACAGCTGGATCAGCAGGGCGACGATGCTGGTGGCTGCGGTCAGGCCCCCGAAGAAGCTGGTCAGCGCCTCTTCCGTTACGAAGGTCCGGGTATAGACGCGGTTGACGCTGTAACACAGGATGTAGAAGGCAATGACCATGAAGAACAGGGCAAACGAGGCGGCACGCAGCAGTTCGGAACGGTGGGTGAAACGCACCCCCTGCCTGAGATCGACGACACAGTGCGCTAGCGGATTCCGCGCCTTCTTCGGCGGCCGGAAGTGTTTCGAGGCCCCGTGGCGGCTGTGATGCACGGCGATGATCGTGATGCCCAGGCCGAGCAGCAGGCACCAGGCCAGGATCAGGTTCTGGGTGCCGATTAGCGGGGCAAACACGGCGAGTGTCAGGCCTCCGCTTATGGTGCCGAGCTGGGCACCGGCGAATACCAGTGGTGACAGGCGCTTGGTCTGCAGGGTGTTCATGTTCTGGTTCATGTACAGGGCGGCATGCACCAGCAGCAATTCGGAGGACACCTCATAGACCAGGTAGTAGACCGGGTAGATGAATGTGGAGCCGGTGTTGGCGATCACCAGCCAGCAGGCGCCGACCAGTACCACCAGGATTCCCAGCAGGGCCTTGAAAAAGGATTCGGCAGCAACCCGGTCGGCAAAGGCGGCATACAGGGTGCTGGCAGCGGCCAGCAGTACGCTCTGTATGATGTACATCAGCGGGAGGTATTCGATGCCGAAGCGCTTGAAGAACAGGGCGTCGGCGGTGCTGCGTCCGATGGCCATGCCGGCACAGACGATCATGAAGAAGAGCAGAAAGTAGAGGACGTCAGCGCTCTCGTCTCCGTGGATCAGGAAGAGTTTTCTGATGCGCCCCATGTTCAAGGAGGTGTCATAGACACTCACTGGAACGGAAACATCTTCATGGGCTTGGCCATCTGATTCACGTTGCCCGACATATAGCCCATGGTGACATTCATATCCGTGATCTGCCGGTTCAGCAGTTGTATGTTGGCTGCCATGTTGCCGACGTTCCCGTTCATCGCATATATCTGTTCGACCATCGAGTGAACGTCGCCGCTTAAATTCAACAGGCTGCCGTCCATGTTGGCAACGGCATTGTTCATTGTCGGCATGATGCTGATGCTGTCATTGAGTGTCACTATTGTTTTTTGCATGGTACCAATATTATCGGCCATCGATTCCATGTCTGTCTGCATCGTTTGCATATAGCCCGACATGTCATCCATGTGTACCGTGACCTGGGAAAAATCCTTGGTCAGGATATAGATCAGGTAGAACAGTGCCAGTCCCAGTATGGCCATGCCCATCATGCCGAAGCGGATGATCTGCGTAGTGCGCCGCCCGATGCGGATACTCATCTGCTCCCGGTGTTCCATGCCCGAACGGAATTCCCGCATGGAGTTTTCCACGATCTCGGCCAGTTCTCTCGGGTTATTATTGTTTTCCATGTGTGACTCCTGCCTGGCACCTGATTACCTGTCGGTGCGCCAGACTATTTTATTATTCTATTGTTCAGGAATTCGCGGTTATTATGATTAATCCACCTCTGATGAAATTGGCTGTTTTTCGTTGCATGTCTGTTGTTATCCCAGTCTGTGTGTGGTCCTGAACAGCCTCATGGCGAGAATCTCATTCAGGTTCCGGAATACCTTGGTGGCGATGTAGGGGTAGCGCCGGCTGAGCCGATCCAGGTTGTCCTGGGTCAGTGACAGCAGGCGACTGTCTTCTGTGGCGTCGACATCGGCGGTGCGCTTTTCGTAGAACAGACCGGTTTCCCCGACGACATCGCCGCGGGTGTGTGTCGCGACCTCGACTCGGCCATCCTCGCCTTCGAATGATGTTGTCAGCTTGCCGTCGATGACAACATACATCTGCGTCCCTTTATTGCCGCTGGTGATGAGACGCTCCCCGGCGGGCACGCTGACGATCCTGGACATCACGGCGACGATCCGGGCCTGCGACTTGCGCAGGCCCCTGAGCAGGGGGATGGACTCCTGCGGGTTTTCGCCCAGGTCCAGCGTCAGTACATCCCACAGGGTGGTGATACGGACGCTGCAACAGAGCGCCGGTGTCAGCAGGAAATCGCTTAGCCAGGCCACCGCCAGGGCATAGGCGGCCATGATGCCGACCTGGGCCTGCATGCTGAGCTCGCTGGTCGTCAGTACCAGGAAGCCCAGGCATAGGCCAATCGATGTGTAGGTCACCGGGCGTCCGACCGCCTTGAGGGCCGCCACCGTTGCCTTGCGGTCATCCGCAAAACGTTTTATTTCCTGGTTGAAGCGCGAAAAATAGTGGATGGTATCGTCGATGGCGATGCCAAGCACCATGGGTGCGATCAGGCTGGTACCGGGGTTCAGGGTGATACCGAAGAATCCCAGGGAACCGAAATAGATGGCCACCGGGATGATGTTCGGGATCAAGGCGATCAGGCCGATGCGCATGGACATGAACATCAAGGCCAGAATCACATAGACGATCACCAACGCCAGGCCGACGCTCCTGGCCTGGCCAACGACAATGCTCGCCAGTGTCTTGTTGATCAGTACCGGGTTGCCGGTGAGGGTTGCAGTCAGGTGATCCGGTAACTCCTGCAGTCTTTCGTGGGTCCGGTCAATCAGCCTGGCCATGTCCTCTGAGCTGAATACCTTGGAACGCAGCACGATGTTCGTGGTCTGGTAGCGGGCGTCGACAATCCGGTCCAGCTCATCGTTGGAGCTGAGGAAAAGTAACTGGGTGACGAGGCGGCGGCTGTCGGGGATGCTGTGGAAGGCCGGGTCGTTGTCGTGAAAGGCCTGGTTAACCAGCATCAGGTAGTCGGTGATCGAGGTGGTGCCGCCGATCTCGGGTTGCGAGACCAGCCAGTCCTGCAGTTCCCTGATAATCTCGAGGTTGGCAGGTTCCTTGAAAGTGTTCGGCCGGTCGCTTTCTACGATGATGTAGAACGGATTGGCGCCGCCGAGCTTGTCATTGACGACATTGAAGCCTGTGCGTATTTCCGAGTCCTCCGGAAAGCTGGCCATGAAGTCGGTGCTGACCTTGATGTTTGTCATGCCGAGAAGGGCGAAAGCAAACAGTACGCCGAACACGGTGAATATCATGGTGCGCTGGTTCAGGTCGAATACGGCTATGCGGTCAACGAAGCGTTCGAACAGCGACTTTCCGGAGCGCTTGTTCCGGGCGATACCAGCGTCTACCCAGTCGAGATGCTTCAACAGGGCGGGGGTGAAGGTAATCGACAGGATCGTGATGATGATGATGCCGATGACAGCAAAAACGCCGAATTCCTTGACGGCTGCGATCGGATTAACAATGAGCGCCATAAAACCCGCCATGGTGGTCAAGCCGGTCAGCACTACGGGTAGCATGACCTGTCTGAGTGTCGACCTGACCAGCCCCTTTTTGTCGACGGCAGCGGCACGTTGCTGGTGATACTCGGAGACAACATGCACCGAATAGGACAGCCCCAGGATCATCAGCAGCGGGGGTACCAGCACCGAGATCATGCTTAGTGAATAGCCCAGTGCCGCAATGACACCGAGGGTCAGGACCACGCTGACAGTGACCGTAAGCAGTGGGACAACCACGCCCAGTACGGTGCGGAATGAGATGGCCAGTATGATGGCCAGTACGGCGGCGATCAGCGGTGGCGTCCAGATCAGGTCGTGAATCAGGGTCTTCATGAGCGAGACCTTGAAATGCGGTGCCCCGGTTAGCCAGACCTCGTTCCCCCCTTTTTCCTTCTCGACGATGGCCACGATCTGGTCGTGAATGCCCTGGCGCAGGAACTCGCGGTCCGAGATGTCGTGAAAATAGACAATCAGAGCAGTGGTGTCGCCTTCGGTCGAGACCAGGCTGCCCCGGTAGACCGGGTTGGTCAGCACCCGCTCGCGCATGGCGACGAGATCGGCATCATCATCGGCAATATTCTCTATGAAGGGCGCGATATCGAGATCATCACCGGTGCTGCGGATATCCAGTGCGTTGGTCAGGGAAACAACATGATGAACGGAATCGATTTCGCTGATACGCCCGGTCATGCGGTCAATTCGTTCCAGGGTGTCGCGCGTGAATATGTTATTGGATGTCAGGGTGATGACCAGGGTCTCGTCACTACCGAATATCCGGCGGGCATTGTCATAAAAAAGCTTGGCGGGTTCGTTCTCGGATATCAGGCGGTTTGCGGAGGGATCGATCTCCAGTCTCAGGTGCCCGGTCTTCGGATCCACGATCTGGACGGCGGCAACAGCAAACAGAATGGCGACCAGAACCAGGAGCAATCCGGTTGACCGTGAAACGAGCGTCGACAGTTTTTCGAATATCCCCATTGTTGTGTTTTGTTACCGGGGTTCGCGTGCGTTCTTCAGGGGTCCAGGGACGGTACATCCACCTGCTTCAGTTGTTCGGCCTCAAACAGCCCATTGTCTAATTCAATCCCAATACGGATGTTCTTTACAACCAGCGTGGTCTCTGTCTTGTCGCGCAGGTCTTTCATCAGAATCTTCGTTGGGTACCAGATCCCGTCGGCCTGTTTTATGTTGCCCGGCTCGATGGTCATCTGCTTGCGTAGCTGGTCACCGCGCTCGTACAGTTCTGTCTTCAGGGGTATGCAGCTTGCCTTGTCAATATAGGTTGCGACCCGGGTATAACCCGAACCCTCTTCGGGAAAACTCTCAAGTACATAAACCGGCCGCCCCGACAGGGTCCCGTCAGGAAGTTGCCTGGCACTGATGTCGGATAGCATGCCTTGGATGCGCTCGAAATCCTCGTAGGAAAAGTCGGTTCCCATGATGGAGCTGGAAATCTTCTTGGAGGTGATGCGCCTGACCTTGAACAGGCCGGGCATGTAGATATACATGTCGTTTTGCGGGTGCTTCTCGACGATCAGAAAGCGTGCGCCCCTGATGTCCACCGGCTCATGAAAATACATCATCACGCGCGTCTGATCTTCGGTGAAGCGACTGAAGTAGATATCAGCCTCGAGTACCTGCTCGTAGTGGCTGCGGTCGATGACGCGTAATTCAATCGACTGGGCGGAACTCGACTGTGGCAGGTTCTGCCGCATGCAGGCCTCGATTTCCGTTGGGATTTCGGCGGCGGTTGCCAGCGTCGACGCAAGTAGCAGGCAGGGTAGCAGGAACGGTCTCATCATGGCGCCGATGCTCTTCTTCTGTTCTTTAAAATCAATATGTTATATAGATTTACAAGGTTTTGCAATTGGCCTTGTACGGTTTCCCCCCGAGGGACTCGGTGGTTGACCGGGGGCCTGGAAAAAAACGCTGTTTTTCAGTCATGTGCGGGGTTCGCACAGGCGGTTTCCGAAATTCCCAGGTGGGCAGGGCTGCTGTGATTGCTGACAGGTGAAGTAATTACACCTGGCGGCCGGTATGTTGCGCGTGTTCCCCTGGGAAACCGGGATCAGCTGCCGCTGTAACGCCTGCCACGGGTCAGTCCATGCACTAAGTGTGAATAGTCGACATTCCGAATGTCTATTTTGTCATCGTCCCGCAACATTGATCTGTTTATATTAAACCCATCCAAGGAAGAATCAGTGTCAGGGACGACACACCTCTAAAGGCGGACCGGATACAGCAGCACAGGCCGCCATGCAAGGAGATAAAAAATTACGAGGTGTTCTTCAGTGTGGACAGGAGTTGGCGTTTTCAATCACAGTACAAGAGACCCGGAGGTACATCATGAGTCATCAGAGCCAATCAGTTGAAATTATCGTTCATGTAGACGAAAACCTTGAAGAGTCACATCGTAACGAAATTGTGTCTTCTCTGGCAGCCAATGACGGCATTTACAATGCCCGTTTCAGCCCGAACCGTGATCACCTCATGCTGGTGGAATACAACCGGATCAAATACAAGGCCCAGGATATCCTGCGCAAGGTCATGAGCCATCGCCTGCATGCCGAGCTGATTGGACCGATTTAGCAGACAACTCATCGGTCGCGGTGGTGATAACTATTCCTCATGCCCGCTTCTGCGGGCATTTTTCTAGTGGCTCAAAAGAACCGGAACCAGGGATTATTGATAACGGGTATTTCTAGCTGGTATTGTCAGCGCTTTTTTATCTATACCCAAGCACTTTGCGGTAACAAATATGCCCAAGTTCCTGGTACGCCAAATCGGAATGCGCCTTGTCCATGTGTTCCAGCATGCAATCATCATGTTCTTTTTGCTGCTGTTCGCTCAGTGGCTGTAGTTCAGTGTATTGATAACCGGGGCTGGTTTTTCCTGCATAGGTATGTGTGCTTGCCATCAATATGAATAGGATGATACCCAGTCGTGCGCCTGGTATGTAATTTTTCATGGCTTGCCTCCACTTTGAAATGATATGCCATGCAGCTGCATCGTCGCACAGCTTCTGTAGTCGGCTGATCACCCACGCAGACCGGAAACAAATACGGCGACTCGTTGGTCGCCGTGTTAAAGCTTGTTGGGAATCAGGCGGGGTGCGCCTGCCGATATGCGTGCTTTTCGCTTTTAATCAAGGATCAGCCTCTAATGCACTGTCTTTCTCATAATCGTAACGCCAACCAGTGCAATAACCACGGAACAGAGTAACCAGGCTTCATCCGATAACCAGTTCTCAGCGGATATTGGATTACTCTCAAGGATGGGTTGCCTGTCTTGAATTGCCACTTGTGGATTGTCTTCAATCGGGGTGAGGGTTGAGACAGGATTGCTGTCGAAATTGTCCGCAGAAACCGTGGCAATCGATAGGGTGCAGGCAAAAAAACAACAAAGCGCCGTGCTCACCAGTTGTGTTCTATTCATGGGTCTTTCCCTGGTTATTATTTATTACTGCCAGCCTTCCGCTTGTATGGCTGCCTTATATACAACTTTAGCAGCCGCAGGCACTTTAGTACATATTGCCAGGTGAACGTTGCAGCCGGCCGCGAGCTGGCAGCGCATATCCTGGCTGACTGGCTGGCCTGTGTAGGTGGCGGGTTATGCTGTGGTTAGGGTTGGCATCCGCTGGCTTCGGGTGAGCGGCAGTCGTGATTTACACCTGTCATCGTCTCCGGCATTGATCCGACAGACTGGCGGGTATTAATAGGCCGCCTTGCCAGCGGCCTGTATGTAATTGTTATTATGGATAAAGATGGCTCCCCGGGACGGGCTCGAACCGCCGACCTAGTGATTAACAGTCACCCGCTCTACCAACTGAGCTACCGGGGAATATTCGGGACTGCGAGGGCGCAGATCATACTGGATGGCGGGCTTTTCGGTCAATTGAGTTGGCCGCCCGGCCATATGGCAGGGATTGTGCCGGCTGTCTTTATGGACAGGCGATCGGCCGGCCGTCACAGCGGGTCTGGGTCAGACGCGGCCGGCCGGTATTCGAGAGGCAGATGACGCGCGGCCGGGCATGTTGTCGCAGGTCACAGAAGGTGAACGAGCTGTTGCTGCCGCCGCTGCTGCCGTCCGGTTGGTAGACAATGCGTTTGCGGTACCGGCTGGAACGCATCTCGATACCCGTGGCCAGCGGGTTACCCGACTGAAGCACGGGTTCATCCGCCTCGCGTTTCCGGGTGTCGCTGGCGAACAGGATCCAGCCATGCTTCCACTCCATACTGTCTGTGCAGTGCTCTTTGTCGGTGCTGGGGCACAGCACGCCCCGGCGTCCATGTTTGACGGCCTCGCTGCGCGCCAGCTGCAGTGCTGTCATGAACCAGTTGACCTCGGTGGCCATGCGGTTGGTCTGAATGAAGCGGGGCAGGTTGTCTGCCGCGGCGATGCTCAGTCCGGCCACCACTGCCAGCGTGATCAGCAGTTCGGGCAAGCTAAGCCCCATTTGTTTGTGCGGGGACCGCTCGCTGTGGATGCGGTGTGATCCTACTGACATCTCTCCCTCCCTGGAGCATGCCGATCGAGGCGCGGTCCCGACGCAATGCGCCGGGGATTGCCGCGGAATCCCGTATCAAAGGTATCCCCGCGCAGGGGTGTTTTCGGGATGACTCGAGTATGGAGTGAGCGCCGCGGTCCGGCTGTCAGCCGGCCGTGCGAAGAGCTGTCAGTGGTTGCCGGCTCAGGATGTCAGCGCTGTGGCCAGGCGCTCCAGCGCGGTCTTCAGGGTGTCGAGGCCGGTCGCGAATGACAGCCGGACATAACCCGGGGCGCCGAAGGCGGAGCCCGGCACCAGTGCCACGCCGGCCTTGTCCAGCAGGAATTCCGATAGTTCGATGTCGTCGTCGATCCCGTCCATACGGTCAATGACGGCCTGTACACGAGGGAAACAGTAGAAGGTGCCGTCGGCCGGCAGACAATCCACCCCGGGGATGTCGTTCAGCGCCGCTACCACGAAGTCATGGCGTTCCTTGAAGGCCGTCAGCATGGGCTTGATGCAGGCCTGGTCTCCGTCCAGCGCCGCCTGGGCCGCGACCTGCGAGATCGAGGTGGGATTGGAGGTGCTCTGTGACTGGACCTTCTTCATGGCCTTGATCAGTTCGGCCGGACCGCCGGCGTAACCGATGCGCCAGCCGGTCATTGCATAAACCTTGGAAACGCCATTGAGCACGATAGTATGCCCGGCGAGTTCAGGGCAGGCGGTGAGGATGTTACTGAACGGTTCTGCGCTCCACAGGATATGCTCGTACATGTCGTCGGTGGCGATCAGCACCTGGGGATGTTGTTCCAATACCTTGCCCAGTGCCGCGAGTTCGGCGCGCGTATAGGCGACCCCGGTGGGATTGGAGGGGCTATTGATTACAAACAGGCGCGTTTTTGGGGTGATGGCGGCGGCCAGCTGATCAGGCGTGATCTTGAAGCCGGTCTCGACGCCGGCCGGGATGATCACCGGTTCACCATCGGCCAGCAGCACCATGTCCGGGTAGGACACCCAATAGGGCGCCGGGATGATGACTTCATCGCCCGGGTTGAGCAGTGCCTGGGCCAGGTTGAAGAAGCTCTGTTTGCCACCACAGGACACCAGGATCTGCTCCGGGGTGTACTCCAGCCCGTTGTCACGGCGGAATTTCGCTATAATCGCCCTCTTGATTTCCGGGGTTCCGTCGACCGCGGTATAGCGGGTGAAACCGCTGCGGATCGCCTCGATGCCCGCGGCCCTGATGTGGTCGGGCGTGTCGAAATCCGGCTCTCCCGCGCCGAGCCCGATGATGTCGCGGCCGGCGGCGCGCAACTCCGCGACGCGGGCCGTCACGGACAGGGTGGGGGAGGGTTTGATGCGTTGTACCCGGTTGGAAAGTGTAATGGTGTCCAAGGTTGCGATCCTGTCGTGTGAGGGCATGGCGGTTGCGCCAATCATACGCAAACTCAGCGAATACGATAATAGCCCGTGACCGAGCAATTCCACCTGATTTCCGATTTGCAGCCTTCCGGCGACCAACCCGGCGCCATCAAGGCGCTGGTCGAGGGCCTGGACGACGGCCTGTCCCACCAGACCCTGCTGGGTGTCACCGGCTCCGGCAAGACCTTCACCGTCGCCAATGTCATCCAGGCCGTGCAACGGCCGACACTGATACTGGCACCCAACAAGACGCTGGCGGCCCAGCTGTACGGGGAGATGCGCGAGCTGTTTCCGCGCAATGCCGTGGAGTACTTCGTCTCCTATTACGACTACTACCAGCCCGAGGCCTACGTGCCGGCCTCGGACACCTATATCGAGAAGGACGCCTCGGTCAACGAACACATCGAGCAGATGCGCCTGTCGGCGACCAAGGCCCTGCTCGAGCGACCGGACGCCATAATCGTGGCCACCGTGTCCTCCATCTACGGCCTGGGCGACCCGCAGGCCTACCTGAGCATGGTGCTGCACCTGGACAGGGGCGACAAGGCGGACCAGCGCACCATTCTGCGGCGGCTGGCCGAGTTGCAGTACACGCGCAATGATGTCGAGCTGCACCGCGCCACCTACCGGGTGCGCGGTGAAATCATCGATGTCTTTCCTGCCGAGTCCGACGGCGAGGCGGTGCGGGTGGAACTGTTCGACGACGAGATCGACGCACTCTCCTGGTTTGACCCACTGACGGGGGAGGTCCTGCGGCGGGTGCCGCGGCTGACAATCTATCCCAAGACCCACTACGCAACGCCGCGCGAGGCGATCCTCGGGGCCATCGACCAGATCAAGCCCGAGCTCAAACAGCGCCTGGAGGAGCTGCACCGTGCCAACAAGCTGGTCGAGGCGCAGCGCCTGGAACAGCGTACCCTGTTCGACCTGGAGATGATGGCGGAACTCGGCTACTGCAACGGGATCGAGAATTACTCGCGCTACTTGTCGGGACGCCAGCCCGGTGAGCCGCCCCCGACCCTGTTCGATTACCTGCCCGGGAATGCGCTGCTGGTGATCGATGAGTCCCATGTCACCATTCCCCAGCTGGGCGGCATGTACCGCGGTGACCGTTCACGCAAGGAAAACCTGGTCGAGTATGGTTTCCGCCTGCCCTCGGCACTGGACAACCGTCCCTTGCGTTTCGATGAATTCGAACGCCTTGCGCCGCAGGCAATCTTTACCTCGGCGACGCCAGGAGCGTACGAGGATGAGCACGCCGGTGCCGTGGTCGAGCAGCTGGTACGGCCCACCGGGTTGATTGACCCGGAGATCGAGGTGCGTCCTGCGGGGACCCAGGTGGACGACCTGTTGTCGGAGATCCGTTTGCGCGTGGTCAACCAGGAACGCGTCCTGGTCACGACGCTCACCAAGCGCATGTCCGAGGACCTGACCGAGTACCTGGCCGAGCACGAGGTGCGGGTGCGCTACCTGCATTCTGACATCGATACCGTGGAACGCATGGAGATCATCCGCGATCTGCGCCTGGGCGAGTTCGACGTGCTGGTCGGCATCAACCTGTTACGCGAGGGCCTGGATCTGCCGGAGGTCTCGCTGGTCGCCATTCTGGATGCGGACAAGGAGGGCTTCCTGCGCTCCGAGCGTTCCCTGATCCAGACCATCGGGCGGGCCGCACGCAATCTGAAGGGCAAGGCCATCCTGTATGCCGACGAAATCACTGGGTCCATGCGCCGGGCCATTGACGAGACCGAGCGCCGGCGCGAGAAACAGCAGGCCTATAACAGCGCCCATGGCATCACCCCGCAGGGCATCCGCAAGGCGGTGGCCGATGTCATGGAGGGTGCGGTCGCGCAGGGGCCGACCACGGCGCGCCGCTTCGCGCGGGTGGCCGAGGAACTGGCCGATTACGGCCGGCTCACTCCACAGCAGCTGGCCGAACGGGTCAGCCAGCTGGAACAGCAGATGTACGCCCATGCCCGCAACCTGGAATTCGAGGAGGCGGCGCGGCTGCGTGACGAGATCGCGCGGATCGAGAAGGGCAACCTGGGCATGACGGCCTGAATCTCTGGGACAGCAGTGGGTCTTAGCCTATTGACCAAGGCATGGATTCTTGCAACCGGCGGTCTCTGGCGGTATCTTTGCCGGTCTCGCAGGCGCGTAGCTCAGTTGGTTAGAGCACCACCTTGACATGGTGGGGGTCGTTGGTTCGAATCCAATCGCGCCTACCAAATCGATTGCAAAAAGGGACAGATCTGATCTGTCCCTTTTTGCGAGATGAAGACAAACAAGTGGCCTCTCGTATCGGTCACCACTGGAGCGCAGCACAATGCCTACAATTACCCTTCCTGACGGCAGCCGCCGCGAGTTTGATCACCCGGTCTCGGTTCACGATGTGGCCGCCGCTATCGGTCCGGGCCTGGCCAAGGCGGCACTGGCCGGCAAGGTCGACGGGGTACTGGTCGATACCAGCTACGTCATCGATACCGATACCGGATTGGCCATCATCACTGCCAGGGACGAAGAGGCGCTCGAGCTGATGCGTCACGATGCCGCGCATGTGATGGCGCAGGCGGTGCAGGAGCTCTATCCCGGTACCCAGGTGACCATCGGTCCGGCCATCGAGGACGGCTTCTACTACGATTTCGCCCGCGAGGAAGCATTCACCCCCGAAGACCTGGGCAAGATCGAGCAACGCATGCACGAGATCGTGAAGCGCGACCTGCCGCTGCAGCGCGAGGTGTTGAGCCGGGACGAGGCGATCGGGCTGTTCGGGGAGATCGGCGAGGACTACAAGGTCGAAATCATCAAGGACATCCCCGCGGGCGAGGCGATTACGGTCTACCGCCAGGGCGAGTGGTTCGATGTCTGCCGTGGACCCCACCTGCCCAGCACCGGCAAGCTCGGCAAGGGTTTCAAGCTGATGAAACTGGCCGGCGCCTACTGGCGTGGCGATTCCAGCAATGCCATGTTGCAACGCATTTATGGCACCGCCTGGCGCGACAAAAAGGAGCTGAAGACCTACCTGCACCGGCTGGAGGAGGCCGAGAAACGCGACCACCGCAAGCTCGGCAAGACCATGGACCTGTTCCACACTCAGGAAGAGGCCCCGGGCATGGTGTTCTGGCACGACAATGGCTGGCAGATCTACCTGGTTATCCAAGACTATATCCGTGGCATGCTGAAGCAGCACGGCTACCAGGAAGTACACACGCCGCAGGTGCTGGACCGCAGCCTGTGGGAGAAGTCCGGGCACTGGGACAAGTTCGGTGACATGATCTTCACCACCCACTCCGAGCACCGGGATTTCGCGATCAAACCGATGAACTGCCCGGCGCATATCCAGATCTACAACCAGGGGTTGAAGAGCTACCGGGACCTGCCGCTGCGGCTGGCGGAGTTCGGCTCCTGTCACCGCAACGAGCCCTCGGGGACCCTGCACGGGCTGATGCGGGTGCGCAATTTCGTCCAGGACGATGCACATATCTTCTGCTCCGAGGACCAGATCCTCGACGAGGTCTCCGATTTTATCGACCTGCTGTTCAAGGTCTACGCGGATTTCGGCTTCGAGGACATCAGCGTGAAGCTGTCGACCCGTCCCGAACAGCGGGTGGGCGAAGAGGTCCTCTGGGACAAGGCCGAACAGGCCCTGCAGGAGGCGCTTGAGCACAAGGGCCTGGGCTTCGATTTGCAACCGGGCGAGGGTGCCTTTTACGGGCCCAAGATCGAGTTCAATCTCAGGGACTGCCTGTCCCGGGTCTGGCAGCTGGGTACCATTCAGCTGGATTTTTCCATGCCCGGGCGGCTGGGGGCCCATTATATCGCCGAGGACGGCAGTAAGCAGGTGCCGGTCATGCTGCACCGGGCCATCCTGGGCTCGCTGGAGCGTTTTATCGGGATTTTGATCGAGCATTACGCCGGTTCGCTGCCGCTGTGGCTTGCCCCGGTACAGGCGGTGGTGCTCAATATCACCGATCGCCAGGCCGAATATGCACTGAAAGTGGAAGAATTCTTGAAAAATCAGGGCCTGAGAATCAAATCAGACTTGAGAAATGAGAAAATCGGCTTTAAAATCCGCGAGCACACGATTCAACGTGTTCCCTATCTGCTGGTGATCGGCGATCGGGAAACAGAAGCTGGTACTGTGGCCGTGCGCACGCGAGGTGGTAAGGACCTCGGCAGTTTAGAGCTGGACAAACTTGCCGACGCCCTTGACGACGAGATCGCGAGCCGCGGCCGTACTGTTTTGGAGGGCTAGAGCATCGCTGCGAAAAAACCGCAACATCGCGTAAACGAAAGCATAGTTGCACCCGAAGTACGGGTTATAAACGAGGACGGTGAACAGCTGGGTATTATCTCCCTGGATGAGGCCGCCAAAATTGCCGGCGAGGCGAGTCTCGATCTTGTCGAGATAGCGCCAAATGCGGAGCCACCCGTCTGCCGGATAATGGATTACGGCAAATTCCGTTTTGAGGAAAGCAAGAAGCTCCAGACGGCCAAGAAGAAACAGAAGCAGACCCAGGTCAAGGAGATCAAGTTCCGGCCTGGCACCGACGTCGGTGACTACAAGATCAAGCTGCGTAAACTGGTCAGCTTCCTGGAAGAGGGCGATCGCACCAAGGTGACATTGCGGTTTCGGGGCAGGGAAATGGCGCACCAGGAGCTGGGCCTTGAATTGCTGCAGCGGGTCAAGGCCGACCTCGAGGAGTACGGTACAGTTGAGCAGGAACCGAAAATGGAAGGACGCCTGATGGTGATGGTGCTGGCGCCCAAGAAGCATAAATAGCGACCGGGTGGTCGTGACAGATTAATTATTATTTAAGAAGGTTAGAGCAATGCCAAAGTTAAAAACCAACCGCGGTGCGGCAAAACGTTTCAAGAAGTCCGCCTCCGGCGGTTTCAAGCGCGGCCAGTCGCACCACCGTCATATCCTGACGAAGAAGAGCAGCAAGCGAAAGCGCCAGCTGGTTTCGCCGGCGCAGGTGCATGAAGCGGATGTCGCCGCCGTACGGCGCATGCTGCCTTTCAGTTGAGCAGATATTTTCAGGAGTACAAGCAATGTCCAGAGTAAAACGTGGTGTCAACGCCCGCGCCCGCCACAAGAAAGTACTAGACGAGGCCAGGGGTTATTACGGTGCACGCCGCAAGGTCTACCGTGTTGCCAAGCAGGCTGTCATCAAGGCGGGGCAGTACGCCTACCGCGACCGTCGCCAGCGCAAGCGCCAGTTCAGGGCGTTGTGGATCGCGCGCATCAACGCGGCGGCGCGCGAGAACGGTCTTTCCTACAGCCGCATGATCGATGGCCTGAACAAGGCCAATATAGAGGTCGACAGGAAGGTGCTTGCCGATCTGGCGGTCTTTGACCAGGCGGGCTTTAGCGCACTGGCAGAAAAGGCCAAGGCCAGTCTATCGTAATCACCTTTCCGAACAAGACGCACACAGACTGATCCGAATGGAAGCAGGGGAAAGGTGGATGCCTTTCCCCTTTTTATTTCAGTCATGTCTTTAATTGCGCTAATCACGGGTTGAAATCGGGAGCGAATGTCAGGTGTCTGGCCTGGATGAACTGGAAACGGCTGCATTGAACGAGGTTGCGGCTGCCGCTGATGCGGCGGCCCTGGACGCGACGCGTGTCCGCTACCTGGGCAAAAAAGGCCTGTTGACCCAGCAGCTCAAACAGCTGGGTGGCTTGCCGGCCGGGGAACGCCCTGCCGCCGGCCAGGCCATCAACCGGGCAAAACAGGCACTCCAGCAGGCGATCGAGGCGCGCGGCCAGGCGCTGCAGTCGGCTGCCCTGGATGTGGAGCTGGCCGAGCAGACCATTGACGTCAGCCTGCCGGGCAGGGGGGAGTTGAGCGGTGGCCTGCACCCGGTCACGCGGACCCTGCGGCGCATTGAAAGGCTGTTCACCCCGCTCGGTTTCAGTGTCGCCGAAGGCCCGGAGATCGAGGATGACTACCACAACTTCGAGGCCCTGAACGTTCCGGACCACCATCCCGCGCGCGCCATGCACGACACCTTCTATTTCGACGCGCATACCCTGCTGCGCACCCATACCTCGCCGGTTCAGGTGCGGGTGATGGAAGAGCGCAAGCCACCACTGCGCATTATCGCACCCGGGCGGGTTTACCGCTGTGATTCGGACCTGACGCACACGCCCATGTTCCACCAGGTTGAAGGGCTGCTGGTCGATGAGAATGTCAGCTTTGCGAACCTGAAAAGCCTGCTGGACGAGTTTCTGCACCTGTTCTTCGAGCGCGATGACCTGGCGGTACGCTTCCGTCCTTCCTATTTCCCGTTCACCGAACCATCGGCGGAGGTCGATATCCAGTGCGTGATGTGTGCCGGCCAGGGCTGCCGGGTCTGCGGCCAGAGCGGCTGGCTGGAGGTGCTGGGGTGCGGCATGGTACACCCGAACGTGTTCCAGTATGCGGGCATCGATAACGAGCGCTACACCGGTTACGCCTTCGGTATGGGCGTCGAGCGCCTGGCCATGTTGCGCTACGGCGTCAACGACCTGCGGCTGTTCTTCGAGAACGACCTGAACTTTTTGACCCAGTTTAATTAAAGACAATATTCACCGCGGAGACGCGGAGGACGCAGAGAAAGAAATAAATTACCGAAACACACGAAAAGCTAGTGCGGATCAATCGTTGTGAATAAATATGCAGTGCGTTTTATTCGTATATTTATCTCTGCGTCCTCTGCGCCTCTGCGGTGAGTTTATTTTTGTTTTCAACTATAAAATACTTTAATTGATAAACATAACTTAAAGTAATTAAATGAAATTTAGCGAGAAATGGTTGCGCGAATGGGTTGACCCGCCGATCTCGACCGAGGCCCTGGTGGAGCAGCTGACCATGGCCGGGCTGGAGGTGGACTCGGTCGAGCCCGTTGCCGCCGGCATGGAAGGCTTGATCGTGGGCGAGGTGCTGACGGTCGAGGCGCATCCCGATGCCGACAAGCTGCGGGTTTGCCAGGTGGGGACCGGACAGGCCGAGCCACTGCAGATCGTCTGCGGGGCGCCGAATGTGCGTGCCGGTGGCAAGTACCCGCTGGCCCTTATCGGTGCGCGCCTGCCGGGTGATTTCAAGATCAAGAAATCCAAACTGCGCGGCATGGAGTCCTATGGCATGCTGTGCTCTGCGCGTGAACTCGGCTTGAGTGAAGACCACCAGGGGCTGATGGAGCTGCCGGCAGATGCCCAAACCGGCCAGGACCTGCAGGTACTTCTCGGGCTGGATGACACCCTGATCGAAATCGACCTGACCCCGAACCGCGGCGATTGCCTCGGTGTTGAGGGCATTGCCCGCGAGGTCGGTACACTGACGCGCAGCCCGGTGAATCCACTGGTTGTTGAGGCCATCCCGGAGAGGGTGACAGACCGTCTGGCTATCGATGTCCAGGCCCCGCAGGCCTGTCCACGTTACCTGGGTCGTGTCATCCGCGGCATCGACCCCATGGCCACCACACCCCTGTGGATGCAGGAACGCCTGCGCCGCGGCGGGCTGCGCAGTATCGACCCGGTGGTGGATGTCACTAATTACGTGCTGCTGGAGCTTGGCCAGCCCATGCACGCCTTTGACCTGGCGCAACTCTCTGGTGGCATCCGTGTCCGCTTCGCCGAAAAGGATGAACGGCTGACCCTGCTGGATGAGCGCGAACTCACACTCGACAGTGACACGCTGGTCATCGCCGACCACGAAAAGCCGCTGGCCATTGCCGGGGTAATGGGCGGGATCAATTCCGGTGTGCGGACAGACACAACCGACCTGTTCCTGGAATGCGCCTATTTCTCCCCCGAGGTGATTGCGGGTCGCGCACGCAAATACGCCATGCACACCGATTCGTCCCACCGTTTTGAGCGCGGTGTAGATCCTCACCTGCAACCGCGTGCACTGCAGCGGGCGACGCAGCTGCTGCTGGAAATCGTGGGCGGCCAGGCCGGCCCGGTCGTCGAGGTCGCTGCATCAGAATATCTGCCACAGTACGTACCGATCAGCCTGAGAAAAGACCGCATACTGCGGGTGCTGGGCATGCTGCCTGAGCCGGCAGAGGTGAGTGATATTCTCGAACGACTCGGAATGCAGGTGACGGAGGAGGGCGCTGGCTGGCAGATCACACCGCCGTCCTTCCGCTTCGATATTGCGCTGGAGGCCGACCTGATCGAGGAGGTCGGGCGTGTCTACGGTTACGATAAACTGCCCTTGCAGCCGCTGAGCGGGGCACTGGATATTCAGCCGGTACCGGAAACCGAGGTATCCATCGAGGCTATTTCAGACCTACTGGTAGCCCGTGGTTACCAGGAGGCGATTACCTACAGCTTTGTCGATCCGGATTTCCAGGCGGTGCTGAATCCGGAGATGAAACCGATCACACTGGCCAACCCGATTTCATCGGAAATGTCGCAGATGCGTACCAGCCTCTGGTCTGGCTTGCTGAAAGCGGGGATCTACAACCTGAACCGGCAGCAAAGCCGCCTGCGCCTGTTCGAGCACGGGCTCAGGTTCTACACACAGGGGAATAAAACCCGTCAGGACCACGTCATTAGTGGAGTGTGCTCAGGAGCGCGTGCGCCGGAACACTGGGACGCCCGGATGGTAGCTGTCGACTTCTATGACCTGCGGCGTGATGTCGAAGCCATCCTGTCGCTATCGGGGCAGGCAACGGACTATCAGTTTGTGGCGGCCGCTCATCCGGCGCTGCACCCGGGACAGACGGCCCAGGTCAGGCGCGCAGGGATCGATATCGGGTGGTTGGGAAAGGTCCATCCATCCATCGCCAATCAGTTTGATCTGGACCCGCAGACCTTTCTGTTCGAGCTGGAATATGACCCGATCAGGCAGGGCGATCTGGTGCGTTTTCAGGAGATCTCCCGCTTTCCCTCGATCCGGCGGGACCTCGCGGTGGTGGTGGATGCCGATGTACGGGCGGAGGCGCTGAAATCCGCTACCCGTGAAGCGGCGGGTGATCTCCTCAGGGAGGTCGTGATATTCGATATCTACCAGGGAAAAGGAGTAGAAACAGGGCGAAAAAGTGTCGCGATTGGCTTGATTCTACAGGATTCTTCCCGCACACTAACAGATGAAGAAGTCGAGGCTGTGGTCACCGGGGTGATCGAAAGTCTCAGGGGGACATTCAAGGCAACACTGAGAGAGTAAATACCATGGCACTAACAAAGGCCGATATGGCGGAAAGATTGTTTGATGAGCTTGGGCTGAATAAACGCGAGGCCAAAGAGCTGGTGGAATTGTTCTTCGAGGAGATTCGCGCGGCGCTGGAAAACGGGCGCCAGGTAAAGCTCTCCGGTTTCGGTAACTTCGACCTGCGCGAGAAGAACGAACGTCCGGGGCGCAATCCAAAAACCGGCGAAGAGATCCCGATCTCGGCACGCCGCGTTGTCACCTTCAGGTCCGGTCAGAAACTCAAAGCCAAGGTAGAGGCCTATGCTGGAAGCGAGCAATAACAACGAGCTTCCTGCCATACCCGGTAAGCGCTATTTCACAATCGGAGAGGTCAGTGAGCTCTGTGGTGTCAAGCCACATGTGTTGCGTTACTGGGAACAGGAATTTCCACAACTCAAACCGGTAAAACGCCGCGGCAACCGGCGCTACTACCAGCGCCAGGACGTCCTGATGATCCGTCAGATCAGGAGTCTGCTGTATGAAAAGGGTTTTACCATCGGTGGTGCCCGTCAGAAGATGTCCGGCGAGGATGCCAAGGAAGACGTCACCCAGAGCCAGCAGATTGTGCACCAGGTGCGGCTCGAACTCGAGGATGTCCTGCAGCTGCTGAAGCGATAGCACGGACCATAGCAGGTCTTATATAATCCCGTTACAGAGCCAATCGGGGCGTAGCGCAGCCTGGTAGCGCACCTGCATGGGGTGCAGGTGGTCGGAGGTTCAAATCCTCTCGCCCCGACCAATTTTTCCTCATACCACCAGGTTGTGTTGTGGGTGGCGAATTCCTATTTGCGGCAATGGGCGCATGTGGCAATTGAGATATTTCAGCGGGCAAAAAGGACTGTGCTAGATTCGTGCTAACTTGAAAGCACAGTGAACTGTAAGTGATTGATAAGTCAACTGCGGTATCAGGTGGGCAAACGCCGCAAGTGACAGTTTATTAAAGAAATATAACCCTTAATTTGGGGCTACGAACCAGGCGGTCGGGAGTTCGAATCTCTCCGGGCGCGCCATATTTATTTCGTGATTTCAGTAGGTTGCGACGTAGCCTCGTTGCTTGCCTTGTTCCGCATCTTCTCGTTTGTGCCCGAAATTGTGCTAATCGGTTACGAGTGCTCAGCCTGCATGCTTTATAGCGGTGTTGCGTAATCAACAGGTTATAGATCTTGGCTCGCTGTTTGCTGTAAAGCCGACCACCTGGTTAAAAACCAGATGCATGATGCTCAATCCGAGACGTGGCAAGTCCACCTGTGTAAAGTGCAGGTAGTCGTTAGAGAGATCTGCCCGATGTCTATTTGCGTGAAATAGAAACCAGTACGCGTCAATAAAAGAAAGTATGAACCTTTGATGGACAGGGATGGTTGTACGTTCCGTCAGATGACGAGTGATTTCACACAGTAGTATGTTCAATCTGTATGTGGACCATCATTTTTTTGATGGTCTCCCATCGTACAATGCGTCGATGATTGGGCAGTCTTTCAGCGCGTAGTCCTTGCCCTTGCAACGCGCGGCCATCGCATTGAGGGCCTTCTGCAATCGTTTCAGATCATTGATCTTCTCCTGCACGGCCCGGGCCTGCAACATTGCCATACCTTTCACTTCACCACAGGTGTGGCCGGGTTCGTCGACGAAACGCAGTAATCCTCTTATCTGTTCTATAGGAAAACCGAGTTCCCGGCTGCGCCGGATGAAGGTGAGGCGTTTGAGCAGATCTAGGGAATAGAGACGGTGGCCACCTTCGGTGCGTGGTGGTTCGGGCATCAGTCCGACTTTCTCGTAGTAGCGCACCGTTTCCACCTTACAGCCGCCGGCT
>CAMYJI010000024.1:0-2629 GCA_947258545.1 uncultured Ectothiorhodospiraceae bacterium
TGCCCCGTCCATCGATATCAGGATGCTGATCCCGCTGCTGTTGATGGCCGCGGCCTTCAAGTTGTTCTACGCGGTCGTGGTGTTGATGCGAGCGCGCTGTGAACTGCTGGATCGCGAGCGCAATACCCAGTGGGTCAGTGAACTCGCGCAGTCGAAATGAGTCGTAATTAAGATGAGTGAATTCTTTCATATGGGCGGCTACGCCTTCTACGTATGGACTTCCTATGCCATTGCCCTGGTCGTACTGGTACTCAATGTACTGGTGCCGATGCGCAACCGGCGCAGGCTGCTAGCCGCCATTGCACGCCGCGCCAGACGCGCACGGAGAACCTGATGCACCCGAAACGTAAAAAGAGAATGTTTTTGATTGCCCTGATGGTCGCCGGTATCGGCGTCGGCATCGGGCTGGCACTCAACGCCTTTAATGACAATCTGATGTTTTTCTATTCACCCAGCGAGGTGGTGGCCGGCGAGGCCCCTTCCGGGCACCCGATCCGGGTAGGCGGCCTGGTGACCAACGGCAGTGTGAAACGCCAGGAGAACGGCCTGACGGTGCGCTTCGATGTCACCGACAACGCAGAGAGCGTGACTATCGAATACACGGGTATCCTGCCTGACCTGTTCCGCGAGGGGCAGGGCATTGTCGCCCGCGGCAGGCTGGATATGGACGGCGTGTTCGTGGCCGACGAGGTGCTGGCCAAGCACGACGAAAACTACATGCCGCCCGAGGTGGCTGACGCACTGCAGACGGCACACCAGGAAGGGGTCGAGGCCGCGGCCCAGGGCGGCACGGCCCAATGATCCCCGAGCTCGGTAACTTCGCCCTGGCCCTGGGGCTGACCCTGGCGCTGGTGCTGGCGGTGTTTCCCATGGTCGGCAGCCTCAACAACACGCCTGGCTGGGTGGCCCTGGCGCGGCCGGCCGCCTGGGGCCAGTTCTTTTTCGTCGCCGTGGCCTTTGCCTGCCTGGTGTACGCCTTCCTGGCCGATGACTTCTCGGTACTGTATGTGTCCCGCAACGGCAATACCCAGTTGCCCACCCTCTACAAGGTGTCCGCCGTGTGGGGGGCGCACGAGGGTTCGCTGTTGCTGTGGGCGCTGGTCCTGAGTAGCTGGACCGTCGCGGTCTCGCTGTTCGCCCGCGACCTGCCCGCCATAGTGCTGGCGCGGGTGCTGTCCGTCATGGGCATGATCAGCATCGGCTTCGTTAGCTTCCTGCTGTTCACCTCCAATCCCTTCGAACGGCGCTTCCCGGTGCCGGCGGAAGGCGGGGATCTGAATCCGCTGCTGCAGGACTTCGGCCTGGCGGTGCACCCGCCCATGCTCTACATGGGTTATGTGGGCCTGTCGGTCGCCTTCAGTTTCGCCATCGCCGCCCTGATCGGAGGCAAGCTGGACGCGGCCTGGGCGCGCTGGTCGCGTCCCTGGACCACCGTAGCCTGGGTATTCCTGACCATTGGTATCACCCTGGGCAGCTGGTGGGCCTACTACGAGCTGGGCTGGGGCGGCTGGTGGTTCTGGGACCCGGTGGAGAATGCCTCCTTCATGCCCTGGCTGGCCGGCACGGCCCTGATCCATTCCCTGGCTGTGACCGAGAAGCGCGGGGCCTTCAAGCGCTGGACGGTGCTGCACGCACTGCTGGCCTTCTCCCTGAGCCTGCTGGGCACCTTCCTGGTGCGCTCCGGGGTGCTGACCTCGGTGCATTCCTTCGCCGCCGACCCGGCGCGCGGCCTGTTCATCCTGGTGTTCCTGTGCATCGTCATTGGCGGGTCGCTGGCGCTGTATGCCTGGCGGGCACCGGACGTCAGCGGCGGCGGACGCTTCGACATGGTCTCCCGGGAGACGCTGCTGCTGGGCAATAATCTGCTGCTGGTGGTGATCACTGCCTTCATCCTGCTGGGCACCCTGGCCCCGCTGGTCTATGACGCCCTCGGCTGGGGCAAAATCTCGGTGGGCTTTCCGTGGTTCACCACCATGCTGATTATTTTTGCGCCCTTCATGATCCTGCTGATGGGCATGGCACCGCTGGCGCGCTGGAAACATCAAGATGCTGGTGAGCTGCTGCGCCAGTTGCGCATCGCCTTCCTGGTCAGTGTCGGCGCCGGCCTGGTGGCCGCCCTGCCGCTGCTGCATGAAGGCTGGTCGCTGTGGGTCGGTGAGGCCGTTATGCTGTCCGTGTGGCTGGCCGCCACGCTGTCGATCGGGCTGCGCCAGCGGCTCCGCAACCGCAAGGGCCTGGCAGGGATCTGGCGGGACCTGCGCCTCAAGGGCAGCGGCAGTTACTACGGCATGGTCATGGCGCACTTCGGTATTGCGATATTTGTCATCGGGGTGACCGTGGTGACCCTGTTCGATGTCGAAAAGGACCTGCGCATGTCGCCGGGCGAGACCGTTGAACTGGCTGGCCATGCCTTTCTCTTTGAAGGTGTCGGTGCCCACCGTGGCCCCAACTATCGCTCCGACCTGGGCACCGTGCGCGTCTACAAGGGCGAGCGCGAGGTCGCCGTCCTGAAGCCCGAGAAACGCACCTATCTGGTACAGACCAAGCCCATGACCGAGGCCGGCATCGATGCCGGTTTCACCCGTGACATCTACGTATCTCTGGGTGAAGCACTCGGCGGGGGTGACTG
>CAMYJI010000024.1:2765-56620 GCA_947258545.1 uncultured Ectothiorhodospiraceae bacterium
CGTCGCCCCAGTGCGCTGGCCAAGGGCGGCCTGGCCGCCGAGGGCCGCTCCTGATGACCCGTTACCTGCGCTACCTGGTGCCGCTGGGCATCTTTGCCGTGCTGGTCGCCTTCCTGTTCCGCGGGCTGAGCCTCGATCCGAAACTGGTGCCGTCGCCGCTGGTGGGCAAGCCCATGCCGGCCTTCTCGCTGACCCGTCTCGACGATCCGGATAGCACTATCAGCGATACCGATATCAAGGGCAAGGTCGCCGTACTGAATATCTGGGCCACCTGGTGTGTCTCCTGCCGTGCCGAGCACGAGGTGCTGCTGCAACTGGCGCAGACCGGCCAGGTGGCGATCTACGGACTCAACTACAAGGACAACCGCGCCGATGCCAAACGCTGGCTGCGCCAGCTGGGTGACCCCTACATAGCCAATGCCTTTGACGAGGACGGCCGGGTCGGTATCGACTGGGGAGTCTACGGTGCCCCGGAGACCTTTGTCATCGACCCACAGGGTATCATCCGCCACAAGCACATCGGACCACTGACCACCGAGGTACTGCAGACGCAGCTGCTTCCGCTGATTGCCGAACTCAAATCCTGATCCTCTTATGAAACGACTACTCCCCGCACTGCTGATTGTGTGGCTGCTGCTCGGCATGACACCGGTATCGGCCTCGGCCACCCTGGAGTCCTTCAAGTTCGCCACCGAGGCGGAAGCGCTGCATTTCAAGGACCTGATTGCAGAGATCCGCTGCCTGGTCTGTCAGAACCAGTCGCTGGCCGACTCGGATGCCGAACTGGCCCACGACCTGCGCGCCGAGGTCTACGACATGGTTCAGGAGGGCCACAGCGATGCGGAGATTATCGACTTCCTGGTCAAGCGCTACGGCGATTTCGTGCTCTACAAGCCACCGCTGAAGCCCGGGACCTATCTCATCTGGTTCGGGCCCTTTGTGCTGCTGGCCATTGCCGCCATCCTGCTGGTGCGCGCCCTACGCCGCCAGGGCCAGGCGCCAGCGGCCGAAATCTCGGCCGCGGAGCGCAAGCGCCTGGACGCACTGCTGGGCAAGCCGGCCGTTCATGACAAGGATAACGACGCATGACCGTCTTCTGGGGACTGGCAGGCATCATGGTCATTGTGGCGCTGCTGTTTACGCTGCCCTGGATCCTGCGCAGCAGCAAGCAACCGGACACCGACCTGGATACACTGAATACCGAGGTCATCAAGACCCAGCTCGCCGAGCTGGAGGCCGACTTGGGCAGCGGGCGGCTCGACGAGGTCCAGTATCTCTCGGCGCGGGAGGACCTGGAGCGCGAGCTGCTGGCCGACCTGTCGGGTGCGTCGGCTGAGAACGCTGCGGTGAAGGTGCGCGGCGGCCGCTGGGCGGCGCTGGTGCTGATGGTGTTGATCCCGGGACTGACCATCGGCCTTTATCAGTATGTGGGTACCCAGGAGATTATCCCGCTGCTGGCCAAGGGCGGTGCTGCCCCGGCGCGGCAGGCCACGACACCGGGTAATGGCGCTCATTCGCTAGAGGAAATGGTGGAGCGCCTGGCCGAACGCCTGCGCCAGGAGCCGAATAACGCCGAGGGCTGGGTGATGCTGGCGCGCAGTTACACGTCAATGGAGCGTTTCCCGGACGCTGCCGTGGCCTATGCAAAGGCCCACCGGCTGGTCGGCGATACCCCCGACCTGCTGGCCGATTACGCCGATGCCCTGGTGATGGCCAACGCCCAGGAATTCAACGACCAGTCGGGTGCCTTGCTGTTGAAGGCACTGGAGACCGAGCCCGGCCACGTGAAGGCCCTGTGGCTCACCGGCCACTGGAAAAACCAGCAGGGTGACTATGCCGGGGCCGTGCGCTACTGGCAGCGGGCCGCCGATCAGTTGCCGCCCGGCGGTGAAGATGCCCGGGTGATCGCCCAGCAGATCCGCCAGGCCAGGGAGCGCCTGCCGGGTGAGGTGGTTGAGGCGCCGACACCCCGTCAGGCAACGGCTGCCGCCACCACAGTGGCCGGCGCTGCTGACAAGGCCATTAGCGTCAGCGTCACCCTGGACCCGCAGGTCGCCGCAGCTGCCGCCTCTACAGACACGGTGTTTATCTTTGCCCGCGCGGTCAGCGGACCACGCATGCCGCTGGCCATTGTGCGCAAGCAGGTCAGCGATCTGCCGCTAACGGTCACCCTGGATGACTCCACGGCCATGGCGCCCAGCATGAAGCTGTCGAATTTCGACCAGGTCGCCGTGGGTGCGCGGATTTCGAAATCGGGCACGGCCATGCCACAGAGCGGTGACTTGCAGGGGCTGGTGGCACCCGTCGTGCCGGGCGCCGGACAGGCCGTCGAGCTGAACATCGACAGCCGCATCCCCTAGGGATGCCTCTGATTTATTGATGCATCACGTTCATTGCGAGCGCGATGTACATGGAGAAGGTGAGACCGGGAACCGGTCGAGAGGCTGGCCTGGGCCATGAACAAGTGCCGCGGGAGGCAGGACGACATAGGAGCCCGAAGCGACCGCCGGGAGCGGCCAGCGAAGCAATCTCATGAGGGCGCAATCAACCCGTTACAGATTGCTTCGTCCCGCCACGGCCTGCGGCCTCGCGGTCCTCGCAATGACGAATTGATCAGACCTTTCCTAGGAAATAGCTGAGTTAGGGATATCGCATCATTGCGAGTGTAGCGAAGCCATCTCCTGAATCACGATCTGTCGGTTAGAGATTGCTTCGTCACTTCGTACCTCGCAATGACCGATTAAACTGTTCCCCGCGATGGCGTATTAATCCGTTCCCTGGGGTGTTTCTACAGAGGCTGCTTCCGCCTCATCCGGGTTTGGCGCGAACGAGAGGGTGGAAAGCGCACCCTCGATCATTTCCTTTGCCTGCGGGTAGTCGTTGTAGAGAAACACGGCATAGGCATCCGCCTGGTTGTCCCTGTGCATACCGACCAGCAGGGCCTGGGTATAGTCATCCGAGAAGTCCGGGTTGACGTCAAAGACCGCGGCCGCGGCCCAGCCCGCATTGAATAATTCCTGTGCCTGCGATTGGGGATACTCGGTGTTCGGGGTGTTGCCCCCGCTAGACAGCTCGTTTATAAGCGACTCGAACAACAGGGGGAAAAGATGGTTGGGTTCGGGTGCGGCATTGTGGGGGTCGTTGTAATCGATGGAGAGGCGTCCCAGCGGCCGGATGATATAGCGTATCTCGAGTTGCCCCGAGGCATGACGCAGCGCGCGTTCATAGGGCAGCACCGGGTTTGACTCGGGTGTGATGTCGGCAAACCCCGCTGGAGGTGCAAACCGCAGGCCGGACTCCTCCATCAGCTGTTCGAACAGGGGACCGGGCGATTCGGCGGCACTGGAACTTAGTGCCGCGAGGCCCTGGCCGGCAAATACCAGCGCCACCAGCCAGCGGTTGATCAGGCCTGCCGTCATGAGGCTCCCGGTTCAGCCGCCGTTTCCCACTGCTGCAGCAACTCCTCGGCGGTGTGCTTCCAGTCCTCGGAGGGCGCAATCTCCAGAAAGCGTTTGAGATCGGCAATGGCGGATTCATGCCGGCCCATGGCCTCGTACACGGCGGCCCGGTTGAACCAGGGCGCCGCTGTGTGCGGGTCGATGGCGATACAGTGCTCGAAGTCGGCCAGAGCGGTTTCGAAGTCACCCTGGTTGAAGCTCAGCGCACCCCGATTGAAGCGGGCCGATACCAGGTTGGTATCGATTTCGATGGCGCGATTGAGGTCCGCCAGGGCTTCATCTGTGCGGTTGAACTTGCGATAGGCCTGGGCGCGATTGGTCAGGTGCAGCGGGTTCTCCGGCGCCAGTCGAACGGCAGAATCGAGGCTCGTCAATGCGTCTGTGATTTCGCCCTGCTCCAGCAGCAGGCTGCCGCGGATGCCATGCAGTTCGGCTGCTTCCGGGTACCGGTCGATGGCCTGGGTGAGGGTGTCCATGGCCTCCACCGGACGTCCTTCGGCCAGGTGCTGCAGGGCGACCTGGGCGTGTTTGTCCGGGGTCAGGCCGGCGTGGGGGTCATGGGCACCGTGCGGACCCGGTCGCGAACTGGCCGACCGGGGCTCCGGCGCCTGCTGGACAATGGGTTCAAGCCCGCCATTGGTGACGGCTGTTGTCGGCGCGGGACCGGTGTCACAGCCAGACAGGCTCATGGCGACGAGTGTCGCCATGAGCCGGGTCAGGTTTGTGGTTGGCCGTTTTACGGCAGGGTGTTTGCTCAATTAACCCTCACCCTGCCTACTTGGTTCCGGCATAGGCCTTGAGGGCCTTGTTCATCAGCTCGATGTGCTGCTCGTCGGTGAGTCGGCCCTCAGTGGCGACCTTCGCCCAAAGTTCCGCATTGGACATCTCGCGGTGGCAGCCCATGCACAGGCCGGTCCGTTTCATGCCGTCACGCATCTCCTTGGTCAGCGCTCGGGACAGCGGCCAGTGGGTACCCACAGTCTGGACCTGCTGCTCGTCCTTGATGATGGTCGACCAGTCGAAATCCAGGGCCTCGATCTTGGGGATCTGGATCTGGAAGTTCCTCGGAATCACCTTGCCGGTCTTCTGGTCGATCAGGTCTTCCACGATGTCCTCGGTGTAGCGGGTCTGGAAGACGCCGCCGGAGATGCCGTAGCCCATGGCCTTGGGGTTGTTGTGGCAGGACTCGCAGGTCCGCGCCTTGCGCTGGGCCGAGTGCGGCTGGACCGGGGCCATGTCGATGGCCAGCGGGGTGCGCTCCTGACCCAGTTCCTTCTGCTCGTCGTGGGACAGGGCGATCTGGTCCAGGGCGACCGTTTTGCCGTCGCGCGCCTTCACCGTGTAGACGATCTGGCAGCCCGGCATCAGCGGCGTCACACGGCCCTCGCCATTGATGCCCAGCACCGGCTCCTCCCAGCGCAGGTAGGCGCGGGTCTCGTGGACCTTGCCGGGGCTCTGGATCCCCTTCACGCCCAGCGGCGACTCCGCGGTCGAGCCGTCCGGGTTGCGCTTGGAGCCGGAGGCGATCCAGTCGGTGTCGTGCTTGGGCTTGCCGTCCTTGTCCGGACCGTAGTCCACGTGCACGTGGCAGCCGTAGCACTGCGGCACCCAGGAGGCATGGCAGGCGTAGCACTCCAGGCTCTCGGCGTGTTTCTTGACCCGGCTCATGGCCACCATGGCATCCGGGCTCTTCCAGGCATTGTCGAGATTCAGCTGCTTGAGCAGCGGAACCTCGAAGTCGTTGCCGGTGGCCGAGTGCATGATGGTCTTCTTGCCGTCCTTGACCACGTTGCCGAAGGGGTTGCCGCGCGCGGTTTTCAGATAGCCGTCCTTCTTGTCATAGACGGTGGCGTATGCCCCGGTTTCCATGAGCGGGCTGGACGCCAGACCGCGCGGCTTGCCGTCCAGCGGCTGGTCGAATTCCTCGCCATGACCCAGCGGCAGCTCCCAGGGGAACAGCTCCGGGGTGCCGTGGCAGTCCTGGCACTCGATCTCGACCTGTGCCAGCGTAGTGCCCGGGATATTGCCATCACCGTGCATGTCGATGGTGGTGTGACAATCCTGGCACAGCAGGCCACCCTCGGGGTTCTCCGGCCGGCTCTTGATCTGGTGATGCAGGTCATCTGAGATAAACAGATACTGCTTGGTGTGCAGCTTGGGCTGTTTCTCGCCTTTCACGTTGAAGGGGGAGCCGTAGGGGAACTCCATCAGGCCCTGGTAGGTGACGCCGATGCGTTTGCCGCGGTTGTGGCAGGAGTTGCAGGTCTCGACGGGGATGCCCGAGTACTCGATATCGCCGTGCTTCACGACGGATTTCCGTGTGGCCTGAATCTGGTGGGTCAGCAGGTGGCCCTTCTGGGTCTTGTCGATGGTCGGATCGTTGCCCTCGTAGATGCCCTCGTTGCCGTAGGGGATGTGGCAGGAGGAACAGCCCTGGCCGCGGTAATCACCGCGTTTCTCGCGCCCCTTGACGGTGACGTGGCAGCGCTGGCACTGCTGGCGCTGGTAGGTGAAGCCGGCCAGCTTGGGGTCCTTCTCGATCTCCTCGACGGTGGGGCTGGGGATCTGGGTCAGCTTGGTCGGGAACTGCTCCTTGTGGGCCGCCATCATGACCTTCATGTAGGCCTTGTATTCGTCGGTGCCCACGGATGGCACGGCGCCGTCATCGTCACTGACATCGTAGTTGCCCCACGGGACCTTGTGGTTCTGGACCTCCTCGATGCCCCAGGTGTGCAGGTTGCCCTGGATCTTCCCGGCCTCGGTGTTCATCAGGGATTTTTCCAGGCGCTCCTCGTAGCCCTTGTGGCAGGCGGCCTGGCCGCAGGTATACGTGTTGATGTCCATGGCGCCGGGATCGGGATAGAAGGTTTTTGCCCCCCCGGCAGCTTTCAAGGTATCAGGTGAACCAGTGTGCGCCGCCTTGGCCTCGGTCGCCTTGGGATCGCCGCCGTGACAGATGACGCAGCCCTCGCTGTCGCCGTGCGAGGCACCCAGCCCCTTGATCATGGCCATCATGCCACTTGCGGGGTCGCGGATATCCTCGATGCCCGTGTGACAGCCCAGGCAACCCGACTCGGCCATGGCCGGCACGCTGAAGGCCGGCAGTGCCAGGATCAGCAATGCAACCGCTTTCAAGAACGCGTTGAGTATCTTCATGATGTCCCCCTTGGACTTAGGGTTTACAGGGCCGCACGTGTTGTTCGTGGGCAGCTGCCCCGACCGATCTGTTCTAGTGCCCTATCATGCTACGGCAATCTTCAATAACTTTGATTTAGATCAACAGATTTCCACATTGCGTGTAGTTAAATGCCCTGTCATTTCAAGAAACAAACCATTTCAAAGGCCTGGGGGGATTGCAGATGAGCACGATCAAGACACAGACGGCCGGGCGGTGGGGCGTGTTATTCCTGGGTGGGTTACTTGGTTTCATGGTGTCGGCGCCGGCCTCGGCCGCGATCTTCGAGACCGACAAGCTCAAGGTCTACGGCGACTTTCGCTTGCGCCTGGAACAGGACTGGGACTCACAGTCCAGCAGCGGCAGCGACCGGGACGACCGCCTGCGTACCCGGGTGCGGGTGCGGCTCGGCCTGAACTACAAGCCGACGGAGATGTTCGACCTGGGTGTGCGGCTGCGCACCGGTTCGGACGACAGCCAGCAGTCGCCGCATATCACCATCATCGACTTCGATGACAACGACACCGGCGATGCGCACTTCAACTTCGACAAGTGGTATCTGAAGGCCAAGCAGGGCGGCCTGTGGGGCTGGGTCGGCCGCAATGGCCTGCCGATCTGGAAGCCGAACGAGCTGTTTTGGGATGATGACGTCACCCCGGCGGGCATCTCGGCGGGCTATGACTTCGATATCGGCGACGGCAGCACCCTTGGCATCAATGCCGGTTACTTCTCGCTGCCGGCGGGGATGCAGGAGTTCTGCGGCAACATGGGCCATGGCCAGGCGGTATTGAATACCTCGATGGGCGGCGCGGGGCTGACCGCGGCGGTGGGTGTGTTCGGCATCGATGAAGGGGCATCTGACAGCAGTGAGTCGGACTGCGGCCTTTATCAGCGCAATAACGGCGAGCGCGACTACACCATCTGGGTCGGCAACCTCCAGGCGAAATTCAAGGCGGGCGGGCGGCCGCTGGCCCTGGGGACGGATTTCATGCACAACACCGAAGACTACGACCCCCTGACCGATCCGGGTATCACGGCCAGCAACCAGGACCAGACCGACGGCTGGGATGTCTACGTCAAGTACGGCAGCACCAAGATCAAAGGCGACTGGCTGCTGGGTTACTGGTATGCCGACATCGAGCAGTTCGCCGTGAACAGTTCCTTCGCCCAGGATGACTGGGTGCGCTGGGGCTCTGCCACCCAGACCCGTGCCAGTGACATGAAGGGGCACGAGTTGCGGGCCGCCTATGGGCTTGGCGGTGGCATGAACCTGGTGGCGCGCCTGTACCTGGTGGAGGCCGTCACCAGCGTCGAGGACGGTAATCGCTTCCGCCTGGACTTCAACTATAAGTTCTAGCAGACTCTCCAGCCACGCAATGCCCGGTACCGCTAGTGGTGCGTGCCGGGCATTTTTTTGCCTCGACCGGGCCATTGGTGTGCAGTTGAGTTGCAGGTCAGCCGGTCTACCCTGTTACACCGGGATCTAATATTTTCCTAAAGCAATCATTTGGTTGCGTCGATACCATGGATGAGGCCTGACGAATCCATGGCCATTGTAAAAATTGCACTATATTTTAGCTACTTGGACGCTCCATCCCGTCTGCTACCTGTATGCTGTGAAGATTGGTAGTATTGATGGAGCAGATGCACAAGAAATGATTGCCTGAAAAAGAAATATCTGCAGAAGACGCGAAGCATCGAGAGGTACCGGATGGTAGATAAAACTACAACAAAAGTCAGTAACGCAACAGCAACCTCCAGCGAGCCCGCCATGGGCAAGGAACCCATTGTGCTGGACGGTGATGCCATGGAGCGCTTCGTGCGAGTCTTCGAGGCAAGCGCCCGGCGCTGGGAACTGGTGGTCTATCCCGCCCTGCTGGCCTTTGCCATTCTCGCCGCCTATGGCTTCTTCCTGATCTATTCCCTGAGCCGCGACATCCATGTGCTGGCGCTGGGCATGGACCCCGAGATGGGTCAGCATTTGACCGATATCTCCTCCAGCGTGGCCTACCTTTCCGAGAACGTGCGTACCATGACCCGGCGCGTGGACAAGATGTCGAACACCCTGGTCGACATGTCCGATAAAATGGACTCGCTGGATACCCTGGATCCCATGCTGGTGCACATGCGCGGGATGGATGCCTCGATTCATAACATGACGATCACCGGGGATCAGATGCGCAACGAGATGACCTACATGGGCCGTAGCATCGGGCGTCCGTTATCGAAGATGAATTCCTTCATGCCGTGGTAGGACCGGTCCCGGTTCTACCGGTTACGCGTGCACAAAGCATTCAGGTGTCGCGCGGCATTATCTGCAACAGCACGGGCTTTCATTCACAGGAACCCGGCATACCAAAACAAATAGAAAAGGAGAGTCGTTATGTCAGTTAAGCCACTTTTATTCACCCTGGTCTCGAGCAGCCTGTTATTTGCCTCCCTGGATGCACGTGCAGTTACGGTTGAAGAGGGGATGGTCGTTGAAGGCGCCGGCCAGGCTGCGGCCAGTACAAAGGGTGTGGCTGAAACGGCGGCAATGGCGGTCAAGAAAGCCATTGGGCTTGCGCCGGCAACCGAGATGGAAGCCGAGGCGGAAGCGGACGCCAAGGAGGCCGTCGAGGGAGCGGCTGCGGCGGTCAAGAAGGCCCCAGGGGCCGCGCCGGCGACTGAGATGGAAGCCGAGGGGGAAGCGGACACCGGGGAGGCAGACGAGGAGACGCCGGTTACCCGCGCTGCCCCGGCGGCGAAGGCAGCTGAAGCAGTGGAGAAGGCGGCCACTCCGGGTTTAAAACAGGCGGCCCCGGCGGCCCCGGCAGCAACAGTTGGCACTGAAGCCGCGGCGACCGGCGAGGCGACAGAAGCGGCCACGGATGCCATGGGCAGTGCTACCGCCGAGGAGGAGACCCGGCGCGAAGCGGCTGCCGCCGACTTGGAGCAGAAGGTCCGGGCCTACCGCGAGTTGTATGACAGCCGGCAGATAGAGCAACAGAAGCGGATCGAAGAGGCGCGCCAGCGCCATGCGGCGCGCAAGCAGGCCTACGAGGCACGTCACAAGGCCTACTCGGAAAAGGTCGATGCGCATCTCAAGCAACAGGAGGAGCGTTTCGCCAGCACCGCCGGCGAGCAGGAGACCATCAGGTCCCGTGCCGAGGAAGACCGCGACTACCTGGTAAAGCATCACCAGGAACTGCTGGAGATGGCGCTCCAGCGCAAGGATGAGTTGATCAAGCGCCACGAGGAACAACGCCAGCAGGCCGATGCCCGCCGGGCGGAGATAGCGGAGCGCCGTGCCAAGATGCGTGCAATGGGTCCGGAGGAATGGCGCGCCTACATGGATGAGCACTTCGACGAGATATTCAAGCGTAACGAAGAGGGTAAACGTCCCTTTGGTCCACGCCCGCCCTGGTCCACTGCGCCGCTCCCGGCCCCCGAGGCAGGCGGGAACCAGCCGCCGCCCGTGCAGTAATCATTCAGGCGGTTGCTGCCTCGACGTAGTCTTTCAGTCTGACTGGCAGTCGCCTGGCGCCCCAGTTACCGGCTTCCTTTTCGAAGAGACCGGCGCAGGGGGTGCCGCACTGGTTGCAGCAGCCGTCTGCAGTAAGGTTCCACCGGCTGAGGATGTACTGCGTGCGTCCGATCAGCATCTGGCCGCACTGGTGGCAGTAGGTGCTGCCGCCTTTCTCGTCGATCACGTTACCGGTATAGGCATAGCGCACACCGTTGCCCATGGCGATCCGGCGTGCCCTGGTGAGCGTGGCAGGCGGGGTCGGGGGCTTGTCCAGCATCTTCCAGTCCGGATGAAACGCGGTGAAGTGCATGGGTACATCGGGCCCCAGCTGCTCCACCACCCAGCGAGTCATCTCGTCCAGCTCCTTATCTGAATCATTCTCACCGGGGATCAGCAATGTGGTGAGTTCAAACCACACGTCCGTTTCCTTCTTCAGATAGACCAGGGTGTCGAGTACCGGCTGCAGGTGGCCGCCGGTGATCTTCCAGTAGAAACGTTCGGTGAATGCCTTGAGATCGACGTTGGCCGCATCCATGTACTGGAAGAATTCAGTGCGTGGCTCATCGCTGATATAGCCCGCGGTGACGGCGACGGACTTGATGCCCTGTTCGCGGCAGGCGATCGCCGTGTCGATGGCGTACTCCATGAAGATGACCGGGTCGTTGTAGGTGTAGGCGACGCTGCGGCAGCCCAGGTCGCGGGCGACCCTGGCAATGGTGTCCGGGGCCGCAGAATCGGTCAGGGTGTCGACCTCCCTCGACTTGCTGATATCCCAGTTCTGGCAGAACTTGCAGGCAAGATTGCAGCCGGCAGTGCCGAATGACAGCACCGGCGTGCCCGGCAGGAAATGGTTGAGCGGTTTTTTTTCGATCGGGTCGACACAATAGCCGCTTGAGCGTCCATAGGTGTTCAGTATGATTTCCCCATTGCGGTTCTCGCGCACGAAGCACAGCCCGCGCTGGCCCTCATGCAGCTTGCATTCCCGCGGGCACAGGGTGCACATTACGCGCCCGTCAGCCAGTGTGTGCCAGTAACGGGTCGGCAGGATGCCGGTCTCCAGTGCCAGTTTCATGTCATGTGCGGTCATGGTCGATTACCTGCTGTGAGTATTGTTCTATTGGTTATATCGTTGACAGTATGGCGGACTGACTCTGCCTTGTGATGCAGAACGCCCGGAGGAGAACCGGGCGTCCTCAATCGTCCCTGATTGTTTACTCGACCCTGACTTTCCTGCGCAGGGACTTTTCCATTTTCGGAAGTCTCAGTTCGAGTATGCCGTTATTGAATGTCGCCTTGGCCTTTTGCTCATCCACTGTTGCGGGGAGCTCCAGGGTTCGCTGGTATTCGCCATGGCTCATCTCGTGCCGGTAGTACTCTTCTTCCTCTTCCTTCTCCTCGTACTGCGTTCGCGCCTTGATCATCACGTTGTGATCGGATACTGTGACTTCCACATCGTCCTTGTCGACGCCGGGAAGTTCAGCCCGGATGACGATCTCCGTTTCCCGATCAAGCATGTTGACCTTTGGCGTCTTGCCTTCGAACGGCGCGATCGCTTCCATCCTCTGTGGCCACTCCCAGCTAACAGGGTGCAGCCAGCCGCGCCTTCCGAATTCATCGAACCACCGCTCCATATCGTCCCAGACGTTCATCATGGGGATTGCGGGACGCTGCTTCACGGTAATGTCCCTTTTCGGGGTTTTCTCTTTGGTGGCCATATCACTAACCTCCTATGACCTTCAGCCATACGATCCCATACTTAATATATAGACCTGTATCGGCGTTACCGCCATGATGCCGGTCAATGATTTTCAGGGTTTTCGAGGGGTGTGCCGGCAATGGGAAACAGGTCTGATTTAGCTGTGGAAATTGGCTGTAATGATTGATTGGGGGGTGTACTGACATGCAATAATGCCTGCCATGAGCCGCTTGACCGATACCGCCGGGGAGCAGCCCTCACTGAGGCGTTCCCTGTCATTGCCGCTGACAACCTTCTACGGGCTGGGCAATATCCTGGGCGCCGGGATCTATGTACTGATCGGTAAAGTGGTGGCCGAGGCCGGCGTGTTTACACCCGTCTCCTTCCTGCTGGCGTCGCTGCTGGCCTGCCTGACGGCATTTACCTATGCAGAACTCTCCGCCCGGTTTCCGCTGAGTGCCGGGGAGGCCGTGTATATCCAGGAGGGCATCGGTATCCAGGCGGTGTCGGCGCTGGTGGGCTTGCTGATCATCATGGCCGGGATCGTTTCCGCGGCAACGATCCTGCGTGGATTTACCGGTTACCTGCAGGTGTTTGTGGCGGTCCCCGACGGCGCGGCCATCCTGTTGCTGGTACTCATGCTCGGCGGACTGGCCGCCTGGGGGATCAGTGAATCGGTACGGGTCGCCGCGCTGATCACGCTGGTCGAGATAGCCGGCCTGCTGCTGATTATCTGGATTGCCGTCCCGGACCTGGTAACGGTGCGGCCCGCGTTGACCGATTTTGCGCCACTGTCGGGAACTGCTGCCTGGAACGGAATCTTTATCGGCGGATTTCTCGCCTTTTATGCCTTTATCGGTTTCGAGGACATGGTGAATGTGGCCGAGGAGGTTAAGCAGCCGAGCAACAATCTGCCGCGTGCCATCCTGGTGGCACTGGCGGTCTCGACCCTGCTGTATTTCCTGGTGGCGCTGGCGGTGGTCGTCAGTGTTCCTATAGGCGGGCTGGCCGATGCCGATGCCCCGTTGGCCTACATGTATCGGTACGTCACGGGCCGTGATCCGGTGGTGATCACGCTGATCGGGATGTTTGCGGTGATCAATGGCGCCCTGATCCAGATCATCATGGCATCGCGGGTCTGCTACGGGATGGGCAGAAAACGCTGGCTGCCGGCCGTGTTTGCCAGGGTGAATCGCTCCACCCGCACCCCGGTCGTGGCGACAGGGCTGGTGTCGGCACTGGTTCTGGTGATGGCGCTATGGCTGCCGATCGGGACGCTGGCCAAGGCCACCAGTTACTTGTTGCTGATTGTGTTTGCGCTGGTAAACCTTGCGCTCTGGCGCCTGAAACGGGCCGCTGCCCATCCGACCGGGATCATCCGCGTGCCTTTGTGGGTGCCGGTGACGGGTTTTTTCGCCTCCGCGGCCTTCGTGGTCGTACAGGCGCTGATTGACCTGTTGAACTGACCCGGCCGGTTCAGCACGGCAGGGCACGCTTCTTGGCTTCCTGTTCTGCCTCGCGTGAAGTAAGCCGGGACAGGAGAGAGAGTTCCTCGCTCAGCATCTCCAGTATGTCGTCGAACGCGAGGATCCCCACCAGCGAGCAAGTGTTCGACACGATAGGGACCCGCCGTACCCCGCGGGCACGCATGCGCTGTGCCGTGTCGAATACGCTCTCGTCCTCAGGCACCTTCAGCACGGTATAGGTCATGACATCGCCGACGGCCACCTGGTTGATGTCGACGCCTTCGGCAATGATCTCGATCACGATGTCGCGATCGGTCAGTATGCCGACCGGTTCGACGCGACCCTCCTTTGACTCGATGACGACCAGGCAGCCGACATGGCGGTCACGCATCAGCCTGGCGGCGTCCAGGATGGTCATCTCCCGCGTGGCCGTGACCACGTCGCGATTACACAGCTCTCCGGCGTTCATGGATATCTCTCCTCGTGTTCCGGAAATAGACCGGCTTTAGGGTGAACAATCTATTATTGCAGTATAGAAGACTAATGTTTTTTTGGGTATTGATCCAGACCAGCGCTTGTCTGTCTGCTGCTGACGACCTGTGCATTCATACTGCGAGCTGTGTATTGTGGTTGGTGGATGATATTGGGTGCCCCTGCCGGTTAGCTCTGGAGGCCACGGTGACACTGCCATGCAAGAGACCCTGATCGCTGCGCTGCAAAATCCGGATGTGTACGATCATCCGGTTGACGAGGTCAGCTTGATCGAGACGCATATCTCGTGGGTCATTCTCACCGGCGAATTCGCCTACAAGATTAAAAAGGCCGTCAATTTCGGTTTCCTGGATTTCTCCACGCTGACAAAGCGTCACTACTATTGTCAGGAGGAATTGCGGCTTAATCGACGCTTCGCAGCGGACCTGTATCTCGATGTGGTCGGTGTAACCGGCAGCGCTGACCGGCCTGTGTTGCAGGGGCCGGGAGAACCGATTGAATATGCCGTCAGGATGCGCCAGTTCCCGCAGCAGGACCTGCTAAGCAATATCGTCGTTCGTCACGAACTCGACGAGGCGCTGGTCGATGAGATTGTCGGACTGGTCAGCGGCCTGCATGCCCGTGTTGATGTTGCCGACGCAACGACGGATTACGGCCGCCCGGATGTTGTCCACCGCTGGGTAATGGAGAACTTCGAGCATATCCGCCCGGTGCCGGGTCTAACGGCGCAGCAGGCACAACTGGACTGGCTGAAGGAATGGTGCAGCGAGGAGTTCCGTAACAGGAGGCCGTTGATCGAGGCGCGCAAACACGACGGTTTTGTGCGCGAATGCCACGGTGACCTGCATCTGGGTAACCTGGCGCTGATCGACGGGTGCATCACGCCGTTTGACTGTATCGAGTTCAATTCGCAGCTGCGCTGGATCGATGTCATCAGTGAGGCCGCCTTCCTGATGATGGACCTGGAGGACCGCGGTTACCCGGGGCTGGCATACCGGTTCCTGAACGGGTACCTGCAGCACAGCGGGGACTACGCGGGTGCGGGTCTGCTGCGTTACTACCTGGTCTATCGTGCGCTGGTGCGCGCCAAGGTGGCGATACTGCGACTGGGTGCCGCTGGTGCTGGGGTCGCGAGCCGGCAGGCCCGGGAAGAATACGAGTCCTATATGGGGCTCGCCCGGCAGTATGCACAAGTCCGGCGGCCGGCAGTGGTTATCACCCACGGTGTGTCTGCTGTGGGGAAGTCCTGGCATGCCGCGCAACTGGTCGAGCGGCTGGGCGCCATCCAGGTCCGCTCGGACCTGGAGCGCAAGCGCCTGTTCGGATACCACGCGCAGGCGGATTCGGGGTCGGGCATCGACACGGGAATCTATACGGCTGAGGCTGGTGTGCGGACCTATGAACGCCTGGCCGAGGTGGCGCGCTGTATCGTGGATGCGGGCTACCCGGTTATCGTCGATGCGGCCTTTCTGAAGCAGGCGCAGCGCGCGCGCTTCCAGAACCTTGCCGGGGAACTCCAGGTTCCCTTTGTGCTGCTGCATATCGAGGCCGACACCGACACCTTGCGCCGCCGGATCAGGGCGCGCCAGCTGGCAGACAAGGACCCGTCCGAGGCCGGGCTGGCGGTGCTGGAGGCGCAGCTCGGGTCGCAGGAGCCGCTGCGGCCGGATGAGCTGGATGCGAAGATCGCCATCCTGGTGCGCCAGGACCAGACGCTGGATGCTCTTGTCCGCGAGCTTGCCGGCAGAATTTCGCCTCCGGAAAGGGGCTAGACCCGGGTCAGCCACTTTTTTCGCTGAATCCGATACCATTCAATCCTGCCTGTAAAAAACGCCTGTCAGGCCGATACAGGATTACTGATCGGATTCAAATACCATGTACTGGCTATCGTTCAAGAAAAAGCAAGAGCCCCTGGTCACAGGCCTGATCCTGCCGGGCGGTGGTGCCCGCAATGCCTACCAGGCCGGAGTGCTCAAGGCCATCGGTGATATGTTGCCCGAGGATGCCGAGAATCCGTTCCCGGTCATCTGCGGCGTGTCATCGGGCGCCCTCAACGCGGTTCTGCTGGCCAGCAGTGCCACGCGTTTCCGGGAAGGGGTCGACCGCCTCTACGGGATCTGGGCCAATTTCCACGTCGGCAAGGTGTTCAAGACCGATACCATGACGGCGATCAAGAGCGGGCTAAGGTGGGGGCTGACCTTTGCCAGTGCCGGCTTGATCAAGCGGCAGCCGCGTTCCATCCTCGATAATTCGCCATTGCGTGGACTGCTGGAGCGGCACATACGTTTTGCGCGTATCCAGCAGGCCATCGATAGCGGTGCCCTGCGTGCGGTGGCGGTGACTGCATCCGGTTACAGCAGCGGGATGTCGGTGACATTCTTTCAGGGTATCAAGGGACTGGTGCCGTGGAAGCGGACCCGGCGCAAGGGACAACAGGAAGAGCTGACGCTGGACCACCTGATGGCATCCTCGGCTATCCCGGTGCTGTTCCCCGCTGTCAAGCTGCGCAACGAATATTACGGCGACGGTTCGATGCGTGCCACGGCGCCGCTGAGTCCTGCCCTGCATCTGGGTGCCAACCGCCTGCTGGTGATCGGGGTGCGCAATCCGCGCATCGATAGGGCGCCGGAGGAGGGTGAAGACATTCCCACCCCGAGCTTCGGTCAAATTAGCGGTTATATCTTCGATACCCTGTTTATGGACAGTCTGGATGCCGACATCGAGCGCATGCGCCGCATCAACCACACCATTACCGAAACCCGTGACAAGCAGATCGACTATAAGGACACCTCCCTGCACCAGGTCGACTACCTGGTGATTTCACCGAGCCGCGACGTGCGCGAGATCGTGGAACGTTATGTTGGTAATTTTCCACGCTCGGTGCGTATGTTGCTGAAGGGGATAGGTGCGCTGGCGCGCGAAGGGCGACCGTTGATGAGCTACCTGATGTTCGACGCCCCCTATTGCAAGGAACTGATGGAGCTGGGCTACCAGGATGCGCTGGCCGCGCGCGAGCAGATTTTGCACCTGCTGGGCTACGATGAGTTGATCGACGAGCAACCCTGATCCTGTGCCTCCCCGGGGGGTCAGCCCAGGGACTTCAGTCGGTCCTGGCGGCGCCAGCGGTCGACGATGTCGTCCACATCCAGGTCTTCTGGCCCTGAAATCCAGCGCCCGTAGAAGTCCACATCCGCACTGTTCGGCACCGGGTCCGGTTGATAGAACTGGACCCGGGTGGGCAGCGGTATCGCCTGCCCCATGATCATGGCCTCGCCGCGGCCCAGCGAGGCGAGGATATCGACCAGGTCGCGTTCCGACTCCGGCACCAGTTCCTTCATATAGTCCTGGTCATCCGGGTTGGTCAGGCGCAGGCAGATAAAGGTGCTGCACTGGGCCAGTACTGTCTCCGATAATTCGTGCGGACGCTGGCTGACCACGGACAGGCCGACACCGTATTTACGTCCCTCGCGCGCGATGCGCTGCATCGACTGGCGCGTGCCCTCGTAACGCGGGTCGTTATCACGCGGGATATAGGCATGCGCCTCTTCGCAGACCAGCAGGATGGGGAATTCCTTGTAGCGCGGGTTCCAGTAGTTGAACTCGAAGGCCATACGCCCGACCTGTGCGGAGACCGTTGGGCGTACATCGAAGGGCACCGTGCTGAGAGCATGAAGTCGTAGCGCACATCGTTCATGCGGCTTTGCAGGCGCATCAGGAACTGGTCGAACTGGCCTGCCAGCGCCCCCTTCTCCTTGCCGAAGTTGGTCGTCATCTTGTTCGCTTCCTCGAAGCCCTCATAGAGCTCTTCAAGCGAGAAGTAGACCGGTGAATCAACCGACAGGTGGCCGATGCCGAGGTCCTTGTTCGACTTGTTGCGCAGGTCGAATACGGTGTCGCGCAGGAAGGCGATCTGGGTGGAGGCCGATTCGTCGGTACGGTCGATGAACAGGTCGACCAGTTCGGCGAAGGTCATCAGCCAGTAGGGCATTTCAAGGTCGCGTGCATCGATATGGCGGACCACTTTCTCGTCGAAGGCATAGTGCTGCTTGCCTTCCTGGTCCTTCCATGAGTACTCGCCATGCAGGTCCAGCAGAATAATATGGGCATTGGGCATGACTTTGACGGCTCGTTGCAGCAGATTGGTGACGGTCCAGGACTTGCCGGCACCGGACTGCCCGAGGATGGCCGAGTGCCGGCTGAACAGGGTGCCAGGGTCGAGACACACATCGAGGGAGGATCGCGACGACAGTTCGCCCACGCTGTAACCCTGGGAGCGGAATTTCACGAAGATGGACTTGATGTCATCCTCGGTGACCGGGTGGAGTTCCGCGCCGGCGACCGGGTAGTTCTTGACACCGCTCTCGAAGGTCCCGCTGCTGTTGATCTCGCCCAGCGGGGTGAGGTTGACTACCCACTGCTTGGTATCACGCCGTCCAGGGAGGTTGTCGGCGGCCTTTATGATATCGTTTTCAACCATGTCCGTAACCATGGCGAGGACACGGATACCGTTCTGGGTGATGGCCATGTAGGACCCGGGCTGTCCGACCGGTGAGTGTTCACCGTTGGTCTGGAGCATCGGGAGTTTGCCATTACTGTCTGCGTCCACCACTGCGGTGAACAAGCCCGGCCTTACCTCCGTGATATGGCCAACGCTGGCTTTCGTGTATGTCGTCATTGCTGCCATCCCTCTGGCTGGTTGAAATTCAGGCTGATACCAAGTGTAGTCCCCGGCGCCTCATGCTTCTGCGGGCATGATCCCATGGGCCGGTCAGGCAACCATGCCTGACTCTATCACTATAGCGGCGGGTTCGCCCCGGAATTTAGTGCCCGGATAACGGCTTACCGGCCCGTGCCCAACCCGGGGGCCGAGCTCCGGTCCAGCGGGCTGGCTTGCCATGGCCCGACAGGACGGCCTTTGCCGGATTTGCTACGCTGCAATTAATCAGGGGCGAGTAAGCACCTGTATCCGGGCGGCACCGGATTGAACTGAATAGCCGGGCGGTTGAAAAGACACATATAAAGTTGTGGGGTGTGCACAGACAAGATGACCGGAACCAACACCTATATCCGCTGGTTCAGCGACCTCACACTGGATGATGTTCCGCTGGTGGGCGGCAAGAATGCCTCACTGGGCGAGATGTACACTGGTCTGAAGGGCGCAGGAATCAATGTCCCGGATGGCTTCGCCATCACGGCAAGCGCTTACCGTGACCTGCTCGAAAACGCCGGCACCCGGGAGCCGCTGGCCACACTGCTCGATGGTCTCGATCCGGACGATGCAGCGGATCTGGCCCGGCGCGGACGTCGCGCCCGGGACATTATCTTGTCCGCACCGCTGCCGGAACAGCTGCGAACCGAGATCCTGGAGGCGTTCCACCGTTTGATCGACGAGTACGGTCCGGATACCTCTGTGGCGGTGCGCAGTTCCGCCACGGCCGAGGACCTGCCGACGGCCAGCTTTGCCGGTCAGCAGGAGACCTTTCTCAACATCGCCAGCGATGAGTCGCTGATCAACGCCTGCCGGCAGTGCTTTGCCAGCCTCTATACCGATCGTGCCATTCATTACCGCCTGGACCAGGGCTTCGACCATACCCGGGTGGCGCTGTCCATCGGTGTGCAGAAAATGGTGCGCTCCGACCTGGAGTGCAGTGGTGTTATTTTCACGCTGGATACCGAGTCCGGATTCCGCGACGTGGTGTTCATCACCGGTGCCTGGGGGCTGGGTGAGAATGTCGTGCAGGGAACTGTAGACCCGGATGAATTCTATGTGCACAAGCCGACCTATGAGGCCGGCAGCCGGGCGGTGCTGCGCCGTGACCTCGGTGACAAGCAGATCAAGATGATCTATGCCCGGGGTCGCCACGGTGCCACCACGCGCAATGTCCCCACGCCCAAGGCCGAACGCCAGCGCTTCTGCCTGAGTGACAGGGAGGTGCTTGAGCTGGCCGGCCATGCCATGAAGATCGAGGCTTACTACAGCCGCCGCCATGGCCGTGCTACGCCGATGGATATTGAATGGGCCAAGGACGGTAAGGACGGGGGCCTGTATATCGTGCAGGCGCGCCCCGAGACCGTGATATCGCAACGCCAGGCCGGCATCCTGAGGGAATACGAGTTAACAGGTGCGGGTGAGCTGCTGGTTCAGGGGCACGCCGTGGGTGAAAAGATCGCTGCCGGCCGGGTGCGCGCGGTTCATGATCCCTCCGAACTGCCGGAATTCAGGGCCGGGGAGGTGCTGGTCACTGACATCACGACCCCGGACTGGGAACCCGTGATGAAACAGGCAGCGGCGATCGTGACCAACCGGGGTGGCCGTACCTGTCATGCTGCCATTGTCGCGCGGGAACTGGGTATCCCGGCCGTGGTCGGGACCGGCAATGCCGTGGAAAAACTGGCCAGCGGTGAGACCGTGACCGTGTCCTGTGCCGAGGGTGCGACCGGTCGCGTGTATGCCGGTGAACTCCCGTTCAGGATCAATGAGACCGACCTGGGGGAGCTGCACCGGCCGAAAACCCGGATCATGGTGAACCTAGGCAACCCGGAGCTGGCCTTCCGCACTGCACTGATACCCAATGACGGTGTCGGCCTGGCGCGGCTTGAATTCATTATCAATGACCACATCAAGGCTCACCCGCTGGCCCTGCTGTCACCGGAGAAGGTCACGCACCCGGGTGTCCGGGCACAGCTTGCCACCCTGACCGCGGGTTACACCTCACCCACCGGCTACTTTATCGAGAAGCTTTCCGAAGGCGTGGGCACGATTGCCGCCGCCTTTTATCCCAGGCCGGTCGTCGTGCGCCTGTCCGATTTCAAGAGCAACGAATACGCCAGCCTGCTCGGGGGTGCGGACTTCGAGCCGGTAGAGGCCAATCCCATGTTGGGCCTGCGCGGCGCCTCCCGCTATATCCACCCGACTTACCGTGAGGCCTTTGCGCTGGAGTGCGTGGCAATGAAGCGGGTGCGCGAGGAGATGGGCTTCAGCAACGTGAAACTCATGATTCCGTTCTGCAGGACACTTAGCGAGGCAGGGATGGTGCTGAAGGTGATGGCGGAAAATGGCCTGCAGCGCGGGGATGCCGGCCTGGAAATCTACATGATGTGCGAACTGCCGAACAACGTCATGCTGATCGACGAGTTTGCCGAGTATTTCGACGGATTCTCCATCGGCTCCAATGACCTGACCCAGCTGGCCCTCGGCATCGACCGCGACTCGGAGCTTGTCGCCGGGGCCTTCGACGAGCGCGATCCCGGCGTCAGGAAACTGCTGCGTCTGGCCGTGGAGGGCGCCCGGCGCAATCACCGCCACAGCGGTATCTGTGGTCAGGCGCCGTCTGATTATCCCGATATGGCGGCTTACCTGGTGGAGCTGGGCATCGATTCAATCAGCCTGAACCCGGATACGGTCATGAAAACCACACAGCAAATCCTGCGGCTGGAACAGGAACTGGGCAGGTCTCAGGGTGCTGGCTAGCGTACTGTGCCGGGGTACAGATGCCCCGGTATCCGGGCGGGAAGTGCAAGGGCCGCCGGCAGGGTCTGCCGGCGGCTGTAGGCTTAGTTATAGCGGCGCGGCTGGTTGCCGAGGCTGTACATATTCCTGAAATGATTTCGATAGTAGACCACGGCGCTGTTGCCGGCCGCTTTCACGTCAAAGATCTTCCAGCCTGACTTGCTCAGGTAGAAGCGGAATTCCAGCTTGGTGGGGAGGCCATTGGGTTGCATGATCCAGGCGCTCACCGCAACGTCCTCAGGGCTTTGACCGCGCGGGGTGAAGTAGCGGATTGACTGGTTCGAGTAGGTGGTCAGCTGTTGCGCGAGGATAGTCATGAATGACTCGGCAAGCTGTTTCTGCATGTTGGCGCGCTGTTCCGGGTTCATCCTGCGCCAGGCTGGTCCGGCGGCCCATTTCGTCATGTAGGCAAAATCGAAATAGGGTGCGATCTCGCTTTGCAAAAAGGCCGCCGCCCTGGCCTTGTCATTGGCGCCGCCGCTGCGAATAAAGGTCGTCAGCTTGGTAATGCCTGCCTTGAGGAGCTGTGCCGGTTTGGCGGCCTGTTGAACCGGTGCAATGCCTCGATGAGCTCCCTGGTAATAGGATGAAGGGGGTGCCGCTGCGGCGGCCATGGATGCAGAGGTAATCAATATGAGGAATACGGCCAATAGATTCGCTTTCATGGGGCCCTCTGTAGGTTGCGCTGGGTTGAATAAACCAAAAACAGACCAGATCCTGTCTGGTCTGTTCGCGTTATACAGTAGATAGTTTTGGGTTGCCAGCCCGTGATTTTTTTGTCGCGCAACAGAGGATGCACGTCCCTGTGCACACCAATTTCTTTTAGCCTTGTTTACTGGCTTCCGGTTGCCGGAGCAGCCGGTGCTACCGGTGCGCCATAGCCATAGCCGTAGCCGGGATAGCCACCGTAACCGTAGGGACCACCCCAACCGCCATAGCCGGGATAGCCGCCGTAGCCGTAGGGGCCGTAGCCACCATAGCCATAGTGACGGCCATAACCGCGGCCATAACCGCTGCCACGACCACCACCGCTCATGCTGAAGTTCATATCACCCCAGCCGTCGCCGTCGAAGGGACCCCAGTCGGAACCCCAGTTGTCACCACCCCAGGGACCACCCCCCCACCAAGCGTGGGCGGAAGTCATCGGTAGGGCGGCAAGGCCCGCGATGAAGGCCGCTGCGACTGTCGTTTTCAGTGTGTTCATGAGAGTTTCCTCCTTATCATTAAACTGATTGATGAATATTCTCCTGATTTACAGGAGAACTCTATTTTCAGACGATTGCGGTGAAATTGAATTGACCTGCGTCAATAAGATGTAACTTTTATTAACATATTCTTAAAAACTTATAATTCTGCGTTTCTTCGCGTATGATTGAGGTAGAATCCGGTTTAGATATGATCCCAGCAGGTTAGCTGCTGTCCACAGGAACAGTGACTCATGCGACTGATTTTATTAATTATTATTATTTCTATCGGGGCCACGGCGCTGGCCGCCCCGGATGGCGCGCAACTCTATGCGAGGCATTGCGCGACCTGTCACGGCGACAAGGGTGGCGGGGGTGTCGGTGTCCCGCTGGCCCTGGCGTCCTTCCTGGAGAGCGTGGACGACGCTTTCCTGCGTCAGACCATTCGCCATGGTCGTCCCGGCCGGGTGATGCCGTCCTTCCCGAAGCTCAGCGATGCGCAGCTCGATGCCCTGGTCGGTTACATTCGCGCCTGGTCCGGGAAGCCGGCACCCGAGTTCGTGGCGACGCCGGTCAAGGCCGACCCGGTGCACGGCAAGGCGCTGTTCGCTTCCTATTGTGCCACCTGCCACGGGGAACACGGTGAGGGTGGCAAGGGTACCGGGGTGACGTTCTCGCGTCGCCGTGACTTGCCGATTATCGCACCCGCCCTGAACAATCCCGGTTTCCTGCAGGCAGCCACCGATGAAATGATCAAGCATACCCTGTTCTACGGGCGTGAAGGAACGCCCATGCGCTCGTACCTGCAACAGGGCCTTTCCGAGCAAGACATCAGCGACCTGGTCGCCTACGTACGCAGCTTCGAAAAACAGGCTGACGATACAAAACTGGCCAAGACGGTGCCGGTCGAGAAAATCATTGTCGCCGAGTCGCCCTATACCCTGGAAGAGACGGTGGATAATCTGAAGGATGCCATCATCAGCCAGAACTTCCAGTTGATCAGGACCGACCTGCTGGAGCACGGCCTGGTCGAGGAGGGCAAGGAAAGTAAAAAGGAAGTGATCCTGCACTTCTGTAACTTCAAGTTTCTCTATGATGCGCTGGCCATTGATCCGCGTGTGGGTTTGTTTCTTCCCTGCCGGGTTACGGTCGTGGAGCGCGCGGGCAAGGTGCAGGTGATGACGATTAATCCGCTATACCTCAGTCATTTGTTCAACAATGAAGAGCTCGACGAGGCATGCGAGCACATGCACGGGATTTACACTTCAATCATCGAGGATACGACCCTGTAATGAAACGCTACCTGAGCATTGTTATTATCTGGCTGGGTTTGCAGCTGCCCTTGCCGGCCTCGGCAGAGGAACTGGTGATGGCACGATCACTGCAACCATTTCCCGAGACCATGCTGGCATTGCAGGAGTCTATACGCGCGCATGGCTACACCGTTTCGCGCGTGCAGCGGGTTGATATCGGTCTGACCGGCATGGGTTACAAGACCGACAAGTACCGGATCGTGTTTGCCAGCAAGCTCGACGAGATCAGATACCTGTCCGAAACAGCTCCACAGCTGATTCCCTACCTGCCTCCGAAGATCGCTATCTTTGCCGAGGGTTCCCAGACCGTCCTGGTCACGGCCAACCCGAAGCTGTATGCAGAGATTGCCGGCGATGCAGTCGCCCCGGCCTTTTTTGACCGCTGGGAGAGTGACCTGCGGTCCATCTTTTACGATGTGAGCAAGGTCGAAGAATAAGACCGCGCAGGCATTCCATATGACGGGTATCAGCGGGACGTTGTCGATCGGGGATTAATTCAGCTCAAGCGACTGACCGAAGTTGGTCGGTATCCCATCGCTGCGCAATACCGGATTATCGTGTGACCGCTGTATGCTGTGGATTTACCGGACACACTATGTTCAAAAAAAACGCGGACAAGGGTGTCCGCGCAGGTGTGGGAGTCGTATTCGACAGATGTACAGATAAAAGCTGGAGGAGCCTCAATCACTGTCTGACTGCAAAGTTTAGGGAATACGGGCAGTACGGCGCCTTGATCTGGATCAATTTTTCGAGTGGTAACACACGACTATTTATGGCAGGGTAGCCGGCATAACGTGAGCGGCAAACGCAACTAACTCATATGCCTCGATTATTCGTGATTATTGACAGGGCCGGCCATAGGCTATGACCACCAGCTTGACAGAATATATTGCCTTATGAACAACCCTACACCGGATCCGCTATTGGATGAGGCACTCCAGCGTTTCAGGGGCCAGCTCGACGCGGCCCACAAGACTGACTTGCGTGAGCCGACCGCGATGACCCTGGCGACCGCGGATCCCGATGGGCGGCCCTCGGTCCGTACCGTGCTGCTCAAGGGGGTGGATGAGCGTGGCTTTGTGTTTTTTACCAACAGCCGCAGCCGCAAGGGCAGGGAGTTGCAGGCGAATCCCCGTGCGTCACTGTGCTTTTTCTGGCAGCCGCTGATGAAGCAGGTACGCATCGACGGGATGGTTGAGGTGATCGACGCCGGGGAGGCGGATGATTACTGGCGCACGCGGCAACGTGACAGCCAGCTGGGGGCCTGGGCGTCGGAGCAGTCAGAGCCGCTGGCCGATCGCGAGACGCTGGAGCGCAGGGTGACCGAGTGTCACGACCAGTACGTCGATCAGCAGGTGCCGCGGCCACCGCATTGGCTGGGTTACCGGCTGGTACCCGAGCGGATCGAATTCTGGAAATCTGGCTGGCACCGCTTGCATGAGCGGATCTGCTATGACAAGACCGACAAGGGCTGGACCATGATCCTGCTGAACCCATGACACGACATGTTCCCTGTCTTTTGCCTCGCAAGGGCTTGTCTGGTCTCAACTTGCTGTGTTTAAACGTTATATTGGCTGTACGGATAGTAACGGATTATTGACATAATCATGAATTGGGACTATATTCCCAATAATGCTGGAAAATAAACTCACCAAGGCACTCTCGGCATCCATCCTGCGCCTGCTGCGTCCGCTGGTGCGCATCCTGCTGCGCAACGGCGTTGCCTACGGCAATTTCACAGAACTTGCCAGGAAGGTGTATGTCGACGTGGCGTTCGAGGAGTTCGCGCCCAGGGGCAAGAAGCAAACGGTTTCGCGTGTCTCTGCGATGACTGGCCTGACCCGCAAGGAGGTCAAACGGCTGCTGGAAATGGTGGGGCCGGCCGACTCCGCCAGCCAGGAACGCTTCAATCGCGGAATACGGGTGATCAGCGGCTGGCTGCGTGACAAGCGCTTTCACGATGCCGACGGCAAGCCGGCAGACCTGCCCGTTGATGGCAAACGCAAATCCTTTGCCGTGCTGGTCAAGGAGTACAGCGGCGATATCCCGACCAAGGCCATGCTGACCATGCTGGAGGAAGCGGGCAATGTCAGGCAGGTAAAGGGCAAGGTGAGGCTGATCCGGCATGCCTATGTCCCGGGCAGTGACCCGGTCAACAAGCTGCAGATTCTGGGCACCGATGTCGGTGAATTGATTGGCACCATCGATCACAACCTGACCGCCGGCCAGGACGCATTGCTGTTTCAGCGCAAGGTCGCCTACGACAACATCGACCCCGCAGCGGCGGGCAAGCTGAAGAAGCTCTCGAGCAAGAAGGCCCAGGCCCTGCTCGAGCAGCTGGACAAACAATATGCACGCCACGAGCTCGAGGAAGGCTCCGGCGACAAGGGGAAGTACATCAGTATGGGTATCTATTATCACGAGCGGAATTCCGAAAAGGAGTAACAGGCATGCGTAATTCAATCCACAAAATTCACCTGGCAATCTCCCTTGTCGCCTCGGTCCTGATAACCGCCGCCTGCGGCGGTGGCGGCGGGCTTGCCGGTGGCGGCATCGGCGGCACCGGGATCACGGCCTTCGGGACCATCACCGGCTTCGGAAGCGTGTTCGTGAACGGGATCGAGTTCGAGACCAGCGGCACCGCATTCGACGTCGACGGCGATCAGAGTGCGCTCGAGTCCGACCTCGGGATCGGCATGGTGGTGACCGTCACCGGCACCCTCAATGAGGACGGCGTCACCGGCACCGCGACGAGCATCGTCTTCGATGACGAGATCGAGGGCCCGGTGTCATTGCTGTCCGAGGATACGGTCACCCAGACCAAGACCTTCAGTGTCCTTGACACCACAGTGATTGCGAGACGCGGTTCCACGGCGTTCGCCAACACCACCTACGACGCCGTTGACGACGGTGACGTGGTCGAGATCAGCGGCTTCGCCGATGAGGCCGGCAACCTGGTGGCGACCCGCCTGGAAGGCAAGGGTCTGCTGGTGCTCGGTACCACAGAGGTGGAGATCAAGGGCACGGTGTCGGGCTGCACGGGTGACTGTGCCGGCACCTTCAGCATCGGCTCCGTCGCTGTCGACTACGATCCCGCGGGGGCCACAACCGATCTCACCGAAATGGTGCCGGCCGGCGTGGTCAGCGGCGGCCAGTTTGTCGAGGTCAAGGGTATCCTGACGGCTGCCAATGCCATCGACGCGACCCGCATCGAGCTCGAGGATGAGGGATTCGATGACACCACCGGTGATAACAAGGTCAGCATCGAGGGCTTCGTCAGCGCGTTCAGCGGGATCGATTCCTTCCGGGTGGCCGGCCAGCGGGTCGATGCCACGGGTGCGGTGTTCTCCCCGGCCAGCCTGGAGGCCAGCCTGGCCAACGGCATGGAGGTCGAGGTCGAGGGCCCCATCGTGAGCGGGGTCCTGCAGGCCGTCAAGGTGGAGGCGCGCGAGGGCGATATCGAGATCGAGGCCCAGGTGCAGAGCACCACGCCCGCCACGGGCAGCATCACGCTGGCGCTCATCCCGGGTAACCTGACCGTGATCGCCGACAGCCAGACGGCGCTGCGCGATGACATCGGCGCAGATGACGTGCTGAGCCTCTCCGAGATCCGTACCTCAGACTTCCTGGAGGTCCGGGCCTTCCGCGACGATGCCAGCGGCGACCTGATCGCCACCGAGATCCGCCGTCGGGACCGTGTTGATGACGACATCCTGGAGGGGCCGGTGGACAGCTGCGCGGGAATCCAGGTGACCATCCTGGGGATAAGCTACACCCTCGCCGATGGCACCACGGAGTATCGCGATCAGAACGAGATTCTGATCAGTCCCCAGACGGCCGCGGAATTCTGCACACGTCAGCAGGACGCGGGCCTGTTCGTCAAGGTCAAGGACGAGCAACCGGCAAACGGTGTTGCCGATGAGGCCGAGCTACAGGACTGATCCGGGTTCCTTCCCCCCTTATGGCGCCTTCCGGGCGCCATTTTTTTTGGGGAGACGGTTCGGGTTTCAGGGAATGGCGGCCGGGCGGGTGAAGACGTAGTCGTTGTCCTTCACCGGCGTGTGGCAGCCATGGCATTCCTGCACAAAGGCGGCGTCCTTTCCGTAGGGTGTCTGGTCCATGCCCTTCCAGCGGGCATAGCCCCAGCCGCCGGTATCCGGCCATTTCCCGGCATCCTTGATCATGAACTCCGCATGCACGAACTCACCGGGGACCACGGCCTTCTCCCAGGCCTCGTGCCGGGCGTCCTTCCAGACCAGCTTGCCGAGGATGGCGCCGTCCGGCCAGGGATTGGTGGTGCCGGCACGCACGGCATCGATGGCTGTGTCATTACCGAGGATGACCCGCAGGGTGTTGTTGTCGTCGCGGTGTGATGATGCGATCACCCGCCAGTCCTTGTAGTTCTCGGGCAGGGTGATGCCGTTGGGCGCGGCGCCCGGTTCGTGTTCATCGGCGAATGGCGCCCGGACCAGCACTGCCAGGCCAAGGGCTATGGCTGTCAGTAGCAGTTTGTCTGCGATGGGATTCATATCCGTTCCTCCATTGTTGTTGGAGTGAGTATAGATGCATACGTGCCTGGCGTTATTCCGCTTGCGTGGTTATTGGCCAGACAACCGGAAGGCCTGTTCTGTCAGGCGGGTGACGCCCTGTTCCCGGAAGCGCTGGTTCGCCTCGAGGACATCCGTGGAGCACAGGCGTTCGATGCCATACCGGTCCCTGAAGAGTTGTTCCACCTCGGCATCACTGACCGGGAATGGCGGGCCGGTCATCTCGGACGGGTCGTATTCGAGGGTGATCAGCAGTCCCCTCGATGCGTCACCCAGAAGGTCCGCGAGATGGGTGGCATAGCGGGGGCGCATATCCGGGGGCAGTGCAATCAATGCGGCCCGGTCATAGACGGCAGTGACCTCTCCGATATCGCGCCGGTCGATCGCAAAGATATCACCGCACAACAGTTCCAGGTCATCGAATTTCCAGCGACTGCAGTGTACCTGGCGGGTGACCGTCGGTGTCATATTGTTTTCCGCAAAGTAGGCCTCGACGGCAATCGGGCTGATTTCAACGCCCACCACGGAATAACCCTGGTCCAGTAGCCAGATCATGTCGCGGCTTTTGCCGCACAGGGGCACCAGGATACGTCCGGTCGTGTCCATTCCCAGTTCTGGCCAATAGCGCACCAGGTAGGGATTGATATCGTCCTGGTGGAAGCCGATCTGGTTGTTTTGCCAGCGTTCATGCCAGAAGTCGGGATTCATGGGGGTTCTCGTCCGGTGTCGTTCTGTGATTGCCTGATTTGGGATGATATTAAACGATGAGAGGTTGAACCGGCAGCAGTAATATCTGTCTTATTCATGAAATGGCTGCTGGTATTCTTGTCACCTCATGAAAAATAATGACAGACTGCCAGTCAGCAAATATCAGGCACCCTTTTCTATGGATAACACGACAACCGATCCCTTCAGGCACGCCTTTCGCGGCCGTTTCATCAGTGTCCTGCGCTGGGAGCAGCTGGATGATTTCTGGGATGTGTTAAGCCAGGACGCCGCCGGTGGCTGGTATATCTATGCCGTTGGCGAGCCGCCGCCAAAGGAGCCGTCGAGTGGCGAGATGTTGAAGGCCTTCCTGCTGGAAATCGACCAATTGTTGCGCAAGGAGCATGACGAGGAGTATTGCGGCGTGGTCTATGCGGACTCTCTTGAAACCCCGCAGTTTGTAAAGATCTTCGATCCCAACAACCTGGGTGTCTCTTGCGGGTTCAGTGACAGCCCGCCCCTGCCGGGCTGGATCCTCTCCAGGTTGCGACCGGTCGATCTCCAGTCCGATGTTCCGCTGCCGGGCAACCGGCGTCGCTGGTGGCAGCGCTTGATCGGCGCCTGACCCGCCAGGCGAGATGCATGGAATATCCATCGCCCCGGCTGCGTCCTGATAGATAACAATTGCATTTCTTTGGTGCACCTGTGCACCGGAAGAACGCAGCAAGTTGCAGTCATGGCCCGATAACTGCCTGAACATCCACGAATCCGGCCTGGACCGTATCTTGCTTCGATAATAATGTTTGGTCCTTATCGGGGGAGAACCGTGTCCCAGCGCTGGCGGCAGATCCGTGGTGACCCATCGATCCGCCGATTCCTGTTCAGGCAATCGCGCGTCGATAACGAATTTGACAACGACCTTTCCGGGGTGCTGGCCAAGGCCGGTCGCTTGCTGGTGGAGCGTGGCATGTTTCACGCCAAGCTGCATTTCTCCAGTGGGCAGGTCACCTTGTGGTCGATGCATGACCCGTACAACTACCAGGTCTACCTCAAGGACGAATTTCTGCGGCCCGGGTTCGAGGACTCCTTCCCTGTTGCGTCCTATCCGATCAATGCCGTCGTGCCCCCGCACAGGATTGGCGATGTGCTGGCTGTGTTCGGGACCTTGCGGAGATCCGACAAGGCCATCTACCTGCGCTCTGCTTCACTCAACATCATCAATGGAATGGTGGGTCTCAATTTCTCCTGTGACGGTAGCCATTACCTTCACTACACGGACCTGCTCGAGCAGGGCGCGGGTGTTTTCGGCTAACGGCCTGGCTCGGCGGAATCAGGGGTTTACCCGGGCCGGCCGCCGAAAGAGCCGCATGTCAGTGCGGATCGGATTTGTAACATATTGTTAATTTGGATAAAAATCATTTGTAGTTGATGCGTATTAACGTGCTTTAATATACTGACTCGCTCATGCGGTTTGCAGTTGCATGCGAATGCTGTGCAGAGAACGGTAATATTCTTGAACAGCGTGGGCGGGTGCACGCTGGATGGTTTCATAAACTGAGTGGAGTTGACGCAATGAAGAAAATCGCAAGCGTAATCATGATGAGTGCTTTGCTGGGTCTCAGCGGTTCCGTACTGGCGGGTGATGCCGAAGCCGGCAAGGCCAAGGCCGCTACCTGTGCCGGTTGTCACGGCGCTGCCGGCATAAGCAGCAATCCGCTGTGGCCGAACCTGGCCGGACAGCAGGAAGGTTACCTGATCAAGCAGATGAAGGGTTTTCGTGACGGGACCCGTAACGATCCCATGATGAGCCCGATGGCCAAGCCGCTCACCGACGCGGATATCGACAACATCGCTGCCTACTACAGCAGCCTGTAATGAGTTACCACCGGCAGGCCGCCTGGCCTGCCGGTTCCTCCCTGCAGTCCTTCTTTTCCCTGTTTCGTTCCTATACCCGTTGCTGAACCAGTCGCTGGTTCACAAACAGGATCAGCGTCAGTAGCAGCAAGGCACCCCCCTGGTGGGTGGTGGCCAGTACCGTGGGGACATGCAGCAGCAGGGTAGAGATACCCAGCGCAACCTGTAGCACACCCGCCAGCAGTAACAAATGCAGCCCGGTGCGTGCCTGTCGTGAGGGTGCCTCGCGGCGTCCGTAAAGCCACAGGCAGACCACGCCAATGAAGGTCGTGATGGCCAGCACGCGGTGATCGAACTGCACCGTTGCGATGTTCTCGAAGAAATTTCGCCACAAGGGCTCCTGCATGAAGATAACCTCGGGTATCCAGCGCCCGTCCATCAGGGGAAAGGTGTTATAGGCATGTCCGGCCTTGAGCCCGGCGACAAAGCCCCCGGAAAGCGCAGTTATGAAAACCAGGCCGACCAGCAGGCCGGCAAGCAGGCGCAGACCGGGCGGTCCCGCTGCCGCGTTGTCCTCGCGGTTCTCGGGCAGCAGGCCCAGGGCTATCCAGAACATGTAGGCATAGATCACAATCGCCAGTGCCAGGTGTGCGGTCAGCCGGTACTGGCTGACATGCGGGTTGTCCACCAGGCCGCTCTTAACCATGTACCAGCCCAGCAGTCCCTGCAGGCCGCCGAGTACAAACAGGGTGACCATCTTGGGGATCAGGGGTTGCTGCAGGCGTCGCTTTACGAGAAAGAACAGGAACGGTATGAGAAACGCTATCCCGATAGCGCGGCCCAGTATGCGGTGGGCGAATTCGAACCAGTAGATCTGCTTGAATCCCTCCAGGTCCATGCCGATATTGATTTTCTGATACTCGGGAGACTGCTTGTAGAGGCCGAAGACCTCCTCCCAGGCCGCCTGGTCGAGTGGCGGGACCACACCGAATATCGGGTCCCACTGCACCATGGAGAGCCCCGAGCCCGTCAGGCGTGTGACGCCACCCAGGATGACCATGGAAAAAACCATGGCACAGCAGACCAGCAGCCAGACGGCGACCTGCCGGTCATGTCTTTTTCCGGCGTGATTTTCAGCGGTGTTGTAGGTGGTATCCATTGATCGATTGGCTGGTTGCGCGGCTGTTTGCAGCCCGGATGTTTTGCGGGTGTGCGCATTCTACCGAAATGCCGCACGGCCTGTTCTTACCAACGCCGGAGTAAGGGGTTAGACTTGTCTTGAGAGCCTGATTATCAACATGTTGCGACTCGACCGGGTTGTATGGGATGGAAAAAAATGAAGCGTGTAATCGTTCTGCTGTTGGTGGTGGCGGGGTTGGCGGCATTGATCTATCAGCGGCAAACTCAGGCCCCCGGGCAAGCGGAGACCGAAACGGATGTTGCCGATAACAGTGGAACCCGGCTGTCACCCGCTGATGCCCCACGACTCGAAGCAGGTCCCGGGCGGGCCGTACTGGACATCAGTGTGCATACGCTGGAGGAATTGCGGGTCTTGTTCGAACGCGCCGGCGAGCTGGCGATGAAGCCACGGCCGCCCGGTGAAGCGGCCAGTATCGTGCTGGTACTGCACGGTCCCGAGGTGGATTTCTTCTCAATAAAAAATTACGACGAATACAAGGAGATTGTGGACGAGGCCGCCAGGCTGGATGCCTTTGACGTCGTGGATATCAGGATCTGCCAGACCATGATGGAGGCGCGTGGTATCAGGCCCGATGATATTCCGTCGTTCATAGAGCAGGTCCCCTATGGCCCCGGGGAGGTCGAGCGCCTGGTCGAGGAGGGCTACCTCTATTTTTAGCAGGACGGTGCAGCACAACCGGCGGCTGCAGGCGATGGTTTGTGCTCTGCGGGCACGGTCCTGACCGTGCTAGAGGATCTCGGAGCGGATCACCCGGCCGTAACGGTCGAGAAACAGGCGCATCTGGCCAAAGCAGGTCACCCGGACAGGCTGGCGGCCGCTGCCCTCCATCAACAGTTCGTCGAACTGGATATCGACGCGGGCCTCGTTGTCGCCCTCCCAGGCGACGGCATAATGCAGCGATGCATTGTCGATCCAGCCGCTCCTGGAGCAGAAACGGGCCAGATCGCAACAGGACTTCAGATAAGATTCAATCGCTGACATATGTGCACGGTGTACGGGTTGGTGTGTGACCGGTTTGATGACTAGTTATAGTCGGCCACATCGGGGTCCGGATTGTCGAGGTTGGTGCGGAGGTCCTGGCCGGGGTGTTCGACCTCGATGTCCAGGTAGAGGCGCCGGGTCTCTTCCGACTCGAAGTAGACCTTGACCGCGAGGGGGCCTTCGCCCTCGATAATGAAAGGCTTAACTTCCGGGTTGCTGATATCTTCGCCGGTGATTGGATCGGTGGTCGTGATGATCACGTCTGTCCTCCCGCAGTGGTTGCCCCTGTTTAGAGAGAGAAAGATAGAACTGATATGAATATAGATTAAAAATCGTTTTTGGCAAGGCTCAGGCCGGATAGGGGAGGAGGTGCCATTCTGTCTTGACCGGTCGAGAGGGCATGCCGGCGGGGCGGGTTGCCCGTCCCGCCGGTGGTGGTGGAAGATCAGCTGCTGGTGCGGTTTTCCAGGATGCTCTGAATGATCGGTGCCAGGATGATCTCCATGGCAAAGCCCATTTTTCCGCCCGGTACCACTAGGCTGTTGCGCCGAGACATGAAGGAGTCCGATATCATGCTGAGCAGGTACGGGAAATCGACATTGAACTTCTTCGGGTCGCGGAAACGAATCACCACGAAACTCTCGTCCGGTGTCGGTATGTCCCTGGCAATGAACGGGTTGGAGGTGTCTACCGTCGGTACCCGCTGAAAGTTGATATCCGTACGCGAGAACTGCGGCGTGATGTAGTGGATATAGTCATACATGCGCCGCAGGATGGTGTCGGTGACGGCCTCGGCCGAGTAGCCACGCTGTTCGCAGTCGCGATGGATTTTCTGGATCCACTCCAGATTGACAATCGGCACCACGCCGATCAGCAGATCGACGTGCTGGGCGACGTTGACCTCATCGGTGACCACGCCGCCATGCAGGCCTTCGTAGAACAGTAGATCGGTGCCGGGGGCTATGTTTTCCCAGGGGGTGAACTCGCCCGGCTGTTGTCCAAAGGGCTGGGCCTCTTCATCGCTGTGCAGATAATAGCGGCGTTCGCAGGTGCCGGTGTCGGCGTAGGACTTGAAGGTCTCTTCCAGCTTGTCAAAGATGTTTGCCTCCGGACCGAAATGGCTGAAATGCGTGTCCCCGCTTTCCTCGGCCTCTTGCATGGCACGTTTCATGGTGGCCCGGTCATAATGGTGGTAGCTGTCGCCTTCGATGACGACCGGATTGACACCTTCACGCAGGAAGATGTGCTCGAATGCCACCTTGACCGTGGTAGTGCCTGCTCCGGAAGAACCGGTGACGGCGATAATCGGATGTTTTCTGGACATGAGAAGCTCCTGAGTCCTTATCGATAACGTGATGCAATCCAACTTCAGGCGCGTTTCCGGTATTGCGGCTGCCTGGGTAGCCCGTTATTGACGTTTTTTCGGCGTACCTGTCGGGTCGAAGCCGCGTATTGAACCACTATTGCACTGACAGTCTCAAGTTCGATTGCCGGATAATTCCACCACCACTCTCCCAATCAGATAAATATCAATAACATAACGTACCTCACCAGGCCGGTGCTTTTGGCGCGAGGAGGGCGCTGGCGTGCACTGTCTGGTAAAGTCTTGCTGCAGACGATTCCAGTTGGGAAGGGAATTAGAATATAATAATGGGCTTTCGCAATGCCGGATTCACGGTGTGCGCCCCTTGCATCTCGGATTACATCATGATTAACAAAGAAAACTGCGAAGATCTAAAAAGTCGGATTTTTCCCTTCCTCTGCTGGATCGGCGCGCTCAAGAAACGCGAGAACCTGCAGGCCGACCTGATCGCGGGCATTACCGTCGCCCTGGTGCTGATCCCACAGTCGATGGCCTATGCGCAGCTGGCAGGTCTGCCTGCCTACTACGGTCTCTATGCCTCGTTTCTGCCGGGGATCGTCGCTGCCCTGTTCGGGTCATCGCGCCAGCTGGCCACCGGCCCGGTGGCGGTCGTATCCCTGTTGACGGCCTCGGCACTGGAGCCAATCGCCGGGGGCAGTCCGGAGCTTTATGTGACCTATGCCATCATGCTGGCCTTTATGGTCGGTGTCTTCCAGATGGCCCTGGGTCTGTTGCGCCTGGGTGTGCTGGTCAACTTCCTGTCCCACCCGGTGGTGATCGGGTTTACCAACGCCGCGGCCATCATCATCGGTACCTCGCAGCTCGGCAAGCTGTTCGGTGTGACCGTGGAAAAGGCCGATCATACCTACGTGACGGTGTTCAACACCGTGGTCGAGGCGTTTCACAACACCCACATGGAAACCATGCTGATGGCCATCCTGTCGCTGGGCATCATGATTGCGATGAAACGATTTCTGCCCAGGGTGCCGAATGTACTCATCGCCGTGGTGATCACGACACTGATATCCTGGAAGATCGGTTTCGAGCAGATGGGTGGCAAGGTTGTCGGGACCATCCCGGAAGGGCTGCCCCCGCTATCCATGCCGTCGCTTGATCTGCATGCCATTGTTCAGATGATCACGGTCACGGTGGCGATCGGCATTATCGGCTTCATGGAGGCCATATCGATCGCCAAGGCCATGGCCGCACGTACCCGCCAGAAGCTGGACGCCAACCAGGAGCTGGTGGGCCAGGGCCTGGGCAACATCGCATCCAGTCTTTCCCAGGGTTATGCCGTATCCGGTTCCTTCTCGCGTTCGGCCGTCAACATCGGCGCCGGGGCGGTCACCGGCTTTTCGGCAGTGGTCACCGGCGTGGTCGTGGGCATCGCACTGATGTTCCTTACGCCCCTGCTGTACCACTTGCCGCAGGCGACCCTGGCCGGGGTGATCATCATGGCGGTCATCAACCTGGTAAAGATCGACCCCATCAAGTACGCCTGGAAGGTACAGCGCCATGATGGCGTGGTGGCAATCATAACCTTCGTGCTGACCCTGGTCTGGGCGCCGCACCTGGACAAGGGCATTATGGCGGGGGTGATGCTCTCGCTGATGCTGTACCTGTTTCGCAGTATGAAGCCGCGGGTTGCCGCCCTGTCGCGTGCCCCCGATGGCACCCTGCGCGATGCCGAGATCAACAAGCTGGAGACCTGCCGCAATATCGCGGTGATCCGGTTTGACGGTTCTCTGTATTTCGCCAATACCGGTTATTTCGAGGACAAGGTGCTGGAGCGTGTTGCGCTCAAGCCGGACCTGAAATACGTGATCATCGATGCCGAAGGCATCAACGAGATAGACGCCACGGGTGAGGAAATGCTGCATCACCTGTGGGAGCAGCTCAAGGATATCGGTGTGGAACTGTTGTTTGCGCGTGCCAAGAAACAGGTCTGGGATATCTTCCGCCGTACCGGTCTGATCGAAAAAGTCGGGTCGGACCACTTCTTTGCACTGCGCACCCACGCCTTCAACTACGCCTGGGACAAGCTCGGTGACAACCATGCCGACACCTGCCCGCTGAAGGTACATATGGCAGCTGAAGCAGCCCGGGCCTGATACGGTCCCGGCCGGCAATTAACCCGGATCAGGCGCTGTTGCGCGGGGCGGCCTTTTTGAACACCAGGTCCCACACCCCATGTCCCAGCCGCTGGCCGCGTTGCTCGAACCGGGTCACCGGCCGGTAGGCGGGGCGCGGCGAATAGTTTCCCGCACCGGCACAATTACGGAACGCGTCCGACTCCCCCAGCAGCATGAGCATATGCCCGGCATAATGCTCCCAGTCGGTGGCCATGTGCAGGATGCCGCCGGTCTTCAGCTTGCGTGCCAGCAGTTCGATAAAGCCGGGCCGTACGATGCGGCGCTTATGGTGACGTTTCTTGGGCCAGGGGTCGGGAAAGAACAGCAATACGCGATCCAGGGAATCATCCGCCAGGTCGTGTCCCAGGACCTGCACGGCGTCGGCGCGGATGACGCGAACGTTGTCAAGGCCGCGCCGTTCCAGTTCCAGCAACAGATGGCCGACTCCCGGGCGGTGGACCTCGATGCCGATGAAATCGGTGTCGGGATCCTGTTCCGCCATGGCTGCCAGGGAGGCGCCATTACCAAAACCGATCTCCAGGGTACGAGTGGCCGTGCGGCCGAAAATCCGATCGAGGTCGAGCTGCTGGCCGGCCTCAAGGCCGTAACGCGACCACAGCTTGTCCAGCGCCCGTTGCTGTGCGCGCGTGATGCGGCCCTCGCGGCGGACAAAGGAACGGATGCGGCGGTGATGCGGCTTTTCTGTCAATGCGGGCTCCAGGGTGACGGCATGGGTGGCCCCATTGTAAAGAAACAGCAGGAGTCATGGGCCCATTCTGCCGCGGTGCAGCTCGAAGACACTTTCCACGGCGTCCGCTTTGCGGCAGCATAGAGCCGTCAGTCAAACAGACTATATTCCCGTGGCCCATCCCATTTCGTGTCAAACGATTCTCAGGCAGTTTTGCCTGCTGGCCGCATTGCTGTGCGTGTCGCCCGCTGCCGTCGCTGGCATAGAGGTAGCGGTCCGCGGGCTCGACAGCGAGATGCAGAATAATGTCCTCGCCCTGTTGACGATCGAGCAACAGAAAGCGCAACTGGCTGATAATGAGGTCCGCCTGCGTCGTTATTTTTCCCGTGGCCGTCGCGAAATAGCACAGGCGCTCCAGCCCTTCGGCTACTACCGCCCGGCCATCAAGGCGGATCTGTCCCGGAAGGGAAATGACTGGATGGCGGTCTATGACATCGATCCCGGCGAGCCGGTGCGGCTGCGCGCGGTGGATGTGCGCCTGGAGGGGCCGGGCGGTGAGGATCCACGCTTACGGGAATTTCTTAAAGACCTGACGCTGAAAAAAGGCGACATTGCGGAACACCCACGCTACGAGAAGGTAAAACGGACACTCCAGTCGCAGGCGCTGGAACTCGGGTATCTCGATGCGGAGTACCAAACCCACGAATTGCGTATCGATGCCGACGCTGGATGGGCGGAAATCAGCCTGCATCTGGTGACCGGACCGCGGTTCGCTTTTGGCCCGGTTAGCTTTAATGATGCCGGTCTCACCCCTGAGTTGCTGACCCGTTACGTACCCTTTGAAGATGGCGATGCCTATTCCAACCGCAAGCTCCTCGAGCTTAATCGTGCGCTGTCGGACAGCGATTATTTCTCGCGTGTGGATGTGATCCCCCGGCGCGAGGCGGCGACTGATCTGCGGATTCCCGTCGACATCGTCCTGGCCCCGCGCAAGCGTCAGCGTTATACCGCGGGCATCGGTTTCGGTACCGATACCGGTGTGCGCGGCAGCCTTGGCTGGGAGCACAGGCGCATCAACCGCCGGGGCCACCGGCTGGGCGCAGGTTTCAAGGCCTCCCAGATTCAGCAGGGCATCAATCTGAGTTACAACTTCCCCATCCGTAATCCGCGTACCGACCGGCTGGCGATCGATGCCTCCAGCCGGCGGGAGGATACGGACAGCGTCGATAGTCGCACCCACGCACTGGGAATCAATCGCACCAGGGTACGTGACAGGTGGCGCGAGAATTTATCGCTGACCTATCAGAAGGAGGACTTCACTGTCGGGCTGACCGACGAAACCACGAACCTGCTGATGCCCGCGATAACACTGTCGCGGGTGCGTGCCGATAACCGTATGGTCGCGAGTCGTGGCTACCGGTTGCAGTTCGATCTGCGCGGGGCCGTGGCGGGACTGCTGTCGGACACCAGCTTCGTGCAGGCGCGGGCCGATGCCAAATGGATTGTGCCGGCAGGTGCGAACGGTCGCGTGCTGGCCCGTGGCACCATGGGCAGTTCCTGGGTGAGTGAATTCCGGGAACTGCCGGCATCGCAGCGCTTTTTTGCCGGCGGAGATCAGAGTGTGCGCGGATTCGACCTGGACGACCTGGGGCCGCGCGACAGTTCCGGTGAGGTGGTTGGCGGTCGGCACCTGCTGGTCGGAAGTCTCGAATACGAGCATCGGATCCGTGGTCCCTGGCGGGTGGCGGCGTTTGTCGATACCGGCAATGCCTTTGACGCCTTCGACGAGGGACTGGAGACCGGTGCCGGCGTCGGCGTTCGCTGGCAGTCACCCGTGGGCATGGTCCGGGTGGATGTGGCCGCCGCCATTTCCGAGTCAGACAATCCGTTGCGGCTTCATATTACCCTGGTACCGGACCTTTGAGTCGATCCCGAAAATTTCTGGCCGGCTTTGCGGCCGTGTTTGTTCTGGTCGCGGCTGGACTGTTGTGGCTTGCGGCGACGGAACCGGGATTGCGTGCGCTGGTGCGGATCGTGACGCCGCTGGTACCGGGCGAGCTGGTGATTGCCGATGCCTCTGGCCGCTTGCTCGGTCCGATGATGCTGAGGGGTGTCGATTACCGTGACGCCGGTACCGGGGTGGCCGTTGCCGGGTTCGAGCTTGACTGGCAGCCGAAACGGCTGCTGGGCGGGACCCTGTTGATCGAGCGTCTGCAAGTCGGGAATGTCGCAGTCAGCCTGCCGGCGGCAACCGAGGATAGCCCGAAGGCGGCGCCGCTACCCGACTTGCGGTTACCAGTGGCGCTCGAGTTACAGGATGTCAGGCTTGCCGAACTACAGGTACGGGTTGCGGATGGTGAGCCCCTACAGGTAGAGAGCATCGCGCTCACCGGCCAGTGGTCGGGCGACCAGGTCACGATCGATCGGCTGTTGGTGTCGCTGCCGCAGGCGCAGCTGGAGGTCTCCGGCAAAGCCGGTCTTTCAGCAGCAGCCGCCACCGCGCTGCAGCTAGCGTGGCAAGTGCAACCGCCAAACTCGCCTGCCTGGGCCGGTGAGGGGTCCGTGGCGGGCAACTGGAACCGGTTCGAGCTCCAGCATCAGCTGGCGGCCCCCCTTGCAGCCAGCCTGACCGCGGTCCTGGAGGAGCCCCTGGGCGAACTGCGCTGGAGCGGGGCGCTCGATATTCCGACCACGGGTCTTCAGGCCCTGGGCCCGACGCTGCCGGAGGCGCAACTCGGAGCCGCATTAAAGGCCTCGGGCGATCTGCAGAGGATCAACATCGAGGGCGACCTGCAGACCGATTACGCGGCCGAAGCCCTGTATACCGTGGGAGTCCATGGCAAGGCTGCACAGATTGCAGAGGACCGCTGGCGGATCGAGCCGTTGGCCGTGACCCGGGAGGATGTGCAACTGCGTCTGAGCGGCGAAACCGATCTTGCCGGTCAGGCGTTAGCGCTCGAGATCGGCTGGGAGCAGTTGGGCTGGCCATTCGTCGAACCGCAATGGCAGAGCCGGCGTGGTCAGCTCACCATTACTGGCGCGCTCAGCGATTACCGGCTTGCCGCTAACCTGGAACTCGGCGGCGTGCAGTTACCGCCTGGCAGCTGGTCGCTGGCCGGGCAGGGCAGTGCCGAGCACCTCAGGGTCAGTGAGCTCGATGGGTCCGTGCTTGACGGGCACGTGACGGCCTCGGGAGAACTGACCTGGCGGGACGGTCTGCGCTGGACCCTGAGCCTGGCCGGCGATGCCCTTGATCCGGGGCGGCACTGGCGGGAATGGCCGGGCCGGGTTTCCGGGACCGTGCGCTCCGAGGGTCAGTACAGCGAAGGGGCGCCAAGCTTTTCCCTGGTCGCCGATTCTCTGCGCGGGACGCTGCGCGAGTATCCGGTACAGGCGGGCCTGCAGTTACGGGTCGCACAGTCGGACTGGTTCGTTGACCAGCTGGAACTGCAGTCGGGTGATGCGCGGATCAAGGCCCGCGGGCAGCTTACGCAGCAGTGGGACCTGGACTGGCAGGCCGAAGTCCCGCGGATCAACGAGCTGTTACCCCGATGGCACGGCGCCGTTTCCAGTCAGGGAAGCATGAGCGGCCCGCGAACCCAGCCGCTGGTGGCCGCAACCGCCAGCATGACCGGGCTGCGTGGACCGAAGCTCCGGGCCGAAACCGCGACCCTGAAGGTGAACGCCAGTTTAGTGGACTCGGATGCACCGCTGACCGCAGAGCTCGCCGCCAGCGGTGTCAATTTGGCGGGCCGGAGTATCGACAGGTTGAGCGCGCGCAGCGACGGTACCCTGGGTAATCACCAGGTGAATGTGGAGGCCCAGGGTGTCGGACATGCATTGCGCATTGACCTGCGCGGGCAGTGGCGTGAGCCGCTTTGGCGGGGCGAGTTGGCGACGGCGGACTGGGAGTTACCGGAGACCGGTCGCTGGGCCCTGACCCGGCCGATAAATCTGGAAGCTGGCGGGGACCTGCTGAAACTTCCGCAGACCTGCTGGCAACAGGCTGAGGCCGGCCTCTGTGTTCAGCTCAGTGGCGGAGTGCAGCAGGGCTGGCAGGGTGACGGCGAACTGCGACACTGGCCACTGGCACGCTTGCAACCCTGGTTGCCCACCGATGCTGAACTGACAGCAAGCATCGATGCCCGGGCGAGCGGACAGTTGAGCGCCGCCGGTTTGCTGATCGGTGATGCACGTATTTCGATCGCGCCTGGAAATGTCACCTGGTCGGTTGACGACAACCGGGAGACTGTCAGCCATGGACCGGGCGAGGTCAGCGTTCAGGTCGATGCCGGGGGTGCACGGCTCAGCAGCAAGTTCGAGCTGGTTGCCGGAGACACGGTCCTGGCAACCGTGGTGCTGCCCGGTTTTCGTCCGGGCAAGGACGCGGCTGACCAGTCGCTGCGTGGCGAGGTACACGCTCAACTGCGCGATCCGGGACTCATGGAGGCGCTGTTTGCGGAGGTGGAGCGGCTGAAAGGCGAGGTTGCCGCCGAGGTACAACTGTCCGGGACACTCGCGGCCCCGGCAATACAGGGTTTCGCAGAGCTGCGCGATGCGGAGGTCTCAATCGTGCCCGCAGGCATACGGTTAACGGCACTCAACCTGCGGGCCAGCGGTGATCAGCAGGGACGGGTGGCGGTTACCGCGTCCGCGCAATCAGGACCCGGCGACCTGCAGCTTAAGGGGCGGCTTGAGCTGAAGCCTGAACAACCCTGGTCGGGTCGGTTCGCGATCACAGGCAACGGCTTCGAGGCCATCAATCTGCCCGAAGCGCGCGTACTTGCCAGTCCGGACCTGCAGCTGGCGCTGCAGCCGGGCCGGCTTGACCTCAAGGGTGTGCTCACGATCCCGGAGGCGCGTCTGGAACCGAGGGATTTCAGCGGTGCGGTCTCGCCCTCGCGGGATGTCGTGCTGGTCGATGATCAGTCTGGCGTTGAGGAACGCATGGCGGTTTATACGCAGGTGCAAGTGGTGCTCGGCGACAAGGTGGAGTTTGACGGCTTCGGACTCAAGGGCCGGTTTGGCGGAGAACTCAAGGTGGTGGACGAGCCACAGCGGGTGACGACGGCGCGCGGTGCTTTGCGTGTGCTGGACGGCAGCTACACGGCGTATGGCCAGGACCTCGCGATCGAGCAGGGCCGGCTGCTGTTTACGGGCGGACCGGTCGATAACCCGGGCCTCGATGTGCGGGCGGTGCGCAAGGTGTCCGATGTAACCGCGGGTGTCAGTGTCGGTGGTACCCTGCTTGATCCGGAGTTCAATCTGTTTTCTACCCCGCCTCTGTCGCAGGCGGACACCCTGTCCTATTTGTTGCTGGGAAGGCCACTGGCGCGGGCATCCAGCGCGGAAGGTCAGCTGTTGTTCCAGGCTGCCTCGTCTCTGGGCATGAAGGGCGGCAACCTGCTGGCCGAGACCATCGGCAGCAGTTTCGGTCTGGACGAGGTGGCGGTGACGGGTGGCGATACGCTCGAAGAGGCGGCGCTGGTGATAGGCAAGTATCTCTCGCCGCGCCTGTACGTGAATTACAGTGTCGGTTTGTTCGATACCGCCAACCAGTTGCGCATGCGCTATGAGATGAGTCGGCGCTGGTCCTTGCAGACCGAGACCGGCACGGCAACGGGTGCGGATTTACTCTTCACCCTCGAACGCTGAGTGTGACGTGGCAACTTCCCCGCAGGTCTGAATAACGACGTCCGGGTCGATGCAGGCTCCGGTCAATCAGAAAAAAGTCCCATCAAGTGGGGAGGAGGCGCTGGCGTAGCGCTTGCGCGGGATGCGCCCGGCCCTGAAGGCCTCGCGCCCGGCCGCGATGGCCTTCTGCATGGCCGATGCCATCAGCACCGGGTCATTCGCGCCGGCAATGGCGGTGTTCATCAACACACCGTCGCAGCCGAGTTCCATGGCGATGGCGGCATCCGAGGCGGTGCCCACGCCGGCATCGACCAGGATGGGGACGCTGGCATTCTCGACAATGGTCAGGATATTGTAGGGATTGCGGATACCCAGCCCGGACCCGATGGGTGCCGCCAGCGGCATGACCGCAACGCAGCCCATGTCCTCGAAGCGCTTCGCCATAATGGGATCGTCATTGGTGTAGACCATGATCTTGAAGCCGTCTTTGACGAGGGTCTCGGTGGCCTGCAGGGTCTGCACGATATCCGGAAACAGGGTGGTCTCATCGCCCAGCACTTCCAGCTTGACCAGGTCGTGGCCATCGAGCAGTTCCCGTGCCAGGCGACAGGTGCGCACCGCGTCTTCGGCCGTGTAGCAGCCGGCGGTATTGGGCAGCAGGGTGTAGCGGTCTGGTGAGATGACATCCAGCAGGTTGGGCTCATCCGGATTCTGGCCAATATTGGTGCGGCGGATGGCGACGGTGACAATCTCCGCGCCGCTGGCCTCGGTGGCCGCCCGGGTTTCCTCCAGGTCCTTGTATTTACCGCTGCCCACCAACAGGCGGGAGTGATATTCAACGCCGGCGATGACCAGCGGATCGGTGGACTGGCTGGGTTGTGATTGCATGACTGTGGACATAACTATTTAACTCGCTGATACTTTGAGACGAATGAGCGTGACGTGGCCGATCAGCCACCGCCGATGGCCTGCACGATCTCGACCTTGTCATCGGGCCTGATAGGGTGGGTTTCAAAGGTGCTGCGCGGCACGATCTGCTGGTTGACCTCCAGTGCCAGGCGCGTGTTGGCCAGGCCGAGTTCATTGATCAGGCCGCCGGCGGTCAGATTATCCGGCACCACCCTGGGGGAGCCGTTCAATAAGATATTCATGATAGTTGATCCGGGAAGGGTATTGCTTCCGGGTGACATTTTAGCGTAATTGTAGCGCGAAAGTTCATACCCCCGGGAAAGAAGGGCTTATGGCTCAATGGAACGAGGATATCGTTTCGGCAGAGATCGCCGGCACGCTGGACGGATTGTTGTACCAGCGGGTCAGACGGACCCCCGAGGCGCTGGCCTACCGACACTTTGACGCCGCCAGCAAACAGTGGCTGGATACCTCGTGGCGGGAGGTCGGCGATGCCGTGGCGCGCTGGCGTGATGCCCTCGCGGCCGAGGGCTTGCAGCCCGGTGAACGGGTGGCCGTGCACCTGCGCAACAGCAGGGAATGGGTCTGTTTCGACCAGGCGGCCCTGGCCTGCGGGCTGGTGGTGGTGCCGTTGTATACCGATGACCGGCCTGACAACATCGGTTACATGCTCAAGGATGCCGCGGTCCGGGTCCTGCTGGTGCAGGACGCGGGCAGCTGGAGGCGACTGGCACCGGCACTCGAGCAGCACGATGAATTGAAGCGGGTGCTGATCCTGAACCGTCCGGAGGTCGCACCGCCCGAACTGGTCGATGACGAACGTGTCCGCTTCGTGGCCGACTGGCTACCGCAACAGGCGGATGCACTGGTGGCGCGTAACGGTGATCCGCATGGACTGGCCTCGATTGTGTACACCTCGGGGACGACCGGGCGTCCCAAGGGCGTCATGCTCACGCATCACAATATGCTGTCAATCGCGCATTCCGCCCTCACGATGATTGACTGCTACCAGGAAGACCTGTTCCTGTCCTTTCTGCCCCTGTCGCACACGCTGGAAAGGACCGCCGGCTACTACCTGCCGATGATGGCCGGGGCCGCGGTGGCCTACGCGCGCTCCATCATGCAACTGGCCGAGGACCTGCAGCAGCTCAGGCCCACGGTGCTGATCGCCGTGCCGCGCATCTTCGAGCGTGTCTACGGGCGTATCCAGGGGCAGATGGCCGGCAAATCCGCACTGGCCCGTACCCTGTTCCGTTATACCACCGAGGTCGGCTGGCACCGCTTCGAACGCGAGCAGCGCCGCGCCGGTTGGCGGCCCAGGCTGATGGCCTGGCCGGTGCTGCGTCGGCTGGTCGCCGGCAAGGTCACGGAAAAACTCGGCGGGCGCCTGCGCCTGGCCGTGAGCGGTGGCGCGGCCCTGCCTCTGCCGGTGGCCAGGATATTCATCGGGCTGGGCGTGCCGATCCTGCAGGGCTATGGCCTGACGGAGACCAGTCCCGTCATCAGCGTGAACGTGCCCGATGACAACCAGCCGGACAGTGTCGGGGTGCCGCTGAACGGTGTCGAGGTGCGCATCGGTGAGAATAACGAGTTGCTGGTGAAGACACCGGGCATGATGCAGGGTTACTGGAACAATCACGCGGCCACTGCCGATATGATCGACCCGCAGGGCTGGTTGCACACCGGTGACCAGGCGCGTATCGAAAACGGGCATATCTATATAACCGGTCGAATCAAGGACATCCTGGTGCTGTCCAACGGGGAAAAGATCCCGCCCATGGACATGGAGATGGCCATCTGTCTCGATCCGCTGATCGACCAGGTGCTGATTATCGGCGAAGGCAAACCCTACCTGGCGGCGATCGTGGTCCTCAACCCGGATGGCTGGCTCGGCCTGGCGCATCATTACGGCCTGGACCCCTATGACGATGCCAGCCTTTCAAATGAAAAGTTGTGCAGTCACATGCTGAAGGCCATCAGGGAACAACTCAAGGATTTTCCGATCTATGCCAAGGTGCGGCGGGTGATCCTGGTGCACGAACCCTGGACCGTGGACAACGGGCTGCTGACCCCGACGCTCAAGGTGAAGCGTGCGCAGGTGCTGGAACAGTTCGATCGGGAGATCGAGGCGCTGTATGCATCCGGACCGGTGGGTCGCGGCTGACCTTGATGTACGCGTAGATCAGCCCGGCGGTTTGACCGCAGGCAATGCGCTATTACCAGCTCATATAGGCAAAGCCCCTTTCCTGCAGCTGCATGATGTCGTCGACACCGATCGGCACCACCCTGGCGAACGCAAGCAGGTCGTCTTCTTTCCAGTCGAGTGACTTCATGGTGTTGCCGCAGGCATGGAAGGCCACGCCGTAGTCGGCCAGTGAGGCCGCACGCTGCTGCAATTCCGCGGGGATGGGGCGCTTGGGGTGCTTGCCGAGCAGGTGCAGTCCGGTACCGAAGGCGGCCACCACGATCTCGATGTCATCGCCGTACTTGCGCAGCAGTTCACCGGCCGAGAACAGCACATGCCCCAGGTACTCCGGGTCCGCCTGGTTGCACTGGTAGACGATATGGTGTTTCGAGTCATCCTCGAAATGCGACTCGGTATGGTGTGCCTGCGCCTGGCGCATGGCAAACAGGCCGCCCAGTAAACCGGCCGACTTGATAATGGTACGGCGTGGCTGGCTGAATAATCTGCGTTTCTTCATGCTCATGTCCCCGGTATGCGTTTTCTTTAAAGACGTGTGTCTGCCCGCCATTATTTCATTCGAGCGTAACAGGGCTTCTTTGGTTCCCGGTCTACTCGATCCGGATAACGTCAGGTGGTGACTTGGCTGTGTCGGAGACGGTAAACTTGCGTCTTGCCGGCGTACTGCGGGTGTAGTTCAATGGTAGAACTGGAGCTTCCCAAGCTTCAAACGTGGGTTCGATTCCCATCACCCGCTCCATTCATCGCCGGCCCCTACCAGCCGGAATCCCGTCCTGCTTCTGCCGCCACGGCGATCGAGCCAGCCCGACCGTCAGCAACCGGGGCAGGCGCGCACCGGTCCTGAATCCCCTGCAACGATAAATATAACTGATGTGCATATAAGCAGAAACTAAAACAAATTATAAGAAAACAGTTATATACTTATCAATAACGGTGGTACTGGTGCGTAGTGGGCAGGATCCCTGGGCACCAGGACGATCGCGATACGTACCTACCGGTCCGGTCCGCACCGTGTTTTGTGGCTCCCTTACCAAGGGAAATACATATTTTTCAGATAATTAAGGAGATTCAGCATGTGCGAAGGATGCGTAAAGTTGATAATGGGTTACCTGTTTCTCGTTCTCCTGTTCGGGACATTGGTTTATTTCCAAATATTTTAATTTATCCCTATATGTAAATATATTTACTTAATTAATAAGTAATCGGTAATTTACTTATCATACGCTGCGGATCCAGTGGGTCGGGGAAGATTTTAAATTTTTTAATCGAATTTACCTTTCAATTAACTTAGTGGAGACACTTACATCATGAAAAAATTAGCGAGCGTAATATCCGCTGCCACGCTGGTAGTTGCTTCGGCTTCTGCGTCAGCCTGGTGGGGAAATGACGGTTTCTGGGGAAATGACGGCTGGGGCGACGGTTATCTCGACGGCGGTTTCAGCATGAGCTTCAGCGGTCATGGTCGTGGTCGTGGTTACGGCCGCGGTTATGGTTACGGTTATGACTACCCGTACTACGGCTATGGTCCTTACGGCTACGGCGGTGCCCCTTACGGTTATGGCATACCCGCACCTGCGGTTGACACGGTTCCGGCCGACACGACTGTCCAGGTCCCGCTTCAGTCCACAGTCGTGACCCCGGTTCAGCCGACCTACGTTGCACCGGTGCAGCCGACTTTCGAGCTGACCGAAGAACAGCGTCAGGCGATGGCCGATCAGCAGGCCAAGGCAGTCGAGCACATGCAGAACGCCCAGCGTCAGGCTGCCGAGTTCCATGCGGCGCAGATTGCCCCGATGATCGAGATGGAGCGTGAGATGATCGAGCAGCGCAATGCCGACATGCTGGAGATGCAGCAGCAAGTGCAGGAGATGCAGGCCGAGATGCAGAAGAACGTCCAGGAGTCCCTGCAGAACCGTCCGGTTATCGGTTTCGATCGTCCCATCGGTTTCGAGCGTGCGAGCTACGGATTTGACCGCAACCTGGATGCCGATCGTGAGGCTTATCGACTGGAAGCCGAGGCGCGCCGGGAAGAGTCGCGCAAGGCAATCGAGCAGCGCCGCCTCGAGTCCGAGGAGCGTTTCAAGGCTCGCCGCCTGGAGCGTACCAACCGGGTCAAGGCTGACACCTGCGCCTAGGCTGTAACAAAAGTTTACACTGTACCGTCAGGTACAGGGCCTTACCCGGAAAGGGGTGTGTGGTTTAATCACACACCCCTTTTCTTTTTACAGCCATCAGCCAATAGGAAACAGGGGAGTGAGTTACTATACTGTGCGTAGCCCGCATTTCTCACCGGGCGGCGGTAGAGTCAAATAAGTCACTAAGGTGATGAACGGAGCGCAGCGTCCGGGATCCCGGTGAGAATTGCGGACTAGCGTATTACACATCCGCAGACACAAGGACAGGAATCATGGGAAAGCTGATCAAATTCATTCTGGGCCTGGTTGCGTTCGTTATCCTGCTGGTGGTCGCATTGGCCATTGCACTGCCGTTCCTGGTCGATCCCAATGACTATAAGGACCGCATTGCCACGCTGGTGGAAGAGCAGACCGGCCGCAACCTGACAATAGAAGGTGATATCGGCCTGTCGGTATTTCCCTGGCTGGGGCTCGACATCGGCCCGACACGTCTTAGCAATGCGGAAGGCTTCGGTGAGCAGCCGATGGCCAGCATGGAAAAGGTCCAGGTGCGCGTCAAGCTGGTGCCGCTGCTGAGCAAGCAACTGGAAATGGACACCGTGAAACTGGATGGCCTGCGTCTGCGTCTCGCCAAGGATGCCAGCGGCCAGACCAACTGGCAGGACCTGCAGGGTGAAGCGAAAGAAGCGGAGGAGGCCGAGGCACCGGAGACGGCGCTGGCCGGACTGGCTATCGGCGGCGTTCAGGTGACCGATGCCGAAGTCCTCTGGGAGGACAAGGCGGCCGGGACCAGTTACGTCATCGATGAGCTGGCATTCAGCACGGGCGCCATCAAGCCCGGTGAGGCCTTCGATCTCGACCTGCAATTCCTGGTCGAGTCCACCGAGCCGGCCATGTCCGGCCGCTTTGACCTGCTGGGTGAGGTGCTGGTTGCCCCCTCACTGCAGGCCGTCGATATCAACGGGACCCGTCTCAAGCTCGACCTGAAAGGCGCCGGTATTCCCGCGGGCCAGATGCAACTCTCGCTGGCTACTGACATGGCGCTGGATATGGAGGCGCAGACGCTGAACATGCCGCAGCTGATTGTGGAGACCCTGGGACTGAAGCTCACGGGCAACGCCAGCGGGTCGGCGATAGGCGGGGATGACCCGCGCTTCAAAGGCACCCTGGCGGTTGAGGAATTCGTACCGCGCGAGCTCATCAAGGCGCTGGGCCAGGACGTGCCGGAAACCGCGGATGCCAGCGTGCTGGGCAAGGCCGGTGCCAGGCTGGACTGGGAGGCATCGACTTCTCATGCGGCCGCCACCTCCCTGAAGGTGCAGCTCGATGACACCACGCTGGATGGCAGTGTGCGCGTCGACCAGTTCGACAAACCGGCCATCGGTTTCACGCTGCAGGCCGACCAGATCGACCTGGACCGCTACCTGCCGCCGCCGAGCGAGGATGCCGAGACGGTGGCCGCCACCCCGGCCGCGGCCGCCGCCGGCGGTGCCGGCGCCCTGCCTGTCGATACCCTGCGGGGGCTGAACCTGTCGGGTACCCTGAAGCTGGCCAGTCTCAAGGCCTATAACCTGCGTTCCACCGATATCGAGTTCACCGTCAAGGCGAAAAACGGGCTGCTGCGCATCAACCCGGCCGGCGCGAGCATGTACGGTGGCCAGTACCGCGGGGATATCACCCTGGATGCACGCCAGGACACCCCGGTGCTGTCCCTGAATGAAAAGGTCAGCGGGGTGCAGGCCGGGCCGTTGCTCAAGGACCTGACCGGGGACGACAAGCTGCTGGGCACGGCTGACTTTCAGGCCACGCTGAAGGGTCGAGGCGCCACCCCGGAACAACTGCGGCAGACGCTCAACGGTACGGCCGGGTTCGCCTTCACGGACGGTGCCGTCAAGGGCGTGAATATTGCCTCCCTGATTCGCAACGCCCAGGCCAAGCTCAAGGGGCAGCCGGCCCCCGCTGACACCCAGGCCAACCAGACCGACTTTGCCGAGTTGCGCGGCACGGCGACCGTGACCAACGGCGTCGTCAGGAACGACGACCTGTCGTTGCAGTCCCCGTTGCTGCGGGTCACCGGCAAGGGCGAGGCCAGCCTGCCGGAGGAGACCATCGACTACCTGTTGACGACCAAGATCGTGGGCAGTATCGAGGGGCAGGGTGGCAAAGGGCTGGGCGAGCTCAAAGGAGTGGCCATACCGGTGCGCATCGGCGGCACCTTCAGCAAGCCGAGCTACACCCCGGATGTGGCCGCGGCCCTGAGCGAGGCGGCCAAGGCCAAGGTCGAGGAAAAGGTCGAAGAAAAGAAAGAGGAAATCAAGCAGAAGGTTGAAGAAAAGGTGCAGGACAAGCTCAAGGACAAGCTCAAGGACCTTCCGCTGAAGGGACTGTTCAACTAAGGCAGGCTGCCGGTGCATCATGTCGTCTGGTGTCTGTTGTTCGCACCCTTGCTTGCAGCGGCCGGCGAGATACTCGACTCATCCTCGAACCTGGAAGCCGGTGTCTATACGCTGGCGCTGACGGCCCGGATCGACGCGCCACCGGCGACCGTGCAACGGCTGATCACCGACTACGACCACCTCACCGAGATCAATTCATCGCTGACAGAGAGCCGTGTCGTACTGGAACACGGCCCGAAGAGGCACCGGGTCCATACCGTCATCAGGGCCTGCATCCTGTTCTTCTGCCGCAGCGTTACCCAGGTACAGGACATCACCCAGGATGCCAACGGGACGGTCGAGGCCGTCATCCTGCCTGCGTTGAGCGATTTCCGGCAGGGGTCCGCGCGCTGGGACCTGGCGGCGGCGGGTGGCGGGACCACCATGCACTTCAGCGCAACACTGGAACCTTCATTCTGGGTGCCGCCGCTGATCGGACCCTGGCTGTTCGAACGCCAGCTGATCAATGAAGTCAGGGAAAGCAGCGCCATCATGGAGGCGCGTGCCCGGCAGGTGGACGCACGGTGAGGGCGACAGATTTCAGCGCACGGGTGCTGGAGTGGTTTGCCCGACACGGGCGCAACGATCTGCCCTGGCAGGTCAATCCGACACCCTACCGGGTGTGGGTCTCCGAGATCATGCTGCAGCAGACGCAGGTGGCCACGGTGATTCCCTACTACGAACGCTTCATGGCACGCTTTGCCGATGTGCAGGCCCTGGCAGGCGCCGAACAGGACCAGGTGCTGCACCACTGGTCAGGGCTGGGCTATTATGCCCGCGCCCGTAATCTGCAAACCGCCGCGCAGATCATCCGCGACCAACACGCGGGCCGGTTCCCCGAAGACCTGGAGGCACTGCTGGCGCTGCCCGGCATCGGCCGCTCGACCGCCGGTGCCATCCTGGCACTTGCCGCCGGGCAGCGGCACCCCATCCTCGACGGCAACGTGAAGCGCGTGCTGGCACGCTTCCACGCGCTCGCGGGTTGGCCGGGACAGGCCGCGGTGCAGAAGGTCCTGTGGACACTGACAGAACAGTACACACCAACCACGCAGGTGGCGGCCTATACCCAGGCGATGATGGACCTGGGCGCCACCGTGTGTACCCGGGCAAGCCCGGCGTGCGGTGTGTGCCCGCTGCAGGCGGACTGCAAGGCCCGGGCCAGTGGATGCCAGGCCGACTACCCGTCACCACGCCCGCGCAGGCAGCTGCCGTTGCGCAAGACACGCATGCTGCTGCTGCGCAATGCGGCCGGCGAGGTCCTGCTGGAGAAGCGTCCCCCGGCCGGGATCTGGGGTGGCCTGTGGAGCTTTCCCGAGCTGGCGCCCGACGAGGCGCTTGAGGCCGGTTGCGTCGAGCGGCTGGGTTGCCGCGTGCGGCTGGTCGACGAGTGGCGCGCCATCAAGCACACCTTCAGCCATTTCCAGCTGCAGATCACCCCGGTCCTGGCGATTGCCGATGAGCGTCCCGTTGCCGTCATGGAAGGCCGCGAGCGGCTCTGGTATAACCCTGATTCCCGTGATGAACTGGGACTGGCAGCACCGGTTGAACGCCTGCTGCAACGGATCAATGAATTGCAATGAATGAGGAAACGGTATGACTCGAATGGTGCAGTGCGTCAAACTGGGCAGAGAGGCCGAGGGTCTGGATGCGCCGACCTATCCCGGTGACCTGGGGCAGCGGATCTTCGATAATGTCTCCAAAGAGGCCTGGCAGCAGTGGCTGCGCCACCAGACCATACTCATCAACGAACATCGGATCTCGCCCATCGATCCCAAGGCGCGCAAATTTCTCGAAGAGGAAATGGAGAAGTTCTTTTTCGGTGGCGGTGCGGAACTCCCCGGCGGATTCGTGTCACCGGACAAGATCTAGATCTACAGCAGCAATTCCTTTCGCTGCAAGATGATTTTGCTTCCCCGGATATTCAGGGGATTGATTTTTCCTGCCATGTGATTCCGATGTCCGAATCCATTGCAAGCCTGATCGCTTGTTGTTCGATCATTTTGAAAAACAATGTTATTGTTTTAATTCTCCTGCAGCAGGCGGTTTATATGAAAGGCATCATCCACGCAAAGATGCTGAAGGAGTTGCAGGCATGCGCAGATTGCTGGTAACCGGTGGTGCCGGTTTCATCGGTTCAAATTTTATCCGCTACTGGGTGAACCATCACCCCGATGACCGGGTCGTCAACTTCGATGCCCTGACCTATGCGGGTAATCTCGAGAACCTGTGCGATATCGAATCGGTAGCAGGCTACCGCTTTGTGCATGGTGATATCGCCGACCGGTCCGATGTCGAACGCCTGCTGGAAGAGGAGGGCATCGATACCGTGGTCAATTTCGCGGCCGAATCCCATGTGGACCGTTCCATCCTGGGGTCCGATGCCTTTATCAAGACCAATGTACTGGGCACCTTCGATCTGCTCGAGGCGGCCAAATACGTATGGAAGGATTTCTCGCCCGCGCAACGTTTCCTGCACGTGTCAACCGACGAGGTCTACGGCAGCCTGGCACCCGATGAGCCAGCGTTCACAGAAACACGCGGCTACGCACCCAACAGCCCTTACTCGGCCTCGAAGGCGGCTTCGGATCACCTGGTGCGAGCCTACCACCAGACCTATGGCATGTCGGTACTGACAACCAATTGCTCGAATAACTACGGTCCCTACCAGTTTCCCGAGAAACTGATTCCGCTGGTGCTGTTGAACGCACTCGAGGGCAAGCCGATACCGGTATACGGTGATGGCATGAATGTACGTGACTGGCTTTATGTCGAGGACCATTGCCGCGGCATCGATGATGTCATCAATGATGGCAAGCCCGGCCAGGTGTATAACATCGGTGGTGAAAACGAGTGGCATAACATCGATATCGTCAACCTGATCTGCGACCGGCTGGATCAACTGCAGCCGGGCGCGGCCTCGTACCGTGACCAGATCACCTTCGTGAAGGACCGGCCCGGCCATGACCGCCGTTATGCCATCGATTCAGGGAAGATGCGGGACGAACTCGGATGGACGCCGGCGCATGACTTCACATCCGGCATTGAACGCACCATCCAGTGGTATCTGGACAACCGCGACTGGTGCGAGCGGGTGCGCAGCGGGGAATACCGGCAGTATTACCGGGAGCAGTACGGTCAATCATCGGCTTAGGGAAACTCTGATCAATCCGTCATCCTATGCTTGAACCAACTCGTTGGAAATAGGATATTTGCCACGAGCCAGGAGAAAGGATTGAGACCGAGTCCGTCATAAGTCGTTAGAGACT
>CAMYJI010000025.1 GCA_947258545.1 uncultured Ectothiorhodospiraceae bacterium
GGCCTGTTATTCATGACCATGGGTGCCGTCCTGTACCGGACCGGCAACATCAATGGCTCCGATCTGGGCGGCATGTACAAATCCATGCCCAAGACGGCACTGCTGTGCATCGTCGGGGCTTCCTCCATATCGGCGTTCCCGCTATTCAGTGGTTTTGTCAGCAAGTCCATGGTCATGACCGCCATGATCGAGGAGGGCTACAACTACCTCTGGTTGATGCTGTTATTTGCTTCAGCCGGTGTATTCCATCATGCAGGGATCAAGATCCCGTACTTTGCGTTTTTTGCGCATGATGCAGGCATCCGTACTAAAGAGGCACCCGGCAATATGCTCATTGCCATGAGTATCGCGGCGATATTGTGCGTATTTATCGGCTCCCAGCCACAGTACCTCTACGCCCTGCTGCCCTGGCAAGTCGACTACTGGCCGTACGACACCACGCATGTACTGGCCCAGTTACAACTGCTGTTTTTCTCCGCCCTGGCGTTTGTCTGGTTGAACAAGCAGGGCCTGTACCCGCCTGAACTTCACTCCGTCAATATCGATACGGAATGGCTTTATCGCAAACTCCTGCCGGAAAGTGCGGGTTTTGTACGCCATAGTATGCAGCAACTCGCCCACAGCTTGTCGGATGCAAAAAAGGGCCCGCTGAAGCGTATGCAGGAGACCCTGATACGCTGGTCTCTGACCGAGTATCACCTGGCCTCGCACTGGCCTACCGGCAGCATGGTGTTATGGATAGCTGTCCTGCTGGGTGGTTTCCTGTTGCTGGATGCGATCTACTAGTGAAAGTACGAAAAGGCCTGCACAAAAAAGCCGGGAGGGAGCCCGGCTTTTTTTCACTTAACAGCTTCGGGTTAGACTCAGCTATTGTTGACCGCCTCCTGCCGACTGACATGGAAGCCAGTGCGGGTATAGGCGTTTTGACTCGTACTCCGCGGGCGCATGTCCTGCTCTCACCGGTAGCTACCTACCAGCCGTGATGAGTATCACCAAAAAACAAGACAGGCTACTTATAATGGCGGTTTCCAGCGCCAGTCGCACGATCGGCAGCAGATGCGGATTGCGTGCCTCCCGGCAGGCGGCTACCAGTCGGGTTTCTACACCTGCCTGCAAGCGCCGATCCCGCGGTCGGCTGTCAGATGGCAGTTCGATATCGCGGACCGGGATGGTGCTGTAACTGGCGCCGCAATATGATCCGGGCAGACTCCTGATCGACATTATTTAACTGCCTGATTCAGTAGTTTGCATTTTATGGTGTCTGCATACAGTGTTAATCCATGGCCCAAATGGCTGCTATTGTGCGATATATTATTAAGCTTTAATAAAGTTATATTCTCAACATGTCTAGCGTCGATACGTGCCTTCCAGTGGAGCACATGGTCTGGGTGAAGTTCGGTCCTTAAGTCATTGAAATAGATGTATCGCACCCGATTGCTTCCGGGCATCTGGAGCAACGCAGGAACAACGGGCAAGGTACTTGAAATGAAACCAGTTGTGGCAGAGGCTGCCAATAAATTGATTGGGGAATAAGCTGGAATTGCTATCAGATTCCGCTTCTTATCCCGGCACACCTGATGCCAATTAGAAATATTCATTCTGGATTAATAACTATTGCGGCGTACCACAACCGTTCCAGAGGGGGCTATCGCCATACGGATGACACCAGGATTTCATGGGCAGGATAATTGCCGCTATGGTATTCTACTTTGCCCAAGTATTACTATAATAAAGGTTGGCTTCAGCGCCTATAGAATAATTCTAGATTATAAAGAGGAGTCACAGACATGAAACCTGCCCACTCGATTAAATTTCTGCTGCTGGCGATCCTGCTGGGCAGCTCAGGATTGCCGTTTGCAGTATACGCCGGACCGTTCTGCGGTGATGGGAACATCGACACAGATACAGTCCCGCCGGAAGAGTGTGATGAGGGCGATGTCCCATTCTCCACCCTTTGTAACAACACCACGGATCAATTTGATGGGCCATGCCAATTTACAATCTGTGGCGATAACGTCATCCAGACCCCCAATGGAGAGGGTTTCACCGAGGAATGTGAACCGCCAGGTACCGCGACCTGTAATGCCATCTGTATGACTGTAACGACCACCACGACGGCCGCGCCGACGACGACCACCACGACGGCGGCCCCGACGACCACCACCACGGCCGCCCCGACGACGACCACGACGGCGGCCCCGACGACCACCACGACGGCCGCCCCGACGACGACCACGACGGCGGCACCGACGACCACTACGACGGCCGCCCCGACGACGACCACGACGGCGGCACCGACGACCACCACGACGGCCGCCCCGACGACCACCACGACAACGGCTGCGCCGTCGACCACCACGACGGCCGCTCCGACGACGACCACCACTGCCGCTCCGACGACCACCACGACGGCCGCCCCGACGACCACCACGACGGCCGCGCCCGTGACGACCACCACGACGGCAACGCCGACGACGACCACAACGGCCGCGCCGGCAACGACCACCACCACGGCGGCCCCGGCGACCACCACCACGACAACGGCCGCGCCGTCGACCACCACCACGACCCTGCCGGCGGTTCCGGTCTGTGGCGACGGAAACCTCGACGTGAGCGAATCCTGCGATGACGGCAACATACTTGACGGTGACGGCTGTACGGCCACCTGCGAAGCCGAAACTGTGACGGATGAACTGCCGGGTGGCGGCAGTGTGACCCTCACCACTTCCGATGGCCAGGGGATCTCTGGCCTGAGCGTAGGTGATGCGACGGGCGGACCGAGTGGTGTCAGCTTCCCGTTTGGCGTGATCAGCTACACGGCCAGCGTGCCTAATCCAGGTGACAGCGTGGAGATTCTGATGGAGTTCTCCGATAACCTGCCGGTCAACCTGGTGCTTTACAAGGTGGACCTAGGCGGGGTCTACGCCGAGCTCCCGACCAGCCTCTGGAGCCAGGTCGATGCCAGGACGGTGAATGTCAAACTGACCGACGGCGATGCACTAACCGACCTGGACGGTATGGCGGATGGTTCCATCGATGACCCCATCGCCGTGGGTGGCGAGGCCTCATTCCCGTTCTTTGGCGGTAACGGTGGCGGTGGCTGCACCCTCGGCACCAACGCCTCAACCGGGATGGACCCGATCTGGCTGTTCCTGCTGGCGGCCCCCGGTATTGGCTACCTGCGGCGGCGCGTTGGTACGCTCCGGCAGGCCGCCTGAACCGGACGGACGGTTCGGCAATCTCTGTCAATAGAGATCATGGCCACTACGGCTGACGTAACTGACAATCAGCTGTAGCCAATCACACAGCTGTTCGATATAGAGCCGGGCTACACGCCCGGCTCTTCTTTTTGTGCCAGTGCGTTGTTCATATCACGCAAAAACCCCCGCAGGCGCTGCTCAGCCTGCCGGCGTCCACCCGGGGTACGTTCCACATAGGTGGTCAGACGAATCACCCGCGCGTCCTCTACCCTGCGGAACGGTGACTGGTCCAGGGCCAGCAGTGCACGCAGGACCTCTTCGGTGGCACTGCCGCTGCCTTGGTACCAGTGCCAGGCCAGGAGGCGGCCATTGTCTGTGTCGGCGACGACCGACAGGATCTGTGAGTCAAGGGCATCAAGCTCGACCAGGCCACGCTCCTCGACTAGGCCGATTACCCCCGGGTAGGCATTTTTTCCCGAGAGCAGGCTGCGGTAACGGCGGCGACGGTCATCATCCCCGATAAACAGGGTCACCCTTTCATGGCCGCGGGCGTAATGGTGGTTCAGGTGGGACGAATAGCGCACCGAGCCCAAAAACACACTGTTGATCCTGGGTTTACCTACCAGTCTCCACTCCCCGATGTCATCGGCTAGCGCTATCTTCACCTCCGAACCGACGGGTGGTTCAGCCCACCGGGGCATCACCATCGTGGCAACAAGCAGCGCGGAAAAGATGGCCGCCAGCACCCACAAGCGTGTGTGCTTCTGCCCGGGAATAACATCATCGGCGATGTCGACGGCTTCGTGATTATTCTTTGCAGCATTCTTTCCAAAGACACGCAGAAACAGGCTGTCCAAAGCATACAATAGCGAAAATCCGATCAGAAAAAAAACGATGCCCTGCACGGTATGGACCGATAACACATCCATCTTGGGGTTGAGTACCAGGGTCATTATCCGCAGCAGATTGACAACGTAGGCGATCACAATAGAGGATAAAACCAGCAGCACGGTGTGCCAGCGTGACACGGGGAACAGGTAGGCATAGGCCAGGGCGAAGATCATCAGCCACTTGGTGAAACCCAGGGCGGTGCAGGACTCCGCAACCCAGAAACTGCTTTCGGCCGTGGAGATGATGTCGCCCTTTGACATCGAGGGTATGCCGATGATATTGAGTAGCCAGGAGGTGTGTACCGCGTCCCAGAGCTGGAACGGGAAGACAATCAGGTTGACCAGTACCGCGGGCAGCGGCGTCGCCAGGATGAGAATCAGGACGGGCAGCCGGATTGCACGGGTCAGGGCCTTGCCGGCCAGGAGGCGGGCCGTACCGAGACCGGCCAGGATGAATGACACGTGCACGATATCGTTGGCATTGACATAGTGGCCCCACAACAGCAGACAGGCACCCGGCACCAGGAACAGCGCCCCAGACCAGGCTGTGCCGTGCCTGTGCCAGGCATGCACAAGGTCCCGGCGACGCACGATCAACAGCCCGAGGACCAGCACATAAAGAAAATGGGGCGAAGTCCCGGACAGGTAAAAATACGACCCCACCACGCTCGGCAGGAAGTCTGCTGCCATATCCCAAAAAATCAAGTCTCGATAGGCAAGCAGGGCACACAGCAACAACAAGCCCAGCAGCCATTTATCTCTACCGGCAATCGAGGTGTTGGGTTTTTTTATAGCGGCTGTTTCCATGTCTTGCAAATCATCCTCGAGAACTGAAATCCATCCCGCAAAGCGAGGTCAGACACTACACTTTCAATCATTATTGACATGGCCTCTCATCCGGCAGCGAATGCATAGACAGTTCCACATCCTCATGAATTTGGTACACTGGAGAAAACCATACGGGCATGGGAATGCCCGCACATGATATCAATAAATCCAGCTGGGAGATGTGTCCATGCAAGACAGCTTGTTAACAGGTGCCCGTACAGGTCTTGTGCGCCTCGCCTTACTCGCCCTGTTGGTTACCGGGCCAACCGCCCCGGCCCTGGGGGATGAGGCGGCCACGACCACTGGCGCTGATGAAGCACTCATGCAGGAACTCGAGGAGCGCATCATGAAGCGCCTGCGAGAGGGCCCGTGGCTGCAACAACAAATCGAGCAGGGTATCCTGGCCCATGAACGCAAAAAGGCCGAGGCACAACGAGCTGCCCGGGCCAAGCAGGCGCGTCTGAAGGCCGAGAAGGCCAGGGCCGTACGGCCGGTGGACGCGAACCGTGATCACGTACAGGGCAATCCCGATGCCAGCATCTCCCTCATCGAGTACTCCGACTTCGAGTGCCCCTACTGCAAACGCTTTCACCCGACACCGAAAAAGGTGCTGGACAGCTACGGCAACCGCGTCAACTGGGTCTACCGCCACTTCCCCCTGCGTTTTCATAATCCCGGGGCCCAGAAACAGGCCGAGGCCTCGGAATGTGCAGGCGAACTGGGCGGCAACGAGGCCTTCTGGAAGTACACTGACAGCATTTACACCAGGACCCGGTCCGGCGGCCATGGCTTCCCGCTGAAGCAGCTGGTGCCATTGGCGGAAGAACTCGGGCTCGAGCGCCAGCCATTCAAAGAATGCCTAGAGAGCGGACGCTACGCTGCGCGTGTGAAAGAAGACCTCGATGAAGGCCGCACTATCGGTATCACCGGGACCCCCGCGACCATCCTGCGCAACAACAAGACCGGCGAGGTCAGCGTAATGAGCGGCGCGAAATCATTGGCCGTGTTCAAGACCGAGATCGAGAAGCTGCTCAAGCCTTCGGCGGCGGAACAGAAATAACGAGGCCGCCACAGGGACACAGGCCGGGAAATCAACCGGCGTCGAGTGCGGCTCAACCCACCATCTGGTAATAGAGGTTCTGCGGGTGACTGGCCTGGGCAAAGAAAAACCAGCGCTCGGCAAGCAAGCCGGTGTACTGGGCCACAAACGCTGCCACCAGTGCAGCCTGCGAGTCACCGGTGATGCCCAGGCTCAGCAAGACAACCGGGACGGGAAATACCAGTATCATGAATACCCATTTCACCGAGCTGAACCAAAGCCGTGATGCGCCGTGGAAGAACTCCCGCGTGTTGAATGAGCCGCCCATGAAGCCCTGTGATCGCTGGCTGATGTTGCTGTGGCGCACACCGATGGCGGTCTGCAGTGATGACTTGTATTTGATGCGTGCGTTGCGTATCAACGCGGACACCCGGGTTACCAGGGCCGCCAACGTTGCAATGATTGCCCAGCCACCGAAGAAGTTGACCAGGTCCGTGGCAAACAGGGCCGCGAACACCGTTGCAAAGGTGAATCCGGAGGCAATGCCCAGCAGTGTGTAGTTGAGTACCGTCAGGGGGCTGGCCCATTCCTGCAGGAACTTGATGCTCGCATAGATCATGGCGGTGCACAGGAACAATCCGAAGGTCGCGACAACACCCAGGGCGCCCACCAGCAGGGTCAGGTCACCGGGTATCCCGGTCACCATCCCGAAGTGTGCCAGATCCCAGCCAAGGTAATGCACGACCCCGTAAACAAACATGAGACCCATGGCCACTGGCAGCGCGATGACCTCGCGGGACAGCCAGGAGGTACGCCATTTGGCAGCTGCACGCCAGGCACGTTCCGGATGGCCCAGGTGGAAAAAAGAGGCAATCAGCCCGGCCACCAGGAAGGCCACGGCCACCAGGGCACCGGCGGTGTAGAACTGCTCCGACTGCGCGGGCAGCAAGCCCACCGCGTGGTAACTTTCTGCGGTGTAGAGGGCCAGAAACAGCCCCTGGCCGACCCCGATCAAGGTGGTAAGAAAGATAACGGAAAGTGCCGGGTGCATGAGTTCAGATCTTCATCAGGCAGTTAACAGGGGCAATACGGAATCGGTCGGCAAAGCGGCCGGGGACGGTCGGGGGGTGATTCCCCGGTTTTCGGTGGTTGTGCTGCAAATATAACTGGACCTGGCCCATCGCGATTACCAGCTGGTGACATCATCCAGAGACGGCTCACTGATATCCGGCCTGGGCAGTTCACCCTCCTTCTTGAGCGGATTGTCATAGCGTTCCAGCTCGTCCTTGTGAATACTGATGTGGGTCTTGCGCCGTGGCAGATAGTGGTTGGCCGGGCGGGTACCCCATTCCGGCATGAGGGCATAACCGCCTTCCTCGCGGATCGCCACGGAGACCCGGGAATCCGGGTCGTGGACATCGCCAAACAGGCGGGCACTGGTCGGACAAGCCAGCACGCAGGCCGGCTTGCGTTCGGTTTCCGGCAGGCGGGTATCATAGATACGGTCCACGCACAGGGTGCATTTTTTCATGACCTTCTGGTGTTCATCCAGCTCGCGCACCCCGTAGGGGCAGGCCCAGGAGCAGTACTTGCATCCGATACACTTGTCGTAATCCACCAGTACGATTCCGTCTTCCGGTCTTTTATAGCTGGCCCCGGTGGGACAGACCGGCACACAGGGCGGGTCCTCGCAATGCAGACAGGACTTGGGGAAGTGCACGGTCTCGGTGCGCGGATATTCGCCCACCTCGAAGGTCTGTACCCGGTTAAAGAAACAACCCGTGGGGTCCTCGCCGTAGGGCCGGTCATCAGACATATATCCCGCGTCGCCGGAGGTATTCCATTCCTTGCAACTGGTGACACAGGCATGGCAGCCCACGCAGACGTTCAGGTCGATAATCAGTGCCAGCTGGGTCATGACTTGCGCCTCCCGGCGACGTAGCCAAGCCAGGACCTGCTCCTGCGCTCTTGGCCGGGCACCGGCTTGAGGGGCTGGAATTGCGGTGAGGTCACCTGTTCCTCGCCCGGCCCTGCTTTGTAGACGCGCACGCGCACGTCATACCAGCCGGCCTGGCCGGTGACCGGGTCGGAGTTGGAATAGCGTGATCCCCGGTACTCCGCGGGCAGTTCTTCGGAGATAAGGTGATTGAGCAGGAAGCCCGTGCGGGACTCGTTGGCACCGGGCCCGAGGTTCCAGGCACCGGCGGCCTTGCCGATGGCATTCCAGGTCCAGACAGTGCCGGGCTCAACCGCCTCTGAGAATCGACACATGCAGCGTACCTTGCCCCACATCGACTCCACCCAGACCCAGTCACCGTCACGGATACCCTCGCGCCGGCCGACGTCCGGGCTCATGTACAGATAATTGTGGCTGTGTATCTGGCGCAACCAGGCGTTTTGCGAGTCCCAGGAATGGTACATGGCCATGGGGCGCTGGGTTACTGCACGCAGCGGGTACTGTGTCTTGTCGGTCTGCTGCGCTTCCAGGGGTTCGTAGTAGAACGGTAGCGGATCGAAATAGGTTGCCACGCGCTCTCGTAAATGTTCGGGCGGCTGGCGGGTAATACTCTTGCCCTGGGCGGCCAGGCGGAATTGCTGAAGGATCTCGGAATACACATGCAGGAGGATCGGCTCGGCGTAACGGGTCAGGCGGTGACGCTGGGCCCACTCAAGGTAGCCCTTGTTCCAGTTCCGCATGTACTGGTAGGACTTGGGCAGCTTGTAGTGGTAGACGCAGTTGTTGTCCTCGTACATCTGCCACTGGCTGGGATTGGGCTCCCCCTTCATGAACTTCTCACCACCCTTGCCGCGCCAGCCGGCGAGAAATCCGATACCGGAGCCCGGCTCTATCTCGTAGTTGATGATGAAATCGGGGTAGTCCCGGTATTTGCGCTGGCCCTGACGGTCCACGAACACCGGCAGCCCGAGGCGCGTGCCGAGCTCGATCAATACTTCCTGGAAGGGTTTGCATTCGCCTGTAGGTGGAACGACCGGGATACGTACGGAGTCCATGGGACCATCGTACTCCGAGATCGGCCGGTCCAGCATGGACATCACGTCGTGACGTTCCAGGTAGGTGGTATCCGGCAGCACCAGGTCGGCAAAGGCGGTCATCTCGGATTGGAAGGCATCGCAGACGATGATGAACGGAATCTTGTACTCACCCTCCTCGTTCCTGTCATTGAGCATCTTGCGGACCTCCACCGTGTTCATTGTGGAGTTCCAGGCCATATTGGCCATGAAGATCATCAGGGTATCGATGGGATAGGGATCACCGCGCCAGGCATTGGTGATGACGTTGTGCATCAGACCGTGCACCGCCAGCGGGTACTCCCAGGAAAAGGCCTTGTCGATCCGCACTGGCTGCCCCTGCTCATCCACGAACAGGTCGTCGGGCTCAGCCGGCCAGCCCAGGGGCATACCGTCGAGCGGCCGCTCCGGCTGCACCCCGTCCGGACCGCGCGGGGTCTTGGCGCAGGGCGGGATCGGTCGCGGGAACGGTGCCTTGTGGCGGAAACCACCCGGACGATCAATCGTACCCAGCACGGTCATCAGTATCGACAGAGAACGGATGGTATGAAAACCATTGGAGTGGGCGGCCAACCCGCGCATGGCATGAAAGGCGACGGGATTGCCGCTCACGTACTCGTGATCCTTGCCCCAGACATCGGTCCAGGCAATGGGCAGTTCGATGTGCTGATCGCGGGCCGTGACGCCCATTTCATAGGCGAGGCGGCGGATGGTATCCGCCGGTATGCCGGTGATGTTCATAGCCCATTCGGGTGTGTATTCCTCGACCCGGTCTACCAGCAACTGGAACGCCGGTTTGACAGGGGTGCCATCGCTCAGTACGAACTCACCCAGCAGGCGCGGGTCCGCGTTTTCGGTGTGGGTAACCACTGCCGTGTCAGTCAGACGGTCCCACCAGAGCTTGTTCTGGGGATCGAAACAGCCCTCCTCTTCCGGCACCTCGGTGCGCACGAACATACCGAACTCCGAGCCGGCCTCATCGAGGTTGACCAGCTGCGCGCTGTTTGTATAACGAATCAGGAATTCACGGTCATACAAGCCCTGCCCGATGATCTCGTTGATCAGGGCCAGGAATAGGGCGCCGTCGGTACCCGGCTTGATCGGGATCCATTCATCGGCGATGGCGGAATAGCCGGTGCGCACCGGGTTGATGGAGATGAACTTGCCGCCATTGCGCTTGAATTTCGAAAGTTCGACCTTCATAGGGTTGGAGTGATGGTCCTCGGCGGTGCCGATCATGACGAACAACTTGGCACGTTCCAGGTCCGGACCGCCGAACTCCCAGAAGGAGCCGCCGATGGTGTAGATCATGCCGGCCGCCATGTTCACCGAACAAAACCCGCCATGGGCGGCGTAGTTCGGCGTGCCGAACTGGCGCGCGAACAGGCCGGTCAGGGCCTGCATCTGGTCACGTCCGGTGAACAGGGCAAATTTTTTGGGATCGGTGGAACGCAAGTGTCCGAGACGCTCCTCCATCATCCGGAAGGCCTCATCCCAGGAGATCGCCTCGAATTCACCGGCACCCCGATCGCTGCCGGGCTTGCGCAACAAGGGCCGGGTGAGACGCGCGGGCGAGTACTGCTTCATGATGCCAGAAGCACCCTTGGCACAGATCACACCCTTGTTGAGCGGATGTTCCGGGTTGCCCTCGATATAACGGATCTCGCCGTTACGCAAGGTGACCCGAATACCGCAGCGGCAGGCACACATGTAGCAGGTCGTGTTCTTGACCTCGATACGATCCTGTATCGCTTCGTCCCCGGGCCTGATCATTGACCTGTCTCCAGGCAGGGACAAGCGCAAAAAAGGCAATCCGGTCTGGTGGGTGTCAGCATCGTAAATCCATCATGGATTAAGTCCATCCTTGCATTCATATCTGTTTCTACGTGCAACAGGCGCGTTTCAGGCCCCGCGCCGCTGCAACCCGATTATACAGGAGCGGCCTTGTCGGTTGGCGAGGCCACACATTACGGCCAGGACCCGTCAGGAGCACAACGGCACCCTGAGGGCATTCAACAGATCCAGCCTGGCAGCGACGGCAATATACCGTTAACCTCATGATTCATGACCGGTTGAGGATCTCCCGGTAGGTCTGTTCCTTGAACATTGAATCCGCCATACGCACATTGGGCAGGGTCAGGCAATTGTTCAGCACTCCGGGGCCGTGGATAAACAGGATCTCGGGCTTGACGTTGACATGCGGCATATTGCCCTGTGCATCACACAGGCTCTCCCACTCCACCATGACCAGATACTCGGCCGGCAGCGTGTAGCCCTCCCACACCTCGGCGGTGCGCTTGAGTTTGCTGCCGGAACTGTCCTTGAGGTCCTCCATCAGCGACTCGACCGTGGCATGACCACTGCCCAGTGTAGACAGACCGATGCGCTTGAGGATCTGGAAACCGATCATGCCCGTCGACTCTTTGAGTTTCTCCATGGTCGCGATTTCAGCCTCTTCAAACTCCGCTTCCTTCCCGGGCCGCACCTTGTGTGTCGCCATCACGGTGACCGTTTTACCCGTTTCGACGGCATAGTGCCCGGCCTCGCCTGCCGCACTCTTGCGCAACCACTGGTTCATCGAAATCAGCTTGGGCAGATCGCTGTGGACGACGCGATACACGGGTTCCTCCGGACCCTCCAGCAATACATCACCACACTTGGCACAGGCATCAACGACCACGTCCTCGAAGGTCTCGTGGAAGTTCTCATGCGCCTCCCAGGAGTCCCAGTAGGTGAACTGGTCAATCCAGATGTGTGACAGCTGCTCACCCATGTTCGAGCTCGCACCCCAGCGCATCCCCATCGGGCACGCACCCAGCTGTTTCATCAGGTCAAAACCCCTGAAGCCGGGCGTCAATGCCGTGGCTAGGCACATTTTTGAACTGGCCTGCTTCATCATGCGCATCAAATTGGGGTCATTGTTGACCAGCACCCTGTTGATGGCGACATACAGCGGCGACTTGGGTTCGGCATCGAATAACTGCTTCAGTTTTGTGCTCATGATATTTACCTGCTTGACTGGATTGATTGAGTTAAGGAAGGCGAAAGTTATCAGGTAGTGCACGTCACCGCCAGCTGCGCCACGCCCGACACGCTGCAGCTGGCCTGCGATCAGGCCTCGACCGGGCTGCCCGGCGCCGCCAGCGCCGCAGACGACATCAGCGCCTCGATTTGCTCCGCCAGCGTGTCCAGCAGATCTGGCTTGAGTGCCTCGCGCTTGCGCATGGTGGCGAACAACTTTTCGAGCTGCTTGCGGCTAGCGGTTTCGATACTCTGCAGTCTGCCCGACTGCAGCGTCAGCTCTACCGGTCCGCGCTGGGCGTGGGTGCGGTCTTCTATCATCTTGTGATGCAGCAACGCCCGGCCCAGCACGACGTAGGGAAAATTGATGTTGCGCATCGGTCCCACGGTCAGCTCCTGACCCCCCAGTGGCAGTCCGAGGACCTTGATCTCGGCGACACGATCGGCGCTGACCCAGGCCGAGACACCGCCGATCAGAGCACCGATCCCGGCTCCCAGCAACAAGGAATGGCCACCGACAGCGATGTCAATCACGCCCCCTGCGGCCGCGCCGCCTGCACTGCCGGTGGCGATGAGTTGTTGCTTTGTCAAACCGAACAGGTTCCAGGTCCGTTTGGCGAACAGGTCCTCATCGAGAAGCCTCACCACGGCTTCGTGGCGCTCCAGGTACCTGTAATCGTAGATCCGCTCCACATCGCTGCTGCATTTCTGTTCCATGGAAACCAGATCCTGCCTGTACTTCGCCCGCAGCGCTTCCAGTATGTCCTGGTCGGTCTCCCCGCCCACCAGTCTGCGCTGACAGCTGTGCGTCATCATGGCACCGATGGTTTCCGCGATAATGCGTGCCGACAGCTTGCGACGCTGGGCCTGTTCGGCCTCGAGTATCCGCACTGCCTTTTCCAGCGGCTCGCGCCACTCTTCCCGTATCTGCCCGAAGGCAAGCAGCAGCTGAATACGCTTGTCAAAGTCGGCGGTCATCGCGTCGAAAACCCGGACAATGCGAAAATACTGTCCGAGGGCATTGCTCCACTGGGCACTGTAGTCTGCGTCGCCAATCATATTGATCAACGCCAGGCTGGGTTGCCCGGTCCAGCGCAGGATTTCCATTTCGGCCTCGTATTCTTCGCCGAACGGCCGCGATCCGTCAACCACGTAGAGGATTCCCGCGCCCTCCAGCGCCGGCGTCAGCAGCCGGCACTCCGCAGCAAAACGGGGATCGCTGTGGTGCTGTTCCACAAAGCTGCGAATAACATCCGGACGGTCGACTGACGAGGAGGTCTGCTGCTGCATCCACTCCAGTGCCGCCCGGGCACGCTGAAAACCGGGTGTATCGACCAGTATGTAAAGCGTCTCACCGTCGATAATCATCGGATATTCACGATTTTCGACAGTCGTGCCCGGCAGGGGCGATATCCCAACGCTTTCGTCCCTGGCCAGGGTGGAGACGATACTGCTCTTGCCTTTGTTGGGGTGACCGACGATGGCGAATACCGGCGTCGTCATGGCGCGGTCCCGATGGCCTCGACATGGAGATCGGGATCTTTGAGCTGCCGCAGCGTCGTCTGCCAGGACTCCCGGTCGCTCTCACTGACAGCGGACGGTCCGCCCCACAGCAACACAATGATCGCCTGCCGCCTGTCGCATTTTGCGCGGACCAGCTGGATGAAATCGAGAAATTCCAGCAGCGGCGGTTCCCACGCCTTGGCGATAACCACCACACCCGTGCGAGGGTTCCTGCACAGTGAGGCCACGGTCTCCCTATCCTGACTGGTGGATCGCGCCCCACCAGCGCTCAGAAACTCCCCCGCCTCTATGCCCATCGCCGAAATACGCTCACTGATCAGCTCGGATTTGTCGACAGCGCCGGACCAGTCTACAACTGTACATTTCAGTCCGGAGCCCGCGCTCGCCCCGGGGGCGGCTTCGCTGCCTGCATCCAGCTGCGGCCGCAACTCGGGTTGCAGCGCGGCGGTTGTAATCAGGGGTGAGTTCATTCTTGCCAGTAGCTCTGGCGACCCTGGCACGCGCGTCATCGCCTCGCCAAGGTGGCGGCGAAAACGCAGCCAGGAGACAATCAGGGTCAACAGTCTCGGTAACAACCCGTAACAGACAATAGCGGCCAGGAGGAAAGGCCACCATCCACCCAGCCGTGCGGCACGTTCGGCTGAAACAGATCCGTTAGCGGGCGCAGCATCTTCAAGGCGATAGAAGCGGCTGATTTCGATCAAATCGGAGCTGGGCACCGCGTCTGGAATCAGCGCGTGCCAGGGCCAAGAAAGCGCGCTGAGTATGCGCTGGAATGCTGCATTATCCAGATTCAGCGTCGTGCTCCAGGCGAAAGCCAGATCAGAGAAGAGGATCAGGTAGAACGCCGCCACCAGGACACCGACATTGAACCAGAACGAGAACAGCTGTGACCAGAGCGAGAACAGCCAGCGCGCGGCGGGTGCCAGGACTATCGCATTCTCGCTGTCCCACAGGGCCTCCAGGTTCTGCCGGCGATGCCGCGGAAACAGCCGGGCAACGAGCCCCGCCAGGCGCCCCGGATTGAGAAAACGCAACGCCGACTGGAGACTGCTGAACAGCGGGACCCTGCGTGGAATGGCGGCAAGCAGCCACATCAACAGCAGCACAATCTGCGGAAACACCAGTATCCCGAGCGCATTGACGACGTTGATCGGTGCATCACCTGTGTAGTAAAGCACGGCACGCGCCAGTCCCCAACCCGTTGCCAGTCCTACTATGACCAGGACCAAACACAAAACGTGATAGAGCTGGGCACCCTCGTGACCGTCGCGCTTCCAGCCCGGGATATCGACCTGCCGGATCCAGCCGCGGATCTGTCGGGTGGGATGTTTTCTGTGTTGCTCTAGTGCCTGCCCGATTCTACGATCGCGCTGTTTTTTCTTGTCCAGATCGGTGGAGCTGTCCAGCTCGAAGGCCGGGTACAGATCCATCAGGTCGCTTAACAAGGAAGAATGTGTCATTGGCTTATTGTAACGTGAATTCCGCTTCAGCAAGCGACCCTGTCATTGCCGGAGAAAGCCCGTTTCCACGCGATCTGCGCCCCCAAGCAAAACCGTCATTCAGCCATAATAGCGAACACAGCCTACCCTCGCCCGGATAAATCCTCTATAAAATTACTGCATGGAGGGATAACACAGTACAATATGTGAAAACATGTCCAGACTCTATTCGTAATCATCCAGCAGGCGGCGCCAGCCATATGACAAACACGACAACCGGCCTCCCCATACAACGCAAAACAAAAATTGTTGCCACCATTGGTCCGGCATGCGGCTCACTGGACAGGCTTGTCGCCATGATCAGGGCCGGCATGAACGTGGCACGCCTGAACCTCTCCCATGGCTCCCTTGCCGAGCACAAGGAACAGGTCAAACTCCTGCGCGAGGCATCAGAGCAGGTTGGCTCCAACATTGCCATTATGGTCGATACCCGGGGCATCGAGATTCGCACCGGCCTGCTGGAGGAAGGGACGGTTGAACTGCTGCCGGGCGCCAGTTTCACCCTGTTCACCGAAGAGCGCGCCGGTAATGCAGGCGGTGTCGCAGTTACCTACAGGAAACTGCCGGAGGAAGTCCGTGCCGGTACACCGATCCTGGTTGATGACGGCGCCATCGAACTGGTGGTCACGGAAGTCAGCGGCAACACAATCACCTGCCGTGTCATCCATGGTGGCTGGCTGGGCAACAGCAAGAGCGTGAATCTCCCCGAAACCCGGCTTGCACTCAGCGCCGTAAGCCCGGAGAACCGCGAGGATGTCGTCAGGGAGCTGGGCTTTGCTGCCAAAAACGATGTCGATTACATCGCAGCCTCCTTTATCCAGACTGCGGACGACATCCACAAGATGCGGGAAATCCTTATCGAGAATGGCGTGAATATACCCATCATCGCCAAGATCGAAAACAAGGCCGGCGTGGAGAATCTGCAGGAGATCGTGAGTGCCGCCAATGGCATCATGGTGGCGCGCGGTGACATGGGTGTAGAGTTGCCGCTGGCCGACGTCCCCGCCACCCAGAAACACATCATCCGCTCGACGGTGACCAATGGTAAACCCGTCATTACCGCCACGCAGATGCTGGCTTCCATGGAACACAACCCCAAGCCGACCCGTGCCGAGGCCAGCGATGTGGCCAATGCCATCCTGGACGGGACCTCAGCCGTCATGCTTTCGGGTGAAACCGCTGTCGGCAAATATCCGGTGGAGGCTGTCAGCACCATGGCCACCATTGCACGGCGCGCAGAGGCCTCGTTGGGTGAATATGGCTATTTACAGAGATTCAATCCGCACCCCTCGAATGTGGTGACCGAAGCCGTCGGCCAGGCCGCGGTCAGCATGTCGGCACACCTCAAGGCGGCGGCGATCATCAGTCTGACCGAGACCGGCTTTACCTCGCGGCTGATCTCGAAATACCGTCCGGAGATCCCGATCCTCGCGATCACATCTTCCAGGATGGCGGCGCGCAAACTGGCAATGAACTGGGGTGTCATTCCAATCCTCTACAGTGGCGAACCTACGGACCGTGCGCGCCTCGCCTTCGCTATCGAGCAGGGGAAAGCGCTGGGATACCTGAGGGGAGGTGACATTGTGGTATCGACCTCTGGCCAGCATCAGCAAGCCGGAGGAACCGATCTGATACGGGTCATTACACTGGAAAAATAGACCTGGACCACAGGTGGCGCGGGGTGAGCCGGAAATTGAAGTGAGTCGAATGGACATACTTCCCTCCGGGCACCTTCAACCCATGCCGCTGGATAGTTTGTAACTAATTGATCAACGCAATAATCAACCAGCGAAAATAGTGGTCAGTAATTATACTAGGCAAGCCCACCGCAGATTCCAGTTGCCAGGCCAACGCTAACAAAGCGAGGCTTATCAGAAACCCCCTTGGACCAGCACCGAACATACCTTCGGATGTGTTCATGCCAGATGGCATGAATCGACATAATAGTTAGGTATATGAGACCTCACGTTTCGTTATCTATTCCCTGGCAATATAGCATCCTGTAGCGAAAGAGTTACTTTGATCGGGTAATCGCCGCTTTTTTCTCCTCGTATTCCTGCTTTTCGATTTCTCCATTGGCATAGCGCTTGTCCAGTAATTCCAGGGCAGACTCAGAGCGCTCACCCCAATCCCGCTCTATGGTGTCACGGAATTCGGGACTACCCCTCCTCCTGCCACACCACATACAACCCATACCCCCTCTTCTCATCATGAAAATAAACATCACAATCATCATGACAAAAAACATGAGTGGAAATATCCACCAGAATGGGTGCCCATGCGCCTCGTGCCACCACGGCCATGAAGATTGCTGTGGCGTTACCTACTCTGCGGCGAATACGGGTAAGGTGAAAATAAAGTTGAGCAAGGCAAAATGGTAACGAGTCATTGTGCGTCTCATCGTGTACATGGTTACCTCCGTCAGTGACTGAGATAAACTATGGTCACCTTAAGCCTGAGTTAAACAAACAAGACCTCACGTCCCGTCATCATGACTATTGATGGAAACTCCTGGTCTGCTACCTGATTACTTTCACAGCTCACTCCTCCTTCATCGAACAACTGCTATTGTTAAATATAGATTTACAGTGCGATAAATGCTGGCGTGATTATCAACCCGCATTATTTATTCGCTTATATTTGCGGATGCCGGTGGCATTTTATTGACGGGATGGTAATCAATCACCTGCCAATCGATATGCCCAAAGACTTGTGGAGTTAAATTGAAACAGGAGGTGGCTATGGAAGACATCGAGAAACTGTTCGATAAGGCTGTTGGCGAAATTGAACGCATGCTCAACACCAAGACGGTCGTTGGTGATCCCATCACAGTCGAAGGCACTACCCTGATTCCTCTAGTCAGTGTCGGATTCGGGTTTGGCGTCGGCGGCGGCCAGGGTACGGAGCCGAAAAAAGGCAGCGGTCGAGGTGGTGGTACCGGTGGCGGCGGGGGCGTAAAACCGGTAGCCCTTATCATTATCAATGAAGACGGTGTTCGGGTCGAACCGATCAAGTCCGGTACGGCATCGGTATTGGAGAAGGTTGCCGAAACGATTGGCAAGACTGCATCCGCAAAAGCGACAGATTAACAGGCTATATGTTCAATGCTGACCGGAGTGGTGACATTCCTGCTGTTGATAATCGCCTTGTTGGCGGTACCTGTTACGTTGACGTTCCAGATGTCCTGGCAGCAGGTGCTCCAGGGTGATATTAAATTGCTCTGGTTGTTTGGCCTCGTCCGTATACGGCTTCCCTCCTTCAAGCCAGAGTCATCCATCCCGGAAGGCGATGAACAGGCAAAAATAATCAGCCGCTTTGAGCGTTCATCCGGTAATAAGCTGAATGGCTTTGCCGTTGTCCGGCAAAAATCATTTCGCAGAAGGATTATCAGATTTATCAGGGATTGTTGGCAGGCTATTCATAAGAGAGACGTAAGTTTACGTATTCGTATCGGTCTGGGAGATCCGGCTGATACGGGGCAATTATGGGCCGTTGTTGGACCAGTGGCAGGCATTCTCTCCACTGCCAAGGAAGCGTCTATCGAAATCGTACCGGAATTCCTCGATGAGACCTTTGAACTGGACAGCAGTGGAAACGTTCGGCTAATTCCATTGCAAATGATCTATCTCACTGCTGGATTGCTGCTGTCACCACCGGTTTGGCAAGGGATAAGGCAAATGCGTGCAGTCGATTAGAAATGGGTACATTGCGCGCCAGGGTAATATTCAAAGACTCCGGACTCATGCTCATTGCGATAGAGTCTGTCGATTTTCGATATAGCAATACGGACACAGTCTGCCGACTCTACGGGAATATAGAACCGACTGCAGTTATCGTGTGCGGTCCGGGTGTAACCTACGCACTTGATATGGAGGCAAAGCCAGCCGCCCTTGACCAACTGAGACAGGATATCCCTGGGCTGGACACCCTTATTGCAGTATTTGGAAAGACTCCCGCAAACGCAGAAAAACGCAGTAAATATTCGTCGAGAAAGCAGAGCTAACGAGCTGTATAAAAAGATAATTGGTCGGGGCGAGAGGATTTGAACCTCCGACCACCTGCACCCCATACCGCTTTTTCGTACATAACTTATTGTTATTATTAATGTAATATGGGGCGCCCGTTGCAAGATTTGCAGGACAGTGCATAACGATGCTGGACAGGTCCCGCAAAAACCCCGCATAAAACCGGCACAACACCGAGTCAGGTCATTTTTCGCAAGGCTTGCATATGGTCCTTTATAAGGACTATATTTAGCACTATATATGGAAAAGGTGTATGCCATGAAACCATCCACACAAATCAAGCCCATCAGTTATCTCAAGGCCCATACAGCAGAGGTCATTCGCGAACTCGACGAGCAGCGCGAGGCGCTGATCATCACACAAAACGGTGAAGCCAGGGCTGTCATGCAGGATGTGCACAGCTATGAGCAAACCCAGGAAACCCTGGCGTTACTGAAAATCCTCGCACTTGGCACCCGTCAGATCGAGGCCGGCAAGGTCAAGTCAGCCGGTACCGTACTGAAGCAGATTCGACGCAAACGGGAGACCCGTTGAATGCCATACAGGGTTCTCCTCACACAGGATGCCGAGAACGACCTTGAGGAACTGGACGCCTGGATTGCGACACACGACTCCCCGGAGCGTGCTGATTACGTACTTGACAGAATCGGGGAAGTTTTCCAGAAGCTAACCGAACTGCCCGAGCGCGGCACACATCCAAAAGAACTGTCAGCCCTGGGCATTCGCGAATTCCGGGAAGTCTTCTTCAAACCCTACCGGATTATCTACCGGGTCGAACGCCGCACCGTGTACGTCTACCTCATCGCCGATGGCCGACGCGACATGCAAACACTACTCAGTCGCCGCTTGCTAACTGATTGAGTGGCGACCTGATGGCAACCGCCGAGGACCGAATCCAGTTCCTGCTGGAACTCGGCGAGACCGACCAGCATGGTGACTGGCCAGACTACCTGCAATATAGCTTTACTGAGGCGGATATTCCCGCTCTGCTGGATCTGGTCGTGGACGAAACATTCGATCAGGCCAACAGTGAATCAAATGAGGTCTGGGCACCCCTCCACGCCTGGCGCGTCCTGGGGCAACTACGCAGCAGTCAGGCCATCATACCGTTGATCAACCAGTTCGACCGACTCTGCGAGGACGACTGGGCGCTCCCGGAATTGTCCACCGTCATGGGCATGCTGGGTAAGCCGGCCATCGAACCGCTGGCTGCCTTCCTGAACGATCCTTACCATAAGGAATTTGCCCGGGTGATGACCCTGGATGGTCTGGCCGAAATCGTGAAACATCTGCCCGCCTGCCGGGAACAGGTGATCCAGTGCTACCGGGATTACATGCACAATCCGGATGAATCGGCGTATGTACTCAACGGCCTGCTCATCGGCCACCTGCTGGACCTTGATGCAACCGAGGCCATCGATGATATCCGGCAATTCTTTGCCCGCGACTGCGTGGATATCACCTGCGCCGATGACCTGGAAGAAGTGGAAATTGAACTGGGATTCCGTCAGGAACGCACCACACCCAAACCGGACTATGCAAAACTGTATGGAATCGAGCCGCCGGACATATTGGAAAAGCCGGGCAGTAACGATGTCCTGGAGTTACTGAACTATTACCTGCTGCGATATGGACACGATGACTCCATTCTGGACATTTCGGCACTGGATGGTTTCTTTGCCGCGCTGGCCTGTGCGCCGGATACGATCCTGCCCTCACGCTGGATACCTGCCATCTGGGGTAGTGAAAGCAATAGCCCTGCCTGGCCGGACGAGGAGGAATTGGGGAATTTCACGCGCGCCGTCTTCGCGCTTTACAACCAGGTGATGCAGGGTATGAACGAGGATGTCTATGAAGCCCTGTTTCTCGAACACGAGGTTGACGGAAAGACCTACACCATTGTCGACGATTGGTGCGAAGGCTTCCTGCGCGGCCTGAACCTGTGGGGACCATTGAGCAATGATGATGCCGCCGTAACCGAAGAATGCATCCAGCCGGTCAGGTTGTTTGCAACGGAAGAAGGTTTCAGCCGGCTCGAAGCCATGCGCGACGACGAAATCGAAGCGCAGCAACAGCTAATCGAACCCTCCGTACGTCAGTTGTTCCGGCACTTCCTTGCTCAACGCAGACAAGCCACAGCTCCCTACATTCGGCAAGGCAATAAGGTCGGCCGCAACGACCCGTGTCCCTGCGGGAGCGGCAAAAAATACAAACACTGCTGCCTGCATTGATTCACCAGAGCACCTGTATTTTACGCAGGTGCGCTACCTGGCGTATAACACGTTGTTTTCATGATGAATAGAAATTCCAGTATCTCTCCTCAGGCGCTTCGGAAGCTGATGTCACACGGTCCTTCTATTATCCGGAGTCCAAGCCCTGTTACTGCTTACTAGGCAATGAGGCAGTCGTAGGGGATGTTCAGACCCTCATGCAGCTTTTTAATCATGGACAGGGTGAGACTGCGCTTTTTGTTCAATATCTCCGAGACACGGGCACTTGTTCCTATATAGGGCTCAAGGTCCTTGCGTGACAGGTCTTTCTGCTCCATCAAAAACTTGATAGCTTCAATCGGGTCCGATGCGGGAATCGAGTAATGCTCATCCTCGTACTTCTCGACGAGTAACATGAGTACATCAAGTTCATCGCCTTTCGGGGTATTCGGTTTGGAACCCCACAACTCATCAATGCGCGCCAGCGCACGTTCCAGTTCGCGATCACTTTTAATCGGTTTGAGCTTCATCATGCACCCTAGATATTCTCAATATCATCAATCTCGTCATACTGTCTGTGCGTCCCCACAAAGCGGATCAGCATGCCGTGGCGGATATAGTCCATCAACACCACGATTCTGTACTTGTTGCCGCACAGGTTAAAAACCACCCGGTTATTCTTCAGAATACTCGCGGTGCGTATATCCGTCTTCAATTCATGCGGCGTACTCCATTGTGCGGCTGCACAATAGTTGTACCATTCCGTCATCTGCCGTTTGGCATCACGATAGGCCGGACTGCTCGACCAAAACTGCCGCAGCCTGGACTTCGCGATCACTCTCATATCGGCACTCTAGCATGCTCCCATTATGGGAGCAATCAATTCATCCCATTTTGGGAGTAAATATCAGGAACCTGATCAGTGAAAATCCACGATTATTGTTGCATAGCGTCCGACCACCTGATTTTTACGCAGGTGCGCTAACTGACTCTTAACTTCTTGTTTTCGTGAGAAATGAAAATCTGAAGGGATTTAGCAGCAAGTAGAAAGAATCTTCAATGTTCTCTTAACTTGCTGTTTTTAAAATTGGTCGGGGCGAGAGGATTTGAACCTCCGACCACCTGCACCCCATACCGCTTATTCGCTCATAACATCTTGTATTTGTAAACTTAATCTGGGACGCCCGCTGCAAGATTTGCGGGGCAGTGCATAACGATGCTGGACAGGTCCCGCAAAAGTCCCGCACTGTACCGAACAGTACAACCAGGCTGGCTTTTCCTGTCTCGATTTTTCAGTGCCTGTGAGCGCCAAACCCTGTCTGGCCGAGGACAAGCAGCATGAGCAGATAGCACACAATCATCACTGTAAGTGAACTTCCGAGACTGATCCAGAAATTGATCCCGTGACTCAGGAAGACCGGCAGGCTGATAAAAAGTGACAGCGAGGGGAGCACAAGCCAGAGTATGCTCCTTGCCAGCAGCGCGACCCTTGCCGTGTCCTGAGTGTCTACATACAACCAGACCATCGCCAGCACGGATACCAGTGGCACGGACGCGACCAGTCCACCGATTAGGGTACTACGCTTGGCGATCTCGGCCGCAGCAATGATCAGGATCAGTGTGGTCAGCGTCTTCAATGCAAAATAGAACATAGGTTTTCCCCGGTTACGGCCTGATGAAGAAATCGATAGCGCAATCGCTGTTCATTCTGACCTCGTCACATTTCCTTGCTCACGGAATGTGCGGTTCACCGATCCAAACCTGAGATACAGCGCCGGCACCACGATCATGTTGAGCATCGTGGAACTCAGCAGGCCGAACAGGATGACTACCGCCATCGGCGCCTGGATCTCCGAGCCGGGCTCGCCTGCACTCAGTGCGAGCGGAACCAGGGCAAGGCCCGCGGCCAGTGCGGTCATCAGGATAGGAATAAGCCGCTCCATCGCGCCGCGCCGGACCGCGGCCAGTGCATCGCTGACAGCCTCGCTCGCCACGAGGTTCTGGATGTGCGCCACCATCATCACACCATTGCGTGTCGCGACACCAAACAAGGTGATAAAACCGATGATCGAGGCGACCGACAATATGCCATCCATGGCATACACACCGACAATGCCGCCGATGAGCGCCAGTGGCAGATTGAGCATGATCAGCAACGCATCGCGAGCGGAATGAAATGCAATAAACAACAGTAAGAAGATACCAACAATGACCACCGCACCGAGCACCAGCAGGGTGCGCGTGGCTGATTCGGCGCTTTCGAACTGACCACCGTATTCGACGTGATATCCACGGGGCAGGTCGATGTTGTCATCGATGCGCTGCCGGATATCGTTGACTACGCTGTTGAGATCGCGCTCCGCGACATTAGCCATCACCACTATCTTGCGCTGCACATTCTCGCGGCTGATCGTGTTCGGTCCGAGGTCATAGCGGATCTCCGCCAGGGCGTGCAGGGGCACCTGGGCGCCATCGCGGGTGGTGATCAGGGTCTCGCGAATGGCGTCGATGTCGGCCCGGGTCTTTTCATGGAACCGGACCACCAGGTCGAAGCTGGTCTGCCCTTCCAGAACCCGCGAGACCGTGGTACCAGACCAGGCCGTGCGGATCGCTTCGGCAATGTCCTCGATGTGCAAGCCGTAGCGGGCAATTGCAGCGCGGTCGAAATGAACCTGCAAAAAGGGGATATCCGCTTGCTGCTCGACGCTGATGTCAACAGCGCCGGACACCTCCTCCACCTCCGTCTTGAGCAGGTTCGCGATGCGCCGCAACTCGTACAGGTCGTGACCGAACAGCTTGACCGCGATGTTGGCGCGGGTACCGGAAAGCATATGGTCTATACGGTGAGAGATCGGCTGGCCGATCACGATGTTCATGCCGGGCAGCGCCGCCAGGTCACGCCGCAGGGCCGCCAGCAGTGCCTGCTTGCTGCGCTCAGCCATACGCAGAGTAACCTCCATCTCCGAGGCGTGGATACCCTGGGCATGGGGGTCCAGTTCCGCACGACCGGTACGGCGCGCCGTTGCGACCACCTCGGGGTGCGCGAGCAGGATGTTCTCCACGCGCCGGCCCAGGGCGTCGGACTGTTCCAGTGAAGTGCCCGGCAGGGTTACCGCGCTCACGGTCAGACTGCCTTCGTTGAATTCCGGCAGGAAGGACTTGCCGGCCTGGCCGATGCCGTACAGCGCCGCGGCCAGGGCGACCGTGGCCAGTACGCTGACCGTCTTCCAGCGCTCGATCGTCAGGTTCAGCAGTTTCCCGTAAATGAATTTTAAACTGCGAGACAGACGTGACTCGTGCCCCGTGCGCACAGTGCGTGAACGTTTCAGCCACCAGAAACTCAGCACCGGCGTGATCGTGATGGCGACCAGCAGCGAAGCGGCCAGCGAAACCACGTAGGCAAATCCCAGCGGCTGCATCAGGCGGCTTTCCACACCAGTGAGAAAGAACAGGGGCAGAAAGACCAGCATGATGATCAGGGTCGCGAACACGATGGAACCCTGGATCTCGCGAGTGGCGCCCAGCACGACGTCGAAGACGGAACGCTGCTGCCCCGCTTCACGGTGCGCGTTCTCACGCAGGCGCCGCACGATATTTTCCACGACGATGATGGCGTCGTCGACCAGGGCGCCCAGCGCGATTGCCATGCCGCCCAGGGTCATGGTGTTGATAGTGCCACCCGTGGCCTTCATTGCTAGAATGGCCACCACCAGTGACAGCGGGATAGCGATCAGCGTAATCAGCGTTGAGCGCACGCTGACCAGAAACACGAAGACGATGGCGACGACCAGGATGGCGCCGTCACGCAGGGCTGCCATCAGGTTGTCGATGGACACGGAAATGAAATCCGCCTGGCGGAACAAGCGGGTGTCGATCTGCATGCCCTCGGGCAGGGAGGTCTGGATATCGGCCAGTACCGTATCCAGGCGCCGGGTCAGATCCAGCGTATTGGCCGTCGGCTGCTTCTGGATGCCGATAATGACCGCTTCCCTGCCGTTGTAGCCAGCCGTGCCGCGTCTCGGTGCCGGGCCGACCTTGATCTCACCCAATTGCCGGACCAGGACCGGCAACCCGTCGCGCTGCAGGACCAGTGTCTCGCCGATATCCGCCGCGTTCGTCACGCGGCCCTCGCCGTGGATCAGGACTTCCTGCCCACCGTCCAGATAAAAGCCAGCAGAGACGTTGTGATTGGTCCTGGCGACGGCATCGATGACCTGGTCCACGGACACCTCGTAGGCCGCCATGCGTACCGGGTCCAGGATGACCTGGTATTGCTTGGTCTGACCACCGTTCGGGATGACCTCGGCAACGCCGGGCACCGCCAGCAGGCGCGGCCGCACCGACCAGTCGGCTGCGGTTTTCAGCGCCATCAGGTCATGCCTATCGGAATACAGGGCGATGAACAGGATCTCCCCCATGATGGAGGTAATGGGCGCAAGCACCGGCGTGGGCAGATCCTGCGGCAGTGAACTGCTGGCCAGCTGCAGCTTCTCGTTGACGATCTGCCGGGCCTGGTAGATGTCGCTACCCCACTCGAACTCGACCCAGATCACGGCAATGCCGATGCCGGTGGAGGAGCGTACCCGGCGCACACCGGACGCACCGTTCAGGGCCGATTCGATCGGTCGCGTGATAAGATTTTCGACCTCCTGCGGTGCCATACCGTGGGCCTCGGCAACCACAGTCACCGTCGGCGCGGTCAGGTCCGGGAACACGTCGACCGGCATGCGCAGGGTCTCGTAGCCACCCCAGCCCAACAGCAGCAGTGCACCGATGAAGACCATCAATCGATTGCGTAACGACCAGTCAATGGTTTTTTCGATCATGCCGGCTTCCCTCTAGTGCGCATGGCCGTGCCCGGCTTCCGCCGGGCCCGATGCGGCCAGTTTCACCAGGTAGGCACCGCGGCTAACCACCCGCTCGCCGCGCTCGACACCGCTGCGGATTTCGATGTAATCACCCTCACGGATACCGGTCTGCACCACACGCCGCTCGAAGGACTCCCCGCCCAGTTCGACGTAGACCACAGGCAAGCCGCTGTCCCGCACGATGGCCGAAACGGGCACAGCCACGCTGTCGGCCGTCTTGCCGGTAAAGACATGGGCCTCGACCAGCATGCCGATACGTAACTGTTGATCGGGGTTGGTGAATTCCAGTATCAGTGGTGCTGTGCGCGTGCGCGGGTCGATGGCCTGGCTGAAGGCCACGACGCGACCGTTGCTCTGTTCGCCTTTGGTGGTGATGACCAATGGTGCCTCGACATTGGGCAGCGAGACCCAGGCTCCGTCTACATCGGCCAGGCGCAGGACGTCCGCCTCGGGAATGCGACATTCAAGCCACAGTTTTTCGGGATCGATGATGTGGAAAACCGGCTGGCCCTTTTCCAGGTAACTCCCGGCCGTGGTGTGCACATACGCGATGACGCCATCGATGGGCGCGCGCAGCGCGGTGCCGCTGACGCCCTTGTCCAGCGTCTGCAATTCCCGCCCCAGCGGTGAACCGATTACGGCCAGTACCTGGCCCTTGGTTACGCGCGTTCCGATCGCAGGAAAGGCTTTACCGCGCCGGGCCAGCTGCCCATCATGCGGCGCACTGATCTCGGCTTCCCCGCTGGCGGTGGCCTTGAAGGTTGCCACGGCACGGATGGATTCGCGCAGCGTGCGCCGGGCAACCGGTGCGGTCGCGAAATCGACCTGCCACTGCTGCTCTTTCAGGTAACTGATTGCGCCATCCTCATCCTCTTCCACGGCCGCCGGTATCGCCTCCTTGCCGGAATACACGGTGTAGGCGCCCAGGTTATGGATGCTGGTTTGTCCGGGTGCCTCCAGGATAAGGATGACCTTGCGCTGCCCGGCATGTGCAGGGATGGCAACGGGACGGAAGATCCCTGGAATCGACGGCTGCTCAACGCTGAACTCCTCCTCGGGCAGGCCGCCCCCGCGCAGGATAACGCGCACCCGGCCCTCGGCCACAGGCCTGAAGCTGTCCAGCCAGGTGAGGTGCGCCGCGAAGGGTGACTCGTTGCCAACGCTGAATACAGGGAATTCCACGAACAGCTCCGTGTAGTCGGTAAAATGCGTCACTGCGATGGCGGGGACATCCGAGTCGCCGTGACCATGATGATCGTTGTCAGCGGCATGATCGTCGTGATCATCATGAGTATCATGAGTATCATGATCAGCATGCTCACCGGCATGATCGTCGTGATCATTGTGAGTATCATGATCAGCATGCTCACCGGCATGATCGTCGTGATCATTGTGAGTATCATGATCAGCATGCTCACCGGCATGTTCATGATCAGAATCGTGATGGTCGTTGACATCACAACTCGACAACACAAGCAGAATGGCAGCGAGAAAGATCCCGCTAAAGACTGATGGCCGGTTCATTGCACGGGCCCTCCGGTTAAATGGTCCAGTTTGATACGGGCACTGCGTGCCTTGTGTTCCAGGTCGAGCGCGGCGAGTTCCGCGTTGAGTGTGCCCCGATAGGCATCCAGTAGCTCCAGAATGCCGACTTCACTGGCGCGGTAGTACGCCTCGGCGATTTTGATGAGCTCATGCGCGCTCATGACGGCATCCTGACGGAAACCCGCCGCACTCTGCCGGTATTGCGTGACCTGCTGCCACAGACCCCTCAGTTCGGCGTGAGCTGTGTCGTATGCCAGCCGGTATTCACTCCGGGCGATCAGCGCCTGCGCTTCAAAGCGGGCCTGCTTATCCTTGCGCTTGTCGAATACCGGGAGGGGAATGGAGGCATTGAGCACCAGCCCGTTGTCCGTCTCACTGTTGGTCTCTTCCCGTTTCAGCCCGAGTCCCAGGGTGACATCGGGAAAGATTTGGCGCTCTGCACGCTGTTGCAGGTCAAAGGCTTCGCCTTGCTCTTGCAAATATCGCAGAGCGGGCTTGTCATCGAGAGATGATGCTAGCAGTTCCAGCGGTGCGGGCTGACCGGGAAGCAGTTCTCCTTCCAGCGACTGATAGCCCTGGCTATCCTTCCCCAACAGGACCCACAAGTTCTGCCAGGCCGTATCGAAGTCAACCTTTGAGTTGCCGGCTTCGGCTTCAATGGCGGCACGCTCGGTGTTCACCCGCTGATAATCGTAGAGTGATACATCACCCTCACGACGACGTTTTTGCAGGGCCTTGCCGAGCACCTCGAGACGTCGTTGTGTCGCTGCATACACATCCCGGCGCGCCTGCTGCAGCAGGGCATCGTAATAACGCTCGCGGATGTCTTTCGTCAGGTCCTCTCGCCAGGCAGTGGATTCAAGCCGGGCGGCGTCGAGATGCCGATTCGCCGCCTCCTTGTGCAGGGCGCGGCGTCGCGTAAAGTCGAATCGCTGGGAGACGACAAGTTTCTGCTCGACATGGTCTTCCGTATCGTTGAGCGTTTCCCGTTCGTAGCTCAATTCCGGGTTGGGCCGTGTTCTGGCGGCGATGACGTCACTTTGTGCCCGGGCAATCTTGCCCTCGACGCGTTGCTGCACCGGATCGCGCGCCTGCCCCAGCTGTATAGCCATCGATTCTGTCAAGTTTTTCTGCTGTGCAGCCGCCGTTGCGGTCAGTATCAGCAGAACAATCGCTCCATAGATGCGATACATAGCCAATCTCCAATTCAATATTCCCGGCAGACGCTCCGCAAACGGACGGAACGCATACCACCTGCTACCACTGTCAGGCAGCAGAATTCGTCACTGAATGTCAGTGCGTGGTGGACTGGAGATTAAAGCGGTGGAGCGCGCAGCGGGGGGCGGAAAAATAACAGGTAATAACGGGGGCGTTTTCTGCGAATCCCCTTTCGGATGCGCAGACTCGTCTGTGACACGGTGATAACAGCAAGCAGAACGAAAACAAAGATGTCGATCGATAGTGTCTGCTTGACTATGGCGCCTGGAATATCGATGGCGGCCTCGTCATCATGACCAGTGGTCGGGTGATCGGCATCCATGATGCCAGACACATGGGCATGCGCGTGAGCGTGATGGTCGGCATTGGCACCAGGAAAATGAAAATGCATGGCGAAGGTTTGCACACAGACCATCATCACCAGGAGGCTGATGACAAGGTACTGTCTGCTGAAACCACGCATTTGCAATGTGTTTATCCACCTTAGGTCACTGGTGCCGATCATAGCTGAATATTGTTCCTTTTTGAATCAATAGTGAATTCATGGCATCGACGACCAGGGTGTGCGGTTGTCTACGTACGGGTAATTCACCCTTGATGCCGCAGAATACAGCGGCTAACAAAGCTGATGATAGAAATCTTGAGCCAGCAAAGAAACACAGCGCGGAGAGACAATACTGCCGATGGTGCTCAGTAAGCAGTTATGGAAATTCGGCTTGTGAACACCTCTGCCAAAACATTTCTATTATTTCTTTTGGACTTATATATGCGCCTGAATACACGACTCGACTACATGATTATTATGCAGGTGCGCTACCCGATACTTAACACTTTGTTTTCATGCGTAATTGAAATTTGAAGACATTTAGCAGCAAGTAGAAAGAATCTTCAATGTTCTCTTAACTTGCTGTTTTTAAAAATGGTCGGGGCGAGAGGATTTGAACCTCCGACCACCTGCACCCCATACCGCTTAGTCGTTCATAACATACTGTTGTTGTTAATGTATTATGGGGCGCCCGTTGCAAGATTTGCAGGACAATGCATAACGATGCTCAACAGGTTCCGCAAAAGTCCCGCATGCCACCAGCAGAGGGTCGGTAATTCTAGGTGACCGTATCCCTGAATCGGTTCCATGTATCAGGCCGCTGTGCCGCCCCCACGCCTGCCAGGCAGACCAAACCACAAGTACAGCGCCAAGAGTAACAGTCCGAGCTGCAGCAGCAATCCAGGCAGGTTGGGGTAGATACCCATCAGTTCGATACGCGGGATGCTGATCGGGATCACCGGAATATAGCCTGCTTCCTGCAGGGCGGCGACACCCTTACCGGCAAAAATCAGCGCCAGCACAAACATGAGAAGGCCGGTAACACTGAAGAACTGGCGCAATGGCAGGCGTGCGCTGTAGCGCATGACCAGCCAGGCCAACACCGCTAGGACAACGGCACCTGTTCCGAATCCACCCAACGCCATGGACCTGCCCGCCTGATCGGCCTGCACCCACAGTGCTTGGTAAAACAGAATGGTTTCGAACGCTTCACGGTAAACCGCAATAAACGACAAGCCCGCAATACCCCATAAGGTGCCGGTACTCAGCGCCCGCTTGATGTTGGTTTCAATGAACTGTTTCCACTGTGCGGCACTGGTCTTGTCGTGCAACCAGAAACCGACATAGAACAGCACGGCTGTTGCCAGTAATGCCGCCAGGCCCTCGGTGACTTCCCGGCTCGTGCCGCTGATCTCGATAAGCGATACCGAGGCCCACCAGGTGATAAGTCCGGCAACCAGTGCACCGATCCAGCCATAGTGCAGGTAATGCAAATTGTTACGGTGTTCGGTCTTGACGAGGAAAGCGGCCAGTGCCGCGACGACTAGCAAGGCTTCCAGGCCTTCGCGCAGCAGGATAAAAAATGCCGCGGTGAAGGCGGTAATGCCTGACAAGCTGCGCCCTCCCAGAAGATCACCGGCGAGATCCAGCTGATGCTTGATCGCCACGACACTGGCTTCCAGCTCGGCAAACGGTATACCCTGCCGGACAAGCACGCGCAGTCCGGTCATGGCCTGTTCAATCTCCACGCGCAGGCGCGGGTCGATGGCATTCAGGCCCTGCTCGACCAGTTCAAAGCCTTCCAGATAGGCTGCAACGGCCTGTTGGTAGGCAAGCTTGCTATCACCACTGCGATAGGCCTCCAGTACATCGTCAAGGCGGTGCCGTGAAAACACCAGGGGTGACTGCTGGTCGAACAGCATTTCCGGATGGGCACGCAGCCAGGCCATGAGTTGACCGCCCGCCTCACCATAATCACTAACAGCTTCGGCCGGTGTCGTTACAGTCAGCTTCTGCACATCCAGTAGTGGCTTAAGCGCCGGGTCGACGAACAGGCTTTCCCTGTCCGCCACCTGTGCTGCCTGATCTGCAGCGAGGGTGCCGACGTAGAATGCCAGCGCCCAGCGGTCTGCGCCGGACAGTTCATGATAGGACTGCATGGCTGTGCCAGATACACCCTGCGTAATGGTGTTATACAGTCCGTACAGCGTGCGCTGCGAATAACGCTCGTGATCTAGGAAATTAACTGGTGGCGGATCCATGCCGGCCGCCAGCGGTCCCAGTCCGTCACCCGCAGCGCCATGACAGCTGGCACACTGTTCCATATACAGCCCCGCGCCGCGCTTCAGGTCGGGTGGTTGGCGCGGTATGGCGGTCACCTGGTAACCATTAATCACGACCAACCGCATGTCCGCGGTCACGGCGCTGATCTCTGCCGGTGCCGCCTTGCCGACAATCTGTTCGGCCAGTTTGCCTGCCTGCCCCTGTAAAAGCGTACGGGTATCATCCACGGGCAAGCCCGCCACCAATTGTTGTATGCCGGCGGAGAAATCGAGCATCTCCTGGTATTCACCCGTGTTGATCACCTGGCCATCGGCAACGGCTTCGGCATAGTCAACACCGACATAGTCGATAAGCTGCAGAAGTTGCTGCAACTCACCGGCACGCGCCAGCCCGGTGACAACGAGCAGGAGTAAAAGGGACAGGTAACGGGACATGTGGTGCTTAACTATTAAAAAAGAATAGTCTTCTAATGATAATGATTCTCATTCGTTTTTGCAAACAGGCCCTTCTCTTATAAATAAGGAATATCGCCAATTCCAGGTTCCCCCAATCTGAATGCGTATGGCGAATTCATAATTATTACCTGAAAACGATAACTTAGACAGTCTTGCTCCTGACGCCCATCGTCCCTTCCCTGCTCTGCCATAAAGGATCTGCTGGTATTCCTCGTACATCTATTAACCACGGTCGCCAAACTCCTGGGACCCGGCGGCACGAGGGCCGCTGTCGGTGACAGCCTGTTGATGAGACAGCATCTCCTGTTTATTAATCGCTCCCGACGATGTGCACCCAATCTCTCGGCACTGGACCGATTCCTGTTAGGTTTCTGGTCGCTGTTTCTCAATCCACGCCACCTCAGGCGGGCTGCCGTGATTATCCGGCCATCGACACACTTGAAATCTCACAACATGCTCAAGAAGCGAAATATCGACTGCTGTATTCACCTGGCAAATAAAGGAAAGCAACGTCCCAAGGGTCCATCATGGGTACTCATCCAAGCTATCGTTGAACTGAAGCTACGTAACTTGCGCTTTGGTTACCGCCGAATCGATCAGCAAATCGCCTTGACGGTAGCCCAAGGATGCTCAGCCTCAGAAAAGGCCTGCCATCGCCCCATCAAGTTCTTCTTAATCACCTCGGATTCCTTCTCCCGCTTATCCTCCAACTTGCCTGCAAAGCGTTTGAGCTTTGAACTGCGCGAATCTTTCAAGAGGCCTTTCTGCAGTCCTGGCAATACAGCGGTGTCATGCAGTGTTCCCAGGAGATCCTGCAGCGCCTTCAGGTGCCTTGTAAAGACTTTCATCCGATCGTCGTAAAGCGGGGCGAAGAATTCCGTCGCGTATCGCAGCTTCTTGCATTCGATACGCAGCCTGTGCAGCGCCTCGCTTTCCATTTTATCAATTTCCTTTCCTGCCTCGAGAACATCCCTGTGGTGCTCTTCCAATACCCGACAGGCAAAGGGTGTGATCTTGCGTCTCAGGACCTTTCGTTCCTCTTCCGAAAGCTGCCCCCGCCAGGCTTTGGTATCGAGCCAATTGACGATCGCCCTGTTGAAGGTCAGATATCTTTTGCACTGAACAATCCCTTTTACTCTGCTGTAGGCCTCTTCCCGATGTTCCCTGGCAATGCTCTGCATCTTTTGTTGATACTTGCTCCCTTTTCCCGGGAAGTTTTCGGCGATGTATACATCAAGGTCTCTGGCGCCATCCAGCGTTCTTGCAGCCCAGCGCATTTCCTTGGCTAGTGGGCGAGCAAGTTTTCGAGGAATAGCCGATCGGAACACGCTCAGCGCCGATCGCATACGCCGCAGCCCGACACGCATCTGGTGGACCCCTTCAATGTCTTCACCAGCAAGCGCGATGGGTTCCCACTCCATTACTGAGGCCAAATTCGCTTCAAGAATGTGCTCAAAGGCTTCTTCCACAGTTTGGCTGGGATTCACTGAAGTCTCTATTTGACGTGCCATTTTCTGCCCTTTAGGATGCTCCCAAATTATTCAGACTGTCCTTCTAAATAAATTATACGACCTGTCTCCTACACATAGGTCAAGTCTCTCGCGGAAGATCCATCTATCCACGCCACCAGTTGCTTGTCAGTCTTTGTTAAGGTGGAAGGCTTTGGCTACCCGAGGGTATCTATGGCGGGATGATACGTGGTTGGCATTTCACAGCATTTCGCACTTTTCGTTCAGTACCGACCAGAACTATGATTTGTATGACAACTCTAAGAAGAGTAATCCAGATGGAGCCGTAAGGCACGCGGATAAGAATTCGCCATGCATCGGCATCATGGATTTGACAAAGATGGGATTCGAGATCTGGGCAGAATATATATCATCGGAGAACAGGCAATGGGTAGTGTGTGAAGTTCATAGTAGGAAAACCACGGCTGAAGCTGGTGCGGATGCCAATCAGGCCTATGGATATGCAATAGACGGTGCCGGAATAGATTACAAGTCCTGGCTTCTAAATGATGAGGAATTGATCTCACACTCTCACATGTCCCGAATGCGGGCACCGCGTATTTGAAACGATGCCGACTGAGTTCTGCCAGTTCTACTATGAGTGTAAAGGCTGTGGCACTCTGTTACGCATCAATCCGGTGACTGCTGCATATTTTTTTCCTTTGGTAACGTGCCTTGTCAGCCAATTCGCAATATACACATAAAAAAGGGAATGATAAGGGGTGTTGCAGTGGATCTTGATGTCTACCCAAGGTCGGTTTGTCAACAGCTGACTGGTTTTTAACCAAGTAGTCGGGTTAATACTTAACCCAATGTATTCTGGAAAATGGCAATAGGGAGGAAAAAAAGCACACACTTTATGCCCACTGAAATACCTCAATTACTACAATGTATTTGGATTCGTCATTCACACGGAAATAGCGATCAGTGTCATCTACACTTTACGGTGTTACATATCAACATGTGATCTGAAGGCGAACACTAACAATCACTATTGCCGGACATCTACACGGCAATGTACCAGCAAGCAGTACAATTTAGGATCGGACACCATGGAATGGGTACCACATAAATTCGGAGGTACTTACCAATGTACAAACTATATAGCATGTTAATTGCCGGCTTTGCATCACTAGGACTGATGTTTGCGTGCACTGCGGCACAGGCGGGGGGTGACTTTCACGATCCACCATTCGATTTCCTGTTTGGGAATCACATCGACACCCACCAAGAGACCAACCTGAAGATCAACAAGCAGACCGGTAACCCGAAAGGGCTATTCGGAAAATTCTACATAATCTTCACTGGAGCAACCGACCCGGTTTCGGGCCTGCCGGTTGCCCGACACCCGCGCGGTGCAGGCACCCACAACGAAGAATGCGGAGTAGACGTCAACTGCATTACAGGCTGGGAGATGCGCGGTAAACCAGGTGCGGCGAAGTTCGTCTCTCATAGCGGCGTCAACGGCGACGACCATCCCCTATGGCTGGTGAATCGCGCCGAGGAAGCCAGCGCCCCGGCAACAGGTATGGTGATCCCGCAGTCGGGCAGTTTCACTCATTTCCACTGGATTACGACCACCAGCACTGATCCTCGTGCGGCCGGCGTATCGGCGGAGTGTGACAAGAGCAATGCCGGGCAGCTCGAGACCCAGGCGCCGAGCGCTGTCGATCAAGTGTGTCAGGGCTGGTTTCTGCAGATCAAGGCAGTACGAAAATTTGCCTTTGAACACGGTGGCGAACTTATTCCAGTGCGCCCTGGCATGGATAACCGCTCACACCTGAACCTGTTGACGAACTTCAACAACGATGTGGTGATTACATCGACAAGATAGCACCGGCAGTATTGGCCGTTTTAATTATGGGGCTGGCATCCGCCGGCCCCTGTATATTTTTTCTTATCCCAGTATCAAGGCACCTTCGTAGCAAGGATTGACTTCTATTCTGGAATATGGACGCTACAATCAGACCACGATACTACTCCTGCCCTTGTGTAATTTCGTTATTCTTGTCCAGATGACTTTGCACGCGCCTGCTGATCACGGACATACCAGGCTTCATATATTTTATCTGGCCACCGCGACTGGAACCAGGCGATGATCGATAACACCTCATCCCGCGATAATTTATCCTTCAAGGCCGGCATATTACCCTGCCCGCCCGGACTGCCATGCATAATGACTCGGTAGAGTATCGCCAGAGGATGGTGCCAGGCATGTCCAGTACCGTTCAGTGGCGGCGGTGGTAACTTGCCATCGAGCCCTGTCCTCCGCCAGTCTGCGCTGCCCTCACCATGCTGACCATGACAGCTTGCACAGTGTTCGACATAAAGCCGCTTTCCTTGTGTCACTTGCTCATATTTGTACCACC
>CAMYJI010000026.1 GCA_947258545.1 uncultured Ectothiorhodospiraceae bacterium
GGTTGATTAGGACGATACGCGCGTAATTCATCGAGGCCAGAGGATTCAGAATTCCTCACCAACAGGCCGGATATATGAGAGCAATCCTGTCCCTGTCACTGCCCAGGCAAAATCTTGCAAAACGGGAGGAGACCATATATGGGCAAAGCGCAGCGTGCCCAACACATAAGCCTGAGCGTTATGTTGGGTACGTCGCTTTCGCTCCTTTACCCAACCTACAAATATCAATCACCCGGCTGCAACAACCAGATCCGCACGCTGGCATCGTCGCTGGTGGTGGCCAGGTAACGACCCTGCGGCGAAACCGCCACTGCTGCGCCGCACAAATCATGCTTCTGGAAACGCCTTGTCACGGCGCCGCTGGCCGGATCGAGGAAATACACCGCGCTGTCGGTCTGGCGGCTGATGCTGGCCAGGGCATCGCCACCCCCCGTAAACTGCAGTGAGCGGATAATGCCGTGATGTGCGGTCGGCAGGCTCGTGAGCGCGCCATCCTCCAGGTTCCAGCGCAGCAGGCGGAACCAGGTCCCGCCGTATAAACGCCCGCCGTCCGGTGAGAACACCAGCGACCAGGCATCCATAGGTGGACGGGCCAGCGCCTTGACCGCCCTGCCCTCATCCCAGACAAACACTGCACCGTCGCTGCCGCTGGAGGCATAGCGTAACGTTTGCGGATCCAGAGCCACGGCCTTTACGGCACCACGATGCTGCATGTGTGTTTCGAGCAGCCTGAAATCTGCCAGGCGCCACACCCGCACGCTGCCGTCGTCATGCCCGGTGACCACCCGGTCGTGTACCGCGCTCGCCACCATGTGCATAACCGGCGCGGGGGTCTCTATCCTCCGGACCGGTTCGCCACCCAGCGTCCACTCTGACAACACGCCATCATAGCCCGCGGTCAGGACGCGCCGGCCAGCGGCGATAAAGACCAGTCCGTTGACCGAGTCGTCGTGGGCGTGCCAGCGCGCGATTTGCTCGCCGTCCGGCATGCGCCACAATTGCACCGCCCCCTCCCAGCCGCCCGAAACCATGAGGTCGCCCGACTGGCTGAAGGCCACCACGCTGCCACCGCTGTGTGCCTGCTCATGGATGACGCTGGCCGGCTCGGTGACGTGTCGGGTCGAACACGCCGACAGCAGGCAAAGCGAGAGCAGCAGGGCCGTTCGACAGCAGCGGTTGAATAAGGGACAAGGCAACATGTCGTGATGAATTATAGCGAAGTCTTGTAGGAGCGCCTCGAAGGCGCGATTCTGGAATAAATGAACCATATGATCGCGCCCGCGGGGCGCTCCTACAATGAACCACAGCGTTGGACGCACCCCAAAGCCGTGTATGTTGGGCAAAGCGCAGCGTGCCCAACACGGGCTCCGGCGTTATGTTGGGCACGTCGCTATCGCTTCTTTGCCTACACAATTGAAAGCCCGTAGCCCGGATGAAACGCAGTGGAATCCGGGATTGTAATACCCACCCTATCTACCAATGCGCCGTGGAATAGCCAGGGAAACACACAAGGATAACAACACCTGTAGGAGCGCCCCGCGGGCGCGATTCAGGAATAAATGAACCATATGATTGCGCCCGCGGGGCGCTCCTACAATGAACCACAGCGTTGGACGCACCCCAAAGAAAACGGGGCCCGAAGGCCCCGTTCCCGTGTCCGGATCAAAACCAGCGATCAGAACTTGTGCTTCAGGCCCAGGCTGAACAGGTCAATCTCGCCAGTGACATTGGAGCCGTCAACCTTGCAGGCCGACAGATTCACGCCCGCGTCACTGTCACAATCCACCTGTGAGAAACCGGCATAGAGCTTGGTTCGCTTGCTCATGCTGTGCATGGCAGCCAGGGTCCAGGCGGTGTATTCACTGTTGGACAGGTCATCATGATCACCCTGCCCAAAACCGAGGTAGAGCATGCTGTTGCCCATGGTCGCCGTACCGGCAAGGTGCCAGATGTTGAGCTCGTCACTACCCTCTTCGAAGTTCTCGTACTGGCCCATGACACCGAACATGCCCATGGAGTACTTGCCACCCAGCTTCCAGGCGTTCTCTTCAGAAGACCCGCTCTGGTTATTGTCCAGGTAATCGGCAAACACCAGGATGCCGCCGTTCTGATAGCTGCCACCGATGCCGAACGGATCTTCATCTTCACCAGTTTCATCACTGTCCAGGGTGTAATGCGCGACCGCCTTCAGACCGTTGAAGCTCGGGCTGTCATAGCGGAAGGTGTTGGTGGCACGACCTTCGAGCTCTTCACCCGCCTTGCTGTGGAAGCTGGACTGCAGACCGTGGTCACGACCCTGCAGGGCGGTGCGGTACAGCGGATCGATCATGGCGCCGTGGGACTTGTAGCCCGTGGAGATGGTGCCGACGCGGACCTGGCCGAAGTTGCCCTTCAGGCCCAGCCACTGGTCACGATCTGTGATGGCGCCCCTGTTACGATTCACGCTATCGAACTGGAAGTCCAGCTTGAAGATGGCCTTCAGGCCGTTGCCCAGGTTCTCGGAACCCTTGAAGCCGATGGAACAGGTGTTGCAGTTGAGGTTGATGTCGTCCGAACCGCCATCGACATCAATGGCATCGATACTGGTATCGATGTGACCGAAGATCGCCGCATCTGCCAGCACGGCACCCGTGCCGCTCGCCAGGATGAGGCCGATCATCAGGGATAAGAATCTGGTTTTCATGCTCTTTTTCTCCCGTGTTGCACCCCGGCGCGCACGCCCGTGGTATTGGGATGTTGGATCCGAATGCTTGAGTCGGATCTTCTCAAAATTCAGACTATGCATACATAGGACAGATTGTAGCGCAAATTCCAGCGCCTGGCCGTCTATGAAAAAGGAAAACGGGGCCGTGAAGACCCCGTTTTCCCGTTCCCATCAGTGCATCCGATCAGAACTTGTGCTTCAGGCCGACACCGAAGGTGTCCACCTCGAAGTTGCTGGTGCTGGCGCTGGTGCCTGACCCGGAGGTCGAATCGGCATCGAAGTTGTTGTAGCCGGCATAGGCCATGGTGCGCTTGCTCAGCTTGTGGGTACCGGCGATGGTAAAGGCGTCGTAATCGTCCGAGAACCCGCTGCCGCTCTCTTCACCCTGGCCGTAGCCCAGGTAGATCATGTTGTTGCCCATGGTGAAGGAACCGGCAATGTGCCAGACCTCTAAGTCGATCGTGGAGCTGCCGAAGGTCTCCTCGGCCTCTTCGTACTGGCCCATCACGGCAAACTGGTCCATGCCGAACTTGCCGCCGATCTTCCAGGCGGTGAACTCGCCATCCGGGTCGGAAGAGCCCTGGTTGTTGTCCATGTAGTCGGCGAACACCAGCAGGCCGCCGTTGTTGTAGCTGGCGCCGATACCGAACGGATCCTCGTCCTCGCCGTCACCCTCGTCGCTGTCCAGGGTGTAGTGGGCCACCACCTTGAAGCCGTTGAAGCTCGGGCTGTCGTAGCGGATGGTGTGCTCGGCACGGCCATGGAGTTCCTCGCCGGCACCGCTGTGCAGGGAGGACTGCAGCCCGTGGTCACGACCCTGGAAGGCGGTGCGATACAACGGGTCGATCTTGGCGCCGTGGGATTTGTAGCCCGTAGAAATGGTGCCGATACGCACCTGGCCGAAGTTGCCCTTCATGCCCAGCCACTGGTCACGGTCGGTAATGGCGCCACGGTTGCGGTTGTTCATGTCGAACTGGAAGTCCAACTTGAAGATCGCCTTCAGACCATTGCCCAGGTCCTCGGAACCCTTGAAGCCGATGGAGCAGGTGGTGCACTTCAGGTTGAGGTCATCCTCGCTTGTGGATGAACCACCGGAAGAGGCTTCCTCGTCAACGCTCAGAAGCGACTGGTCGAGATGACCAAAGACCTGCACGTCCGCCTGCGCAGCGGCCATGCCGCCGGCCAGGACAACGCCGATCATTGCTGGTAAAAGTTTAGCTTTCATGATTTTCCCCTTAACACAGTTAAGAAATTTAAGTGAATAAAAATTCATTCAGTCATTGCACAATGTGAAGTTTACAACACCACGACAGAAATGCAACAACTTTTTTCAAAAAAACCACATTGTGGTTTTTGTGTCAATTTAGCAACAATAATTGCCATGCCGGGATTTGTGGAAAACCACAAGAATGGAATTTATTTATAAGATAAACAGTTGGTTATAACTAGATGTGGTGGGCGTGCCCAGGGGAGTCCGGCGCCGGCACTCCTTGTCCCAATCGACTCAATCCCCTGGTTGAGGCCTTGATCCAGCCCAAGTAGCGACGCGATCGCAAACGCCGACTTATATATATAGGCGTGGCCGCAACACCGGCCTGATGACCCCTGATCCCGCCATTCAACAGGCCGATTCGAAAAGTTTCAAATCTGCTTGACCTGCATCAAGCAAACCGCGAGATCCCCTTCACAGGATCGGCGGTTGGTCTATATTTATATTAGTGTGTTAGCAATTTTCAACATGCTAATAAAGTAATTCAATCGCTCCATAAACCCAGGCAGGGACGCCCCGAACCAGGAGGTACCCCATGAGGTCGTCCAAGCCGTTCCTTGCCGGGCTCACCCTTGCCGCCCTGCTGTTCTCCGTCGTCGGCGACGCCTTTGCCGCCGACGTGAAGGCCAACAAGAAACGCGGCCAGGTCTATTTCCGTATGGTCTGCACCGCCTGCCACGTCGATATGTCGGGGACCACCATCCCCCCCGCCGGCCGCACCATGGCCGAGTGGCGCGCCTATCTGGACGCGGATAAACACGATGTCTCCGGCAAGACCAATCCCTCGGTGCGCTACTACCTAAGCCAGGCCTACCGCGAGAGCATCAAGGACCAGAACAAGGCGGCGAAGAAATTCCTCACCTTGTCTGACGAGCAGCTTTATGCCGACATCTACCAGTTTGCCGTGACCGGTGCCAAGGATTCCGATACACCGGCCACCTGCAACTAGTGCCATGGCACACATGACTCAGCGGAGATAAGGAGTCCGTCATGAAACCCGATCCAGGCAAACAGGAAACCCCGACCGGCCTGAGCCGGCGCGGTTTTCTGACACTGTGCGCGGGCACCGGTGCGGGCGCGGCCATGCCGTGGCGCGCGTTCCAGGCGGCCAGCAGGGAGCCGAAGGTACCGGCCCATTCATGGTCGCGCGGCGAGGTGATCCCGTCGACCTGCAACATGTGCGTAAACCGTTGCGGCATCAAGTGCCATGTAGTGGATGGCGTGCTGGAAAAGATCGATGGCGACATCCGCAACCCCAAGACGGCCGGCGGCACCTGTGCCAAGGGCCAGGCCGGGGTGATGGCGCTGTACGACCCAGACCGCATTACCCATCCCCTGATCCGGGTGGGCGAACGCGGTGAAGGCAAGTGGCGGCGTGCCTCCTGGGAGGAGGCCTTCGACTACACGGCCGACAAGATCGACAAGATCATCGGGAAGTACGGCCCCGAGGGCCTGTTGTTCTCGTCCTGCACCGACCTGACCGAGGTATTCTTCATCAAGTTCGGCAAGTACCTCGGCACTCCGAATTTCGCGCGCCATGCAACCCTGTGCCTGGCATCACGCAATGCCGGTTATTTCGCGACCATGGGCGGCGTCCCCGACGCCGACCTCGCCAACGCGGAATACATCCTGATGTTCGGTGCGAACCGGATGGAGGCATTCGAACTGCCGCACAACCGCGACCTGATCGCCGGGCTGCAAAACGGCGCCAAACTGGTGGTCGTCGACCCGCGCATGACGGTCACCGCCTCCAAGGGCGAGTGGCTGCCCATCCGGCCGCGTACCGATATGGCACTGACGCTGGCGCTGATGCACGTCCTGATCAAGGAGGATCTCTATGACAAGGATTTCGTTGCCAGCGTCACCACCGGCTTCGATGAGCTCAAGACCCATGTCACACAGCACACCCCCGAGTGGGCGCAGCAGGAAACCGGGATCCCGGCCCGCACCATCGTCAAGATGGCACGCGAAATGGCGGCAGCGGCACCAGCGGTCGTGGTCTACCCGGGACGCCGCAGTTCCTGGTACACCAACGACGCCCAGTTCCGCCGCACCCTGCCGATGCTGATGGCGCTGCTCGGCGCCTTCGATACCCGTGGGGCAAGCTTCTTCAACGCCGGCAAGGTGAAGCTCGCCAGCTTCGACTGGGAGCTGGAACCGGTCGAGGTGGCGCCGCGCTTCGACGGCTTTGACGAAGAAAATTTTCCGCTGGCACACCACGAAGACGGCGGTTACATCAATCTGCGCGACACTATCCTGAACGGCACCGGTAAAAATCCGGTCAAGGGCTGGATGCTTTACAAGCAGAACACGCTGGCCTCCGTCGCCGACAGCGCCAAGACATTGAGGATGATGGAGACTATGGATTTTATTTGCGCGATTGATGTTCAACCGTCGCAAACGGCCTGGATGGCTGACATCATCCTCCCCGAAACCATCTATCTGGAACGCCTCGATCCACTGTGGACGCCAGCGGGCACGAGCAAGTACGTCGGCATCCGCCAACCCGTGGTGAAACCGCAGGGTGAGGCAAAGACCCTGCTGGAGATCCTCCAGGGCCTCGGCACCGCGCTCGACAAGCGGCGCGATTTCGAGACGCCGTTCAGCGAGGTATTCAATTTCACCATAGAAGACTATATCGATGCCCAGCTGAAGAAACTGCCGGTCGACCGCGCCACCCTGATGAAGGACGGCATATGGGTCCCGCCGGGACAGGGCCTGAAACTCGGCGAGTATCGCAACGGTAACAAGAAGTTCAAGACGCCCTCGGGCAAGATCGAGTTCGTGTCGGAACGCTTCCGCCGCAACGACTACGACCCGCTACCGATCTATGAACCGGTGGTCGAGGAGCAGGGCAAGCAACGCCTGGTGACAGGACGCTTTGCCTTGTTCACCCACGCCTCCAACCAGAACAATGTCTGGCTGAATGCCATTCACCCGGAAAACGAGGTCTGGATGAATCCCGATCTGGCCGATGAGAAGGGCATCGAGGATGGTGAATACGTGAAGGTGCGCAGCCGGGTGGGTGAAGTACGCATCAAGGCCTATGTGACACCACGCATCCGCAAGGACACGGTGTTCATTACCCACGGCTTCGGCACCAACTCGTCCGGACAGACCACCCTGTACGGCAAGGGCGGCGCCGACCAGGCGCTGATGGAAGACAAGGCGGATACGATCTCCAACAATCAGGCGCTGCACGAGACCTTCGTCGAGATTGTGAAACTGTAACACAGTGAGGATACGGCGATGACCAACACCGCAATCAAGCAAAAGCAGGGCCGCCGGGACTTCCTGAAAGGCGTGGGTGCCGCATCTGCCGCCGTTGCCGGGGCAACCACGCTGCCGGGCAAGGCACTGGCAACCGTGGGCGAGCAAAAGCCCCGCTACGGCATGCTGATCGACACCCGCAAGTGTGTCGGCTGCCATGCCTGCAGCGTGTCCTGCCGCAGCGAGAACAACGTACCCATGGGCAAGCACCGCTCCTGGGTGGAGTACATCGAAAAGGGCACCTTCCCCGATGTATCACTGAATTTCCTGCCACGGCTCTGCAACCAGTGTTCGGAGCCGCAGTGCGTGTCGGTTTGCCCCACGAACGCGACCTATATACGCGACGACGGCATCATCGTAGTGGACCCGGACATCTGCATTGGCTGCAAATATTGCATCCATGCCTGCCCCTACGATGCGCGTTTCCTCAATCCCGAAACAGGCGCCGCCGACAAGTGTGACTTCTGCGTCGACCGCCTGGCACAGGGCATGGAACCGGCCTGCGTGGCCTCCTGTTTCAACAAGGCACGCATCTTTGGTGACCTGAACGATCCTGATAGCGGCATCTCGCGCCTGATAGCGAGTAACGCCGTCTCCGTCCTGCGCCCCGAGATGGGCACCCAACCGAACGTGTTCTACATCGGCATTGACTATATGGACGAACACGACATCCGCTTCCCGAAACAATACATCCGCGTCACCACGCATCGCGACGGGAATGTAAGGAGGTAATGGCCATGCATGAACTCACCTGGGGACTTCCGGTAGTAGCCTACCTGTTCATGGCCGGGCTGGGTGCCGGTGCGCTGACCACCAGCGCGTCGGTGCTGCTGCGTGGTGGCTCGCCGGGCAAGTATTTCGATGTCGCCCGCTATGGTGCGTTTATCGCGCCCATCCCGGTCGCCCTCGGCAGTGCCCTGCTGGTATTTGAACTGGGCTCGTTTCAGGCCGGACACTGGTTCCGCTTCCTCAACCTGTACAAGGTGATCAACCTGTCGCCGATGTCGATTGGCACCTGGCTGCTCACCGCCTTTCTTATTATCAGCGTGGTCTATGCCTATACCTATCTGTCGCGCAGCGCCCGGCCAGGCGATGCACTGGACATGCTACGGCGCCTGAGCGCCTGGGTCGGCATCCCGCTGGGTATCGGCGTGGCGGTCTACACCGGCGTACTGCTGGGCGCCCTGCCCGCCCGGCCGTTCTGGAACTCACCGGTACTGGCCATGCTGTTCCTGCTGTCATCGATCTCAACCGGAATCGCCGCCATCATCCTGGTGCGTGCCCTGTTGAACCGCAAGCAACAGTCGGACACGGAGGAACACAATTACCATGAAACCGGTTACCTGTTATCGGCAACCGACACTCTGCTGATTGGGCTCGAACTGCTGGCGCTGTTCCTGTTCCTGATGTACGCGCACCTGACCATCGGCAACGCCAAGGCAGCCATCGCGGTTATCATGGCGGGTGGCGAACTGACCACGCTGTTCTGGCTCTGGGTGGTGGTGGTCGGCCTGCTGGTGCCGGCACTGATCGAGCTGGCCTTGATTGTGCCGCGTATCGTCTACCAGAAGGCCTACCGCAGCTACCGTGCCGTGGACATCCTGGTCCCGGTCACGGTCCTGGTCGGCGGCTTCATGCTGCGCTACGTGGTCCTGATTGCCGGGCAGATCACCCACCCGATCGGGCTGTAGCACAGCAGTCCGCTGCACAGGAGGAGTAACCGACATGGACCAGGCAAGCCTACCGCAGGGTGTCTTCTCCCGGCTGACATCCGCCAGCTGGGTTAGCGGACTGCGTGAGGACTACGAGCACGTCTTTGTCAAAAGCTGGTCCCCCTACGTCGGCGCCATCCTGCTGGTGGTGGTAACCGCCGCACTGATGGCCAGCGGCCTGTTCTGGGGCGTCTACGGTGGCCTCAAGCTGTGGGGCGACTGGTTCAACAACTTCATCGGCCTCGGGGCGCTGCTGGGCATCAAGTCGGAACTGCAGAGCCCGCTGCTGCACCGTATTTCGCTGATGGACCTCACCCTGGTGATCGGCGCCTTTTGTGCCGCGCTGCTGGCAGGCCAGTTCCGCATCAACCGGCCGCCGCCGCTGGAGCTCATCACCGGCGCCGTCGGCGGCAGTCTGATGGGTATCGGCGCATCACTGGCCGGCGGCTGCACTACCGGCGGCTTCTTCACGCCATTGACCTTTGCCTCTCCGGCCGGCTGGGCCATGTGGGCCGGCCTGCTGGGCGGCGCCTTTTTCGGCCTCAAGGCCCTGCTGTGGGTGATAGAACATATCACCTGGGGTACCACGACATCGGGCGCGGCCTCGGCCGCGCCTCTGAAACGCTTCTACCCGCTTTTCGGCCTGGCCGTGCTCCTGCTGATCGCCTGGTGGGCCACACATTGGTTCACCTCGGACAACCAGCGGCTGGCCAGCCGCGGCATCATCATTGTCACCGGCTTTGCACTCGGCTTCATCCTGCACCGCTCCCGGTTCTGCTTTTCCAGGGTGTTCCGCGAACCCTTCATGACGGGTGAAGGCACCATGACCAAGGCCATGATCCTGGCGCTCGCCCTCGGCATCCCGGTCGGTTCACTGCTGCTGCAACAGGAGACCGTCGAGCCCTATCTCGCCATCCCCGCGACCTTCTGGCTGGGCTCGGTCCTGGGCGGCCTGGTGTTCGGCATCGGCATGGTGTTCGCCGGCGGTTGCGCCTCCGGCTCGCTGTGGCGCATGGGCGAAGGCCACCTCAAGCTCTGGGTCGCGGTGTTCTTCTTTGCCTGGATCGGTTCGGTATTCAGCGCCATCGTGAAGCGCTGGGACCTGCTGACCCGCGAGATGTCACTCGACCTGGTGGAAGTCTCCAGGGTCGGCAAGCAGGTCTTCCTCCCCGACATATTCGAGGGATGGGGTTGGGCCTACCTGCTGAGCTTTGCCATCCTGGGCCTCTGGTACCTGCTGGTGCGCTACAACGAATCGACGAATAGATTCACCGTATTCTAGAAGAATAAAGGTGTCAGGAACCTTTTTGCTTTTCTAACGACGCGGATGCTGGTGTCAAAGTGCGAGAAAAGGTTCCTGACACCTTTATCAGGGTACACAGGAAGTTTCCCAGCGGCAGATAGAAGGGATGCACGGAGCGCTGCTCCAGTGCATCCACAAAATTCCCGACCCAGTCGAGTTCGTCGAAAAAAGCAGTCAGGCCGTGCTGGATGCGTTCCACGGAATCCTTGCGTTCACCGCCCAGGGTCAGCTGCAGCAGATCGAACAGGTAAGCGACAAATTCCAGTTCCACTGCAAGGTGGTCGGGTGACTCGGTGGCCTTTTCGGTATTCAACTCGACGGCGAATTCGCAGTAGATCTTCTGCAGGTCCCGGTATACCGGGACCGGGTCAGGCATACCCTCCATGTAGAGGTGGGCGTTCAGGTGCAGTGGCGCTTCATCCCGGCCGTGTTCAAACAGGGCGATATATTCGGTCTCAAGCCGGCGATGAGTGCAATCATCGGCAAGCGTGTTCAGGCCTGCGGCCAGTGGCTTTAACACCTCCACCAATGGCGCTGGATTGCCCAGCAGCGCCACATTGGATTCGGCAGCCTCAGTATAGCGTCCATCGGTCAGCGCCCGGTAGAGGTCCTGGCTCGGGTAGGCAAAACCCATCGAGACCAGGTCAAAGAGTGCTGCAAGGGCCGCGCTTTCATCCACGGTATTCTGCATTGTCATTGCCATCCTACGTCGAACCGCCTAGCTCCTCACCCCTCGACCACTCACCAACAAAAACCCCGCCACACGGGCGGGGTTCTTTGTTGGCTGGCGGACTAGGATTCGAACCTAGATTAGAGGTGTCAGAGACCTCTGTCCTACCATTAGACGATCCGCCAATATGCGGTAATTAGCGTTTCGAGAATTGTGGTGCACGACGGGCCTTGTGCAGGCCGACCTTCTTGCGCTCGACCTGGCGGGCATCACGGGTCACGAAACCGGCACGGCGCAGCGATGACCTCAGTTCGCCTTCGTATTCGATCAATGCACGGGTAATGCCGTGACGGATGGCGCCGGCCTGGCCGCTCATGCCACCGCCCCTGACGGTGACCTTGATATCGAAACTGTCGGTCATATCGACCTTCTCCAGCGGCTGGCGCACGATCATGCGTGCCGTCTCACGGCCGAAGTACAGGTCCAGCGGACGGTTATTGACCATGATGCTGCCACTGCCCTTGCGCAGGAACACACGCGCAGTAGAGGTCTTGCGGCGTCCGGTACTGTAATAGGTATCGCTCATGCTTGGGTTTTCCTGTTACTGAGTGTGGGCCTGGGTACGTGCTACGCCCGTGTTAGAAATCCAGAGTTCTGGGCTGCTGGGCCGCATGCTGGTGATCAGGGCCGGCATAGACCTTGAGCTTGCGGTACATCGCGCGCCCCAGAGGATTCTTCGGCAGCATGCCCTTTACAGCCAACTCGATGACTCGCCCAGGCTTCTTCGCCTGCAGCTTCTCGAAACTGATGGACTTCAGGTTACCGATGTAGCCCGTGTGATGGTGATACATCTTGTCGGTCGCCTTGTTGCCGGTGACCTTCACCTTGTCGGCATTGACAACAATTATATAGTCACCCGTATCCACATGCGGTGTATAGGTTGGCTTGTGCTTGCCACGCAGACGCCGTGCAATCTCGGTGGCGAGACGGCCTAATGGCTTGCCCGAGGCGTCAATCACATACCAGTCGTGATTCACCTCATTCGGTTTCGCGGAAAACGTCCTCATCAGACTAAACTCCAGGCCCTGCCCATTCAAAAGAGCGGGGATGTTACAAAAGACGCCATAAACTTACAAGTCTGACCTCAATTTCGCCCTTTGTCCGGGCCCCTGTGGGCATCGCATTTGCGCATTCCGGCGCCCGCGAAGCTGTACAGGATGTACAACGTGTCGTGGAGCACATGGAGGCGCTGAAACGACTGCTGCTACGCCCCTGTAAGCAAAAAAAAGCGCGGTTAATGTAACCGCGCTTCATAAACCTCCTTGGGGGGAGGTGGAGGAGCACTGATTGGCCAAGTAATAGGGGGGCAGACCAATCAGCGTGTTATTATCTTCTAATATACTTTAGGCAATGTCAAGCGTCGGGAGGCTTTACTACAAGAAATAAATACAGTAATTACAACCCACTGTTTTGCCAGTGAAAATAATTATATTATTGTTTTATTTACAAAAAAAGCCGCACCAGAATGGCGCATGGGTGCTTGTCTAGATTCTCAGACGCTCGACCACCCGGCCGTTCAGCAGGTGCTCCTCGATGATCTCATCGATATCCTCCTGATCGATATAGGAATACCAGACCTCCTCCGGGTACACCACGAGCACCGGGCCCTCCTCGCAGCGGTCGAGGCAACCGGCGGTATTGATACGCACCCTGCCCTGGCCCGCGATACCCAGCTCCTTGGTGCGCCGTTTGGTGTAGTCACGCATGGCCCGGGCATCAAAACGCTGGCAGCAGGCGCTGCCATCCTCGCGCAGATTGGTGCAAAAAAAGACGTGATAACGGTAATAGGACATAAGTGAACGATACTAGAGACCGGGACCCGGGTAAAAGCGGCAAACCACGCCACCCCGGGACGGAACGTGCTATCTTTTGTTACATGACCGAGCGCCAAAACAGTCTCGTGGACGACTGCATTCAGCAGGTTGACCAGGCGGTCAGGACCCTGTTCGGCAAGCCGCTTGGTTCCGGCCGGAGCAATCCGGCTCAAACCCTCGAGGACACCGAACTCTCGGCCACCGAAAAGGCCGAAAGCATGTGCCTGATGCGCGTCAACCACGCTGGCGAGGTCTGCGCCCAGGCACTCTACCAGGGGCAGGCGCTGACTGCGCACCGCAAACATGTGCGCGAACAAATGGAACAGGCATCCAGCGAAGAGAATGATCACCTGGCATGGTGCCGGCAGCGTGTCGAGGAACTCGGCGGTCACACCAGCCTGCTGAATCCGTTCTGGTACTCGGGCTCATTCGTGATCGGCGCCATTACCGGCCTGCTGGGAGACAAATGGAGTCTCGGCTTTCTCGCCGAGACCGAGCACCAAGTCGTGAATCATCTCGACAGACACCTGCAACGCCTGCCGGGCGGAGACAAAAAGTCCCACGCCATCCTGCAACAGATGAAGGTGGACGAGGCCAGGCACAAGGCAACTGCACTGCACTCCGGTGGAACCGATCTGCCTGAACCTGCAAAACGGCTGATGACCCTGCTCTCCAGGGTGATGACCACCACGGCCTACCGGCTGTAAACCCGGCACCCCGGCAGGCACGCTGCCCCCCTGATTCGGTTATACCTTATTCCAGCTGCCGGCTCAGCTCCGGCTGTGGCGCATGTTGCGGCCGTAGAACATTTCCAGCATCTCGCGCCGCACCTTGGAGCGTATCTTGCGCTGCTCGGCCATTGTCAGCGCCTCCCTGCCCACCCCGAACAGGTAATCGTCCAGATCGATTTCCTTCAGCATCATCTTGGTGTGAAAGATGTTCTCCTGGTACACATTGACGTCGATCATCTGGTAGGCATCGCGGCTATCGCGTGACAGGAAATTCTGGATGGAGTCGATCTTGTGGTCGATGAAGTGCTTCTTGCCGCGCACATCACGGGTAAAGCCGCGCACCCTGTAATCGATAATGACGATATCGGACTCGAAACTGTGGATCAGGTAATTCAGGGCCTTCAACGGTGATACCCGACCACAGGTCGAGACATCGATATCGGCACGGAAGGTACTGATGCCGTGGTCCGGATGGCTCTCGGGGTAGGTGTGCACGGTGATATGGCTCTTGTCGAGGTGTGCAACCACTGCCTCCGGCAGGGGACCGGGGGCCTCGGTATTCGACAACTGCTCGGAACCGGTCGGCTCTTCGGAAATCAGCATGGTCACGCTGGCTCCCTGGGGGTCGTAGTCCTGACGCGCCACGTTGAGGATAGTGGCCCCGATAATCTCTGCCACGTCGGTGAGTATGCCGGTCAGGCGCTCGGCATTATAGGCCTCATCGATGTATTCAATGTACTCGCGCCGATGGGCCGGTGACTCGGCATAGCAAATATCATAGATATTGAAACTGAGGGTCTTGGTCAGGTTGTTAAAACCGTGCAGTTTGAGCTTGCGCATCGCCACGACTCCAGACCACCGCAGGAGAATCTGGTCGGGATTCCAGCGGATCAGATTAACGGGTGTATGACGGCTCCCTGCAAGGGGAAGCCGGAAAATGCCGCGCAGTGTACCTAGTAATCCGTACCTGCCAAAGCGTTATTGACGACCGACAGGGTAAGCAGATAATGGACAGGGATCAGCCGCGGCGCGGCCGCACCCCGCGCCAGTCAAGTATCCGCACCCTCAGCCACGATCTCATAGTCGTGGCTGATCTTCACGGCCTTGCTCAACATAATCGAGGCAGAACAATACTTTTCGGCCGACAGCTGGACGGCGCGCGCGACCTGTTTAGCGGCCAGACCGTCCCCGCTGACGATGAAATGCACATGGATATCGGTGAATACCCTGGGGGGCTGCTCGGCCCGCTCGGCCGCCACCTCCACCACGCAATCGGTCACCGGCTGGCGAGCACGCTTGAGGATGTGCATGACATCGAACGCGGTACAACCGCCCATGCCGAGCAGGATCATTTCCATTGGTCGGATCCCCAGGTCGCGGCCACCGCTTTCCGGCGGCCCGTCCATTACCACGGCATGGCCGCTGCCCGATTCCCCGACGAAACTGGCCCCTTCAACCCACTTGATACGCGCTTTCATATTTCAGCCATTACCCGGAAAAATGTGAAGCCTATCACAGTTCCAGGCGTGTCCTGGCCCCGCTCTCAAGTGCCGGCGGCCGGCGCCGATAAAAGGTTTATGCACGCCTTATCCAAACCAGCCAATCTGGAAAACAGGCACGCCCCGGTGGTGGTAAACCCCTGCGTGGAACGCTTCCTGGAACACTGCCACCGGCGTAAATACCCGACCAAGAGCGTGATCATCTATGCCGGTGACCAGCCCGACGTGCTGTACTACATTATCAGCGGCTCGGTCACCGTCCTGATGGAGGATGAAAACGGGCACGAAATTGTCCTGGCCTACATCAATTCCGGCGGCTTCTTCGGGGAAATGGGGCTGTTCGGTGAACACCCCAACCGCAGCGCCTGGATACGGACACGCAGCGAATGCGAGGTGGCCGAGATCAGCTACAGCCGGTTCCGCGCCCTGGCCAAGGAAGACCCGGACATCCTGCTGGAACTGACCGCGCAGCTTGCCACGCGCCTGCGTAAGACCAGCCGCAAGGTCAGCAATCTCGCCTTCCTCGATGTGACCGGCCGGATCGCCCATACCCTGCTCGAGCTCTGCAAGGAACCGGATGCCATGACCCACCCGGATGGCATGCAGATCAAGATCACCCGCCAGGAACTTGGCCGGATTGTGGGATGCTCGCGCGAGATGGCCGGACGGGTCCTGAAGGCACTGGCCGAACAGGGTCATATCTCGGTCAAGGGCAAGACCATCGTCGTCTACGGCACCCGCTGACAGACATCGGCCCGGCGCGACCCGCCCCAGTCACCCGCCAACACGCCTTCCCGACATCCAGTTGTGTCGGCGATGACCGCATGAGGTCCGGTTAAGAAAGTAGGCGCCTGCGTGCAATTCAGGGGCTAAACAGCTCCGCCAGTTTCTCACCCGGCTCAGCGGCCTTCATAAAGGCCTCCCCGACCAGAAAGGCATGCACCCCATGGGAACGCATCAGCGCGACATCAGCGCGGGTGTGTATGCCACTCTCGGTCACCACGGTCCGGTCGTCAGGTATCTGGTCCAGGAATCCCAGGGTGACCTCCAGGCGGGTCTCGAAGGTGTGCAGGTTGCGGTTATTGATGCCGATCAGAGGCGCCGGTGTCCGCAGTGCACGCTCCAGTTCGTCCTGGTCATGCACCTCGACCAGCACATCCATGCCCAGGTGCCCGGCCAGCTGCAACAGATCCTGCAGCATCGCATCATCCAGTGCGGCCACGATCAGCAGGATACAGTCGGCGCCGATGGCACGCGCCTCATGGACCTGATAGGGATCGATGATGAAGTCCTTGCGCAATACCGGCAGCCTGCAGGCCGCGCGTGCCTGCTGCAGGTAGGCATCGGACCCCTTGAAGAAATCAACATCGGTCAACACCGACAGGCAGGCGGCCCCGCCACGCTCATAGCTTGCGGCAATCTGCACCGGGTCGAAGTCCGCACGCAGGATCCCGCGGCTCGGTGAAGCCTGCTTCACCTCGGCGATCACCGCCGACTGTCCGGCCGCCAGTTTGCCTTGCAGCGCCACCAGGAAAGCACGCACCGGATCCGCCGCCTCGACGCGCTGACCCAGCTCTTCCAGGCCAAGCCTGCGCTTGCGCTCGGCGATCTCCCCGACCTTGCGGGTCAGAATCTTTTTGAGGATGTCCGGGGTGTCGTTCATGCCTGCATCTCAGGCCTTATTCGAGACCCGGACCAGCGCCTCCAGCGTCTCCTTCGCCTTGCCACTTTGCAGGACATCGCCAGCACGTGCGACGCCGTCCGCGAGCGTAGACGCCAGGCCGGCCGCATAGATCGCGGCACCCGCATTGAGCATGACGATATCACGGGCCGGGCCGGGCTGGTTTACCAGCACATCACGGATCATCGCCAGGCTCTGCTGCGCATCATCCACTGCCAGCGACGTGACATCCGCACGCCGCAAACCGAAATCCTCCGGCGTCACGCTATAAACCGAGATCTCCCCGTCTTTCAACTCGGCCACACGCGTGGGTGCGCCGATACTGATCTCGTCGAGCCCGTCTTCCGCATGCACCACCAGCACATGTTCGCTCCCCAGCTGCCTGAGAACCTGCGCCAGCGGCTCGACCCAGTCGTCACTGAACACGCCGAGCACCTGGTTCGGGGCACCGGCCGGGTTGGTCAGTGGCCCGAGCAGGTTGAACACGGTGCGTACGCCCATTTCCTTGCGCGGGCCGATGGCATGTTTCATGGCACTGTGATGCTGGGGCGCGAACAGGAAGCCGACCCCGACCTCCCCGATACAGGCGGCCACCTGCTGCGGGGACAGATCGAGTCGCACGCCCGCCGCCTCCAGCACATCGGCGCTGCCCGAGCTGCTCGACACCGACCGGTTGCCGTGCTTGGCAACGCGGGCGCCGGCCGCGGCCGTCACCAGGGCGCTGGCCGTCGAGATATTGAAGGTGCGGGCAGCGTCGCCACCGGTACCGCAGGTATCCACCAGGTGGGGGCCTGAGATATCGACTTGCGTCGCGAGTTCGCGCATCACCCGCGCCGCCGCGGCAATCTCGTCGACGCTCTCGCCCTTCATGCGCAGGCCGACGAGGAAGCCGCCGATCTGCGCGGGCGTCGCCTGCCCTGTCATAATCAGCCGCATGACGGCCTCCATTTCAGCGGAATCGAGGTCGCGGCGCTCGGTGGCAGCGCGGATGGCAGTCTGCATGTCCATGAAGGCTTCCCCTATGAAGCAGGACCGTCAGGCCCCGGTTTCCAGAAAATTGCGTAGCAGGTCATGCCCGCAACCGGTGAGAATGGACTCCGGATGAAACTGCACACCCTCTACCAGCAGCTCCCGGTGGCGCACACCCATGATTTCGTCCAGGCCACCCTGCTCGGTGGCGGTCCAGGCCGTGACCTCAAGACAGTCGGGCAGTGAATCGGGCTCGATCACCAGCGAGTGGTAGCGGGTCGCCTCAAACGGCTGCGGCAGGCCGTGGAAAACACCCCGGTCATTATGATGGATCACGGAGGTTTTGCCGTGCATGATCTCGCGCGCATGGCCGATACGGCCACCAAAGGCCTGGCCGATACTCTGATGCCCCAGGCAGACCCCGAGAATGGGCACCCGGCCGGCGAAGCGTTTGATGGTATCGACTGAGACCCCGGCCTCGTTTGGCGTGCACGGCCCCGGCGAGATGACAATGCGTTCCGGCGCCAGAACCTCGATTTCCTCCAGGCTGATCTTGTCATTGCGAAACACGCGCACGTCGGCACCCAGCTCGCCCAGGTACTGGACCAGGTTGTAGGTAAACGAATCGTAGTTGTCGATCATCAACAGCATGATGTCAGGGTCTCTTCCCATTCATTGCGCGGCACTGAATCCGCCACAATGCCGGCCCCGGCCTGGATGTGCAGGGTGCCGTCCTTGATCACCGCGGTACGGATGGCAATGGCGGTATCCATGTTACCGGACCAGGACAGATATCCGACAGCACCGGCGTAGACACCGCGCTTCACCGGCTCCAGTTCATCGATGATCTCCATGGCACGGATCTTGGGGGCACCGCTGACGGTGCCCGCCGGAAAGGTCGCGCGCAGCACATCAATGGCGCTCATGCCGGCGCGTATCCGCCCGGTCACGTTGGAAACGATATGCATGACGTGTGAATAGCGCTCGATGAGCATTTTTTCGGTCAGTTTGACGCTACCGATCTCACTCACCCGGCCTGTATCATTGCGTCCCAGGTCGATCAACATCAGGTGCTCGGCCAGTTCCTTGGGATCGGCCAGCAGATCGGCCTCCAGCCGCCGGTCCTCGGCCTCGTCGGCCCCGCGCGGGCGGGTACCCGCGATCGGACGCACCGTTACGATATCGTCCTCCAGGTGCACCAGGATCTCCGGCGAGGAACCGACGACCTGGAAATCACCGACATCGAGGTAATACATATATGGCGAGGGATTGAGGCTGCGCAAGGCGCGGTACAGGTCCAGCGGCGGTGCCGTATAGGGGATCGACATGCGCTGCGAAAGTACCACCTGCATGGCATCGCCCTCGACGATATAGTCCTTGATGCGGCCGACGGCGGACTCGAAGCCCTCGCGGGTAAAACCGGAGACGAAATCGGACTCCTCGACGGCATGACCGGCGGACCCGCCGTTGTAGGCGGAAGCCGCGGTGCGCAGGCCGACCGCCAGTTCGTCGAGGCGTGCCTGCCCCTGTTCCAGGGCGGCGTCATCCGCCGGGTCGACATGCACGATCAGCAACAGGGTACCGGCCAGGTTATCGAACACCAGCAACTCATCTGACACCATCAGCAGGATGTCCGGACAGCCGATCAGGTCAGGCTTGTCGAATTCCGCCAGCCGCGGCTCGATGTAACGCACCGCGTCATAACCAAAATAGCCGACCAGGCCGCCGGTAAAGCGCGGCAGCCCGGGGAGTTCCGGAGCGCGAAAGCGCGACTGGTACGCTTCTATCCAGGCCAGTGGGTCGTCGCTGGTGACCGACTCCATGACCTCGTCATTGCGCAGCAGCTTGACCTCGTTGCCGCTGATCTTCACTACCGTCTGGCACGGCAGACCGATAATGGAATAACGACCCCACTTCTCGCCGCCGTGCACGGACTCCAGCAAATAGGAATAAGGGCCCTTGGCCAGCTTGAGATAGGTGCTCAGCGGCGTGTCGAGATCCGCCAGGACCTCACGCATCACCGGTATGCGGTTGTAGCCCTCGCGGGCCAGCGCTTCGAATTGTTCAGGGGTCATTGCACTCACCTTTGAGAATACCTTGATGTACGGAACAACCGGTCAGACAGCGGACGGCTCTTCGCCATCGGCTGTTGACAAGCTCCCGTACCAGGTAGTGCTCTCCAGTGAACTGCATAATCTTTCAGGCCGCCATGTCCAGCAGGGGGAGGATCTCCGTCATCCTGTCGATGACGGCATCGGGCCGGGCATCACGTATGTCCACGCCGTGGTTGTATCCATAACTCATGCAGATGATGCGGAAACCGGCAGCACGCGCCGCCCGGACATCGCTGACCGAGTCGCCGATCATGAGTGCGGCCCCGGGTGCGCAGCCGAAAAATTCCGCGGCATGCAGCAGTGGCGCCGGATCGGGTTTCTTCTTCGGCAGGGTATCGCCGCTGATGACAATGGCGAAGTCGTCATACAGCCCCAGGTCCTGCAACAGCGGTTCGGTGAACTGCGCCGCCTTGTTGGTCACGCAACCCAGCGGGTAGCTGGCGGCCTTGAGCATGTCCACACCCTCCCTGACACCGGGGTAGAGACAGGAACGTTTCGAGGTGTTCTCCTTATAAAGCTCGAGGAACACCGGATAGGCACGCTCGAAGTCGGCCTCCTCCGGCTCGCCGTCGAGGCTGCCGCTCAGCGCACGCCGCACCAGGCGCTCCACGCCGTTACCGACCCAGTTGCGCACCTCGGCCTCGCCCCGGGGCGAACGCCCGAGTTCCGCCATCATGGCATCAACGCAGTAGGCGAGGTCCGGTACGCTGTCGACCAGGGTACCGTCCACATCGATGAGTATCATTTCAGGTTTGTCCATATTGACTACCGCTATTCGATTCAGACCCGTGCCCGCCTAGCCGACGGCCCTGGCAATTTCGCTGCGCATGGCATCGATGGTCGCCTTGTAGTCATCTGCGCCGAAGATGGCGGAACCGGCCACGAAGGTATCGGCACCGGCCGCGGCAATTTCGCCGATATTGTCGACCTTCACCCCACCATCGATTTCCAGGCGGATATCACGGCCGCTGGCGTCGATGATCTTGCGCGCCTCGCGCAGCTTGACGAGCGCCTCGGGAATGAAACTCTGTCCGCCGAAACCCGGATTCACCGACATCAGCAGCACCATGTCCACCTTGTCGATCACGTGCTTCAGGTAGTCCAGCGGGGTGGCCGGATTGAATACCAGTCCCGACTTGCAGTCGTTTTCACGCACCAGCTGCAGGGAGCGGTCGATGTGCTCACTGGCCTCGGGGTGGAAGGTGATATAGGTCGCTCCGGCCTTGGCGAAATCAGGAATAATGCGATCAATTGGCTTCACCATCAGGTGTACATCGATATCTGCGGTCACGCCGTGGTTGCGCAGGGCCTCACACACCAGCGGACCGATCGTCAGGTTCGGCACGTAGTGATTGTCCATGACATCGAAATGCACGATGTCTGCACCGGCATTCAATACGTTTGTGACTTCCTCTCCGAGCCGGGCAAAATCCGCCGACAGGATGGAAGGCGCGATCTTGTAATCGGCCATGTTGTTGTCCTCACTTAGAATTTCAAATGGATGTGCGTGAAAAAGAAACGCGCACTTTACCCTAACAGGGCAGGATTTTCAGCTATAAGCACATCGCCCCCCTGGTCCTGCCGGTTGCGTTACGGACTCGTGGCATGCCGGCCGCTTTCGCTAAGAGACACTTCAATACATTGATTATTATGAATTATTTCAGCCGCCCCGGCCGCTTCGCAGCGCACCATCCCGCCGGTTTATCACCCGGCCGTTACCCGGCGCCGGTGTCGCCACTGACCTTTCAGAGATCGGGTGGAACAGGTAACCGACCTGATGTTTCTGTGTTGATGCAGGGGCTTAGATTGTTTTCCGGGAAATGTCCGCAATTGGCAAACGGCCGGCCAATAATTCAAGCGCGAACGGCGCGCTTCCTGCATGTAAAAAGCGATTGTCAACTCGTGAACGCGTGCCGATTTCTTTTCAGCTTGCCATCGGGGTCGGCAAGTTCTATAAATAGGCTGAACAATACAAAAATCGGACTGCAGTAATCAAAGCAGTGCACGGACTAACGGTCAGCTAAGGGCAAACCGAAATGGTGAACAAATTTAAACCGTGTATCGGTGACTGGTACCAGAATATCGGTCGTGACAATTTCGAAATCGTAGCGCTGGATGAAGAAGAAGCCACCATGGAGATCCAGTATTTCGACGGGGCAGTCGAGGAAATCGACTTTGATTCCTGGTATGAAATGGAGATCCGGTCGATCGAGCCACCCGAGGACTGGTCAGGGTCACTCGATATCGAACGCGAGGATTACGGTGTTGACCTTGAGCTGAACTCAGCCAACGACCACATCAACCCGCTAGACGAGCTGGAGTAGGCCTCCCAACGCCGGCACACCCGCTAAACCGCTGAAATACAAGGCAGCCACCCCTGGCTGCCGGCGACCTCAACCTCTGCACCGACCTGCCGATAACTATCTTGAGCCTACTGCGGCAGGAGAAGATCCATGACTATCGTTTACGATATGGCAACCGGCAGAATCCAGTCTGAACAGGATCAGGCGCATTGCAACACCGACCAGGATGCGACTGTATCCGAAATCGCGTTACAGCTGGTGCAGGAAATCGAGTGCGACATCGCACAGGACACGGCATCCATTCACATCATCCGCACCCTGCTCGAGCGGGACTGAAGCAACTACTCCCCGACCCGCAGCAACAAGCCACGGCGCCGGGCGCTATTGAACGCCTTGAGAAACACCCCGGCGCCTATCATCAACAGCAGAGTATTCAGCATGACGGCCTGGATCATATGGTCTGCCCTGAACGCCTGCTCGAACATCACGGATCGCATACCTTCAAAAATATGGCTCGATGGCAGCGCCCAGGCCACCGGCTGCAACCAGTCCGGCAACACCGAGACCGGATAGTAAATCCCGCTCAGCGGCGCGATGGCAAAAATCGACACCCAGGCAAAACTTTCCGCGCCCAGCCCGTAACGCAGTACCAGCCCGGAAACCAGCAGGCCGATGGCCCAGCCCATCACCAGCAGGTTGGTGAAGAACCCCAGCAACGGCAGGCCCAGTCCGAAGATCGAGTAATCGAACAGCGGGATCGCCAGCAGGGCGGCCCCGCCGACACCGATCAGGGTGCGGATCAGGCTGATCAGCAGCAGCGCACTGACCAGCTCCCAGGGCCGCAGCGGGCTGGCGAACAGGTGACCGAGATTCCTCGAGTACATCTCCTCGAAGAAGGCCAGTGACACACCCAGGTGCCCCCGGAACATTACGTCCCACAACATCACAGCGGCAAGCAGCACACCGGCGGCCTGCATCAGCCAGGTGCTGTTGGTGACAAAGAACTCGGTGATGAATCCCCACAGGACCAGCTGCACGGCCGGCCAGTAGAACAGCTCGAGGATCCGCGGCCAGGACCCCCGTACCAGGTAGATATAACGCAGCACCATGGCATTGATACGCCGCAGGGAACTCACATCGGCACCTGACCGGGCGCGCGCGCCACATCGATGAACACCTCTTCCAGGGTCTCCCGGCCATACTGCTGCAACAGGGCCGCGGGCGAACCCCGGTCGACGATCTCGCCGCGGCGCATGACTATCACATCATCACACATCCGCTCCACTTCCGGCATATTGTGGGAGGCCATCAGGAAGCTTGCCCCGCTCTGCTGCTGATAGCTTTTGAGAAAACGACGAATGGTATCCGCCGTATCGGGGTCCAGAGAGGCCGTCGGTTCATCCAGCAGCAGCAACTCCGGCCGGTTGAGCAGTGCCTTGGCCAGCGCCACCCGGGTACGCTGCCCGGCCGACAGGGTCCCGTAGGGACGCTCCATGAAGGCCCCAATCTCCAGGTCGCCCACCAGTTCGTCCAGTCGTTGCCTGACCTTCCTGACCCCGTACAGACGCGCATACACTGTGAGGTTCTCGCGCACCGTGAGGCGCTGCGGCAGGTCCACGTAGGGCGAGGAGAAATTGATCCGTTCGAGCACCCGGTAACGCTGCCGCAGCATGTCCGTGCCCAGCAGGGAAAGCCGGCCCGAGGTCGGCAGCAGCAGGCCCAGCAACATGGCCAGCAGCGTGGTCTTACCGGCACCGTTACCGCCGAGCAAGGCACACACAGCACCGCGTTCGACACTGAAGCTGACCCGGTCGACCGCCAGCACCGCCTCGAAGCGCTTGCTGACATCCATCACCTCGATCACCGGGCCATTCATTTTCATGGCCATCAACCGGGCTGTCCCGTGGCACCACCCGGCTTGAGCCGAAGCACAATCATGCCGTTTTCAACGCTCGCCGGCACGGCTGTGAGGTGATCACCTGAACAGGGGCCCGCCACACAGAAACCGTCATGGATGCGGAACAGGGCGGCATGCGTGGCGCACTGGATGTGATCCTGTTCGAGATTGAGGAACTGGTCCGGCACCCAGTCCAGCGGGCCACCGGTGTGTGGGCACTGATTGAGATAAGCGTAGACCCGGTTGGCCTGGCGCACGACGAAGACCTCCCTGGGGCCATCGGGAAGCGCCACGGTCATTGCCCTGCTGCCAGGGTCCGCCAGTTCATCGAACCGGCAAAGTACGAATTGTGCAGAAGTTGCCGGGTCCATGGTTCAGGAGCCTGCCTGAACCAGTCCGGCGAAACCGGTCTGGCCGCATTTTTTTCCGGCCAGCATACAGGCGTGTCTGAGCAGGGACGCCGTGTCGAGGTCGGCAAGGTAGCCGTGTATCACGGCGGCGTTGAAGGTATCCCCGGCACCCAGGGTGTCAATGATCCTGGGTGGGGCAATCGCCGGCTGGCTACTGGCCCGCCCCAGCCGGTCCAGGGCCACGGCACCCTGCTCGCCCCAAGTGCAGTACAAGTCCGCCTGTCGGCTGGAAACATGCACGGAATACAGCAGGTCTTCGGGGGCATCGTACCCATGATGGCGGGCATAGTGGCCGGAAAACAGCAGCACGTCGGCAAGACCGAACAGGGCCTCGATGCCCTGGCGGGGCTTTTCGATCTCCAGCGAGCGGGGTATGGACGGAAACTGCGCGCGCGACCAGCGTAACATCAGTTCCAGCTGCTCGATGTTGCGGCCCTCGAAATGCAGCCAATCGCAGGATTTCAGATCAAGCGACTCAAAGTCGGCACAGGTATATTCCGGCAGGTCCCGGTAGTGCACGATGGTACGGGAACCGCTCGCGGTATTCAGCAGGATGCTTGAAACCGGCATGCTGCCAGTATCAAGCTGGCGGCAGGCAGCGGTGTCGATACCGTTGGATTCGAGGTCGTCGCGGACGAAGCGGCCTTCCGCCGTCTCGGCGAGCACGCCCGCCCAGCTGCAAGCATGTCCCAGCTGGCTCAGGACAACCAGGGTGTTCGCGACATTGCCGCCACGAGCGATAATTCTGTCGATACAGCGGACCTCATCATTCTCCTGCGGGTAGCCATCCACAGCATGAATGATGTCCAGCGTTGCATTGCCGATACCGAGAACCTGCGCCATGCCCGCAGACTACGGTGCTGCACGTCATTGTCAACCATCCGGGGAGAACGGCCGCGGCCGGAAATTATTGCACGCGCACCATGCGGAAGCCGAGATTATCGATGCGGGTGTCCTGGACGTAGTGTGCGCGCTTGTTGCTGCGCAGACTTTCGATCGGGCTGGTGTAGCTACCGCCACGGGCCACGTACTGGGTGCACCCCGCCCTTGTTCTGGCACTGCCATCCGCCGGTGCTCCCTGGTAACTCGGGTAATAGCAATCCTCGGTCCACTCCTGCACGTTACCGGCGGTATCGTGCAGGCCCAGGCTGTTGGCCGGAAAACTACCCACGGGTGCCGAACTGTTGCCATCCCACTCGCTGCCGCAATTGAAACAGTTAGCCATGGTCGCCCTCGCCGCTATATCCCACCAGTAGTCGGTTGTCGTGCCCGCCCGCGCCGCGTATTCCCATTCCGCCTCGGTCGGCAGGCGGTACCGCTGTCCGGTCTGCTTTGACAACCAGCCGGCATACGCACGCGCATCCTTCCAGGTGACATTGATAACCGGGCGGTCACCCCTGCCCCACTTTTCATCGTGGGGGAGACGGCGACCCGTGGCCCGTGCAAAACGGCCATACTCCGCGAAGCTTACTTCGTATTTGCTGATTGAAAACGAGGCCAGCCCGACAGGGTGCTGTGGCCTTTCCTCGAAACTCAATGAATTCCCCTCTGCGCCCATTAAAAAACTGCCGGCAGGTAGCTCCAGCATCAGCGGTCCGCGTCCACCACCGCTCAACGCATCCCTGAACGAGCGCCTGGCCCTGGGCAACTCGACAGCCGGCGTCTGTGCGGCCTTGACGGCCGTCTTTGGTGGCGTCTTGGCAACGGGCTGTGCCCCGTCTGTCGAGGTCTGCGTCGCCTTGAGCTCCTGCGTGGCGGCTTCGTCCTCCGGCTTTGCGGCAGAGTCCAGCCATTGCGGCAGACGGAATTCGGACCAGGCCGATCGGGCCTTGTCCATGTTCACCAGGTCGAGGAACTTCGCCATGGGGTCTTCAAAGCTCAGCATGAGCCAGAATACCAGACCGGCGATTCCGGCCACGCCGAGTCCGACCACTGCACCCAGCCAGCGGCGCTTGCCACCATCGTCGTCATCAACGACATATTTGAATTCAGCCTTGCCTCCGCTTCCGATGGAAGCCCGCTGCCTGGCGGCAATCTTATTACCGTTGTTATCCTGTACGGGGGCAGGGATGTTCCCCTCTGCAGAATTTAATTCTTCCAGCTGACTCAGCAGCTGGTCCCGATGCCCGGTCATCTGTTCGAGCTCTGCCTCGGACTCGGTGCGCAGGCGAACGGCAATCTCGATATTCATCCTGGCATCCTCAAGCTCCTCCTGCAGCTGTGCCATGTCCTTGTCTTCATGAGTCCCGCCCGTGCCCGCGGATTCAGCAAGCTCTGATGGATTCTTATTCAGCGCATTTAATTGCTTCTCAAGCAGCTTCCGGCCGTTCAGTGCCTCGTCACGTTCCTGTGTCAGCTGTTTCAACTGGTTCGTGAGGCCGACATGCTCGGCTTTCATCTGGGCCCGCTGATCCCGTGCGACGGCCAGGTCTGATTCACTGCGTTTCCGCTCCTGCTCCAGTGCCGCGGCCGCCTCCTCGCGCAGCTTCTCGAGCTCGGCCGGCAAAGCGACAGCCTGATCATTCGATTGCCCCTGCGGTTCCAGTTCATGCTGGAGTCGCTCCCGTTCTTCCCGGCGCGCCTCTTCCCTGGCCTGCTCCACGATATCCGTCTGGCTGGCAAGCACACCTTCATGTTTTCCGGCCACCTCGGCGAGTTGCTGCTTGAGTTCCTTCTGGCGCGCTGCCATTTCAGCTCGCTCCTCGGTGCGTGCGGAGCGTTCTTCGGCCAGCTCATTTCTCAGGCGCTCTTCATTCTCATGGGCCTCATCGCGAATACGCTGCAGGTCCTCGGGCGACTGCTCCAGTTTCTTGCCGAGACGCTCGATCTGTCCCCGCATCTCCCTTTCTAGATCATTCTTGTTATCCAGTTCCGTCTGCACTGCCTGAAGTGCCGCCTGACGCTCCTGTTCCAGCACCTGCGCCTGTGCTTCATGTTGTTGCTGCGCCTGCCAGCCTTCCTCTGATTGCTGTTTCGCAGCCTGTACCTGCTCCAGCAACTCGTTGATACTCTGTTCCTTGTGGTCCAGTTCAGCCTGCAGGGCCTCTGTCCGGACCCTCTGCTCTTCGGCACTCTCTTCCGCCCGACTGACATGTGCCTGCTCGGCGGCCAGGCGCTCGTTTAACACCTGGACCTCTTGATCTGCCGTATTTGTTAATGTGGCGATGGTGTCATTTAGCCGGTCAATTTCCTGCTGTCGGGCGTGAATATCGTGCTCCGAAGTTGACAGCCTTTGTCCCAATTCGTCGCGTTCCGCAATCACCCCCTCTAGCTCAGTCGCGAGACTGTCCTGTTCCTGCTCTATTTCGTCCTGATGATGCTGCTGCTGTTCGAGCCGGGCCTCACTTTCATCCTTATATTGCTGCAACACAGTCTCCAGGCGCTGTTGCTCCTTGCTCGCGGTTTCCCGTGCCTGTTCCAACTGCCCACCAAGATTGGCGAGCTGTTGCTCGTAAGCCGCTACTTGATCTGTGAAGGTGTTGCTCTGCGACTCCAGTTCCTGCTGGAGTTCTTGCAGCCGGTCGAACATGGCCTGCTTCTCGGACTCCAGGCCTTTGCTACCCTCGGCCACCTCATGATGCTCAACCCGGAGGCGCTGGTTTTCGCCCTGCAGGGACTCGATCTCCTGTTGCAGCTGCTGCACCCTTGCCAGTCCGCTGCTATTTTCGGAGCGACTTGCCTCGAGCTCCTGCTGAACCTCCAGTCGCTGGCTCTGCAGTACATCGACCTGATTTTCCAGATCCTGCCGTGCGACATGGGTACGATCGAGTTCCTCTGTCAACTGCGAATTATGTTCTTGCAGCTCCTCCAGACCGGCATTATTCCGTCGGTCCAGTTTCTCCAGCTGCTGCTGCAATTCATCGGCCTTATCCTGAGCTCCAGCCAGTCTTTCGCCAAGTCCACCCTTCTCTGTCAGCGCCTGCGTCAGCTGATGGTTCAGCTGTTCCAGCTCCGCGCTGCGTTCCCGCAAGGTTGAATCCGATATCTCCTCTATGGCCTGTTTTTCACTCTGCAGGGCTTCAATCTCCTGCTGCAATGCCTGAGCACGCTGCTCGGACCGGGTCAGTTCGGTACGCTGCGTTTCCACCAGCTGTTGCTGTTCCTGGAGCTGCGTTTCCGATTCGATCCGGGACTGGTTGATCTGTTCCTGCGCTGCCTGCAGGTCGACCTGCAGGGCCTCTACCTGCCTGGCAGCCTGTGCGGACTGTTCACGCAGGGCCTGCAACTCGCCGCGCTGCGCCGATAATTCGGTGTTCGCACCCACCTCGGCGGCCTGCTTCTCCTGCTGTTCAGCCGTGATGCGCGCCTGCAGTTCCTCGCTATGCCGCCTCGACTGTGCCAGTTCGGTACGCAGTGTTTCCACCAGCTGCTGCTCTTCATCATGTTGCAATGCCGATTCGGCCTGTAGCTGCCTGACCTGTTCGTTCGCGGCCTGCAACTCGACCTGCAGGGCATCCATATGCTCGGCATACTGCATGGATTTACCTTCAAGCTGCTCTACCTGCAGTTTCAATGACTGTTGCTCAGACTCCGCCTGTTCCTGCTGCCGGAGTTCGTTCCGGACGCTATTGCCGGTCTCGGTCTGCAGCGCCTGAATGCGGTCTCTTGCATCCTTGAGTTCGAGCTGCAACCGGTTGATGTGTATATTAGAGTCCTTCTGCAGGGCGGCATTCTGCTCGCGTAGCAACTGATTCTCTTCCTCTGAGGACTGCAGCTGCAATTGTCGCTTGAATGAGTTTTCATCTTCCTGCTGATGTGCACGCACCTGCCGGCGCAGCGCTTCATTTTCCCTTTGCAATGACTCGATCTCGGGCAGCTGACCGCCATCAGCAGCAGTTTTCCGACCCTGGGGGAAACTGATCGCCTCCGAATGCTGCTGGTCCATGGCGGGTTTCGTGGCCAGCGCCAGATCAATACCCTGGGCAGGCAGGCCAGCCTGGGCAAGCTCATCCGGGGACATCCCATTAAGGCCTGACTCCAGGACGTAGACCTCGAAACCCTTGTGACTAAGGATGAATGCCGCGGAGACACTGCGGCTGCCCGTATCGCAGCAGACAATATATTGTGAATTGAAAACCAGCTCGGACATCTCACTGCGCAATGTCGACAGGGGGATGTTGACACTCTCTTCGATCGCGCCCTCTTCGAATTCTCCTTCAGACCTGACATCGACCCAGACCGCACCATCATCAACCATCGCTGAAGCGACCTCATAGCTGACATAGCGGACCAGCGGCTTCTGCAGGAGCTCAATGAAATCCTTCTTGGCCAGGCGCATTAGCATGCCATCGGTCAGCATGGTGACCGTAGCATTGCGCCTCTTATCCGACACCAGCGCCTCTTCGCCGAAGCAATCGCCACTCGACAGCTCGGCAAGCACTTCATCATCGGAGTCCGGGGAGGTTTTCCGGGTGATGATGCAACGCCCGTTGTGGATGGTATAAAAAAAGTCTCCTTCCTCACCCTCGCGGACGATGACTTCGCCGCCCTGCACCGGGAGCGACTTCATTTTCATAAGCAGGCGCTGGATTCCAGCCGGCGGGATTCTCTCAAACGCCTCCGACTGGAGCATGCGGGTCATCCAGTCTTCATTGTTGTCGGAATTGATCTCGGTCACCTCGGCACCGGGGGAGTGGTCCCAGGTCAGAAAGGCATCAAGCAGTCCCGAATCGATACGGGCGATCACTACCTTGGTCGCGGCCCGTGCAGACAGTGTACGTGGCTGCTGGTTGGCGATGGGATAAAGGCTGTAATCCGTACCCGCCTCGATTTCACTGGTCACCTTCCGGCGGCCGTCAATCAGGTTGACCTTCCCGTTGAGGAGATAGATTGACTGGTTGTCACGGTCACCCTTGCGGAACAGGTAGCCTCCCGAGCGGATTTCATCGACAACAATCTTGTCCATGACCTCGGTAAACCGCTTGTCTGACAACGCGTTCAGCGGCACGAGTTCCTGAAGGGCTTTTTTATCGGTAATCTTCTTCTTGAATGCTCTCATTTTCCAGTATCCATCGCCCATGCGGGTCGCCGAATTGCCAATCAATAAAAGTCCCTTCAAGGGAGCTTGCAGCACCCAGCTTATCGGCCGAAACTGCTTTAGATTTAGGACCGTATGGAAATCGAACCGGATAACAGGCCAGGCATGCGCCAGCACTGCGGCGGCAGGTGTCCGCGACCCGTTGCGCCGGCCCAACATGCCACCCATCTGTTGACAATCCGCCCCGGCAAAAGCGTGCACCAGATCACATAAGTACGACCGGGCAATCCAGCTTGATAGTGAAATTTTTCAGGACTATCATGGATTTGAAAGCATTACGAGCCGAGAAAGCCATGACAGTACCGGTATTTGCCAGCGCCCAGGAGGCCGAGACGGCCTTTTATGCGGCGTTTGAGAACGCCGACCACGAGGCGATGATGGGGGTATGGAGCCAGGATGAAGACATCGAGTGCATTCATCCCCTGGGCGAACGACTGGTGGGCGTCGCTGCCGTCGGCGAAAGCTGGCGCCAGATACTCACCCGCGACAAACGCATGCAGTTCCAGTTAAGGCAATCCAACCGTTATCAGGACGGTGAGCTGGCGATTCACAGCCTCTATGAGGATATTTCCATCGACGGGAAATCACAGCCACCGGTTGTCACGGTCAACATCTACCGGTTTAACGGCACCGGGTGGCAAATGATCCTGCACCATGCCTCGCCGGCTACCCGCATTAACCGCGAATCCGATAAGCAAGATCCCGGGGCAGACCACACTATACACTGAGAAACTCGCAAAACTCCTATAAATATAGTGTTTTGCGCGACCTACCTAGACAAGTTTATTACCCCGAAAAAACCTTTCCTCGGGCTCCTCGGAGCCTGGTGACAATCAGGACTTGCGCCAGACAGCCTCCTGACAGCGATTTAACAGCTTATCCGTAATCACGGACAAATCACCATCTCATGAAACACTTGTATACAAGGTATTTTTAGCGATTAAAACTCTTTAACATTTTTATTATTGTGCTATCTTACGCGTGCAGTTTTACCAATCACTCATACAGAGGAGCTTAATCGAATGGCTGTGAAACGGAAGACCAAGGCGAAAAGGAAAGCAGCACCCGTGAAGCGTGTACCCACCGTCAAAGATCCAATGACCAAATCGGCAATGATGGGGGCGATTGCTGATGACACTGGGCTGACCAAGAAACAGGTAACAGAGGTATTTAGTTCTCTTTCCACCGTTATCAATGGTCATATCAAGAAAAATGGCGCAGGTGTCTGCACCATACCCGGTCTGATGAAGATCAAGACAGTGCGCAAACCGGCAACACGCGCACGCAAGGGGATCAACCCGTTCACCGGCGAAGAGATGATGTTCAAGGCCAAGCCGGCACGCAACGTGGTCAAGATTTTACCCCTGAAGGGTCTGAAGGAGATGGTCTGACCAAACACAAACCGGGATCGCGCTGGTGATCCCGGTTTGTTTTTTTACTCCCTGCAAGTAACCGGTCGTTCAGTGACCGGTATCCACGACGGCAGTCACGGCTCTGCCGCCAGAAGCTTGGCACGAATAAACTCCCGGTGCGGCACATGAAGAAGATCGGCAACCCGCCTCACCAGGTGCTCTTCATGCTTGTCAGTGCAGCCGTCTGCATGGACGACCTGCCATAACATTCTGATGATCTGCAGTTTGTCCTGATAGCCACACTCACGGTCAATCAGCCGGGTAAAGGGGTACAAAGAGGTGGAATGCTCAGCCTCGTGCTCGGCGGCACGGGTGATTTGCTGCGATTTTTCAGGTGAAAATCCGTAGTGTGTTTCTATCGCCCGGCGGATAGCCTGTCGTTCATCATCACTGATATGACTGTCTGCACGCGCCACTTCCATCAGTAGCGTTGCTGTTGCCAGTTGCAGCGCCTGTTCCCCCTCGTCTGCGGCCATCTCCACGGACCCCGTATACTTCACAAGAAGGTTCCTGATTTTCGTGATCATGGCACCGTCCGCTAGTTTACGTGTCTGCCGGTCATGTAAACACCTTCCCTGAACTCGTTAAAGAACTCACCCACCAGTGGATGATTGACGGGCTCCAGGCTTTCGTCTTCGACAAGGTTGCGTTCGGCAACATAAGTTTCGTACTGCTCGTCATGCACCAGCACATGGTACCAGGGCTCGTTCTTCGGCGGCCGGCTATTTGCAACATTTTCATACCATTCATCCGTCCCCTGGAAATCAGGGTCCGCGTCGATTATCACACCACGGTAATCGAAGAGCTTGTGGTACACGCATTGACCGATCGAGTATTTAGCCTGTTTCATAGCCTGAGTCCCTGTTTCGAGGAATATAAGCGGGATTCATCATCCTGCCGACACTACAGGGTATGACAGAATCCACAACAGCAAGTTCGAGTATAATCCATTGCTGTCGATGGCGGCCCAAACCGCATCCCTGGCAGGGTTAAACCGGAAAACACTTTTCATGACAGGCAAACAACATATCACCCGGCACAAAGTCATCACCATGCAATATTCCCTCCATAACGATCAGGGCGTGAGCGTACGCGAAGCGGCAGGCACACCGGTGAAATACCTGCACGGAGCCGGCACACTGTTTCCGAAGCTGGAACAGGCTCTGGAACAGCACACGGTAGGTGACATTGTCACGGTCAGGTTGCTGCCCGACGATGCATTCGGAAAGCGCGACATCGATCTGATACTGCAGGTGCCGCTGAGCAGCTTTCCGCACGGTGAGGACATCGAGATCGGTGGTAACGTGGTAGGCCAGAGTGAAGACGGCGAGGCAGTGAATTTTGTCGTTGCCGATATCAAGGACGGTATTGCACATCTCGACGGTAATCACCCGCTGGCCGGGCAGACCCTGGTGTTCGAGGTCGAGGTGCAGGAAATTCGCGACGCCTCGGACGATGAGATCGCCCAGGGCAAGGTGCCTGATTAGGGCCGGGCGGACTATTTCCGGTAGCGGAACCGCGTACCCTGGTATGTCAGCAGAACACCGTCTGGGAGAATCTCTTCGATCACGGCACCGCTTTCCAGGCTGTCCCCCGCGCGGTATTTCCGCAAATTGATCAGCACGAAACGCCGCTGCGGGTCGGTATCATAGACATGCACGTCCAGCCGCTGCACTTCGAGACTGCTGCGAAATTCCAGTGGCAAATCTTCCCAGTCGCTCAATCCCTGCTCCGGGGCCTCCGGGGGCGCCGCTTGCACCGGCGCAGTTGCTACCGGCGACTGCGCTTTCCCGGTGGCTGCCGGTGCGACCGGCGTGCCGGCCGCGGACTTCCTGGCAGGTGCCGTTATGGTCACCGGTGGAATGGCCTGAACGGCTGCGACAGGCCTGTCCTGGTACAACACCGTCTTCGGCGCCGTTACCACGGTAGCGGCCGGCCTGTCTGCCCGCACGGGCGGCTCCACAACCGGCCGCGGTGATCCAGCGGTTTCCTGCGCAGGCCCTGCAACCGGGCTTGCAGCCGGGCGCGTGACACCTGTCCCGGTGTCTCGGGTCGCCAGCAGGACCATCAGCGTCGCGTTGACCAGGAGCAACGCCACCAGGATCCAGACCCATCGAAACGAGCGCTGCTCCGGGTGCGCTGTCTGATGAGCCGATTCCAGGTCCGGCACCGCCCCTGCCGCCCGCTCCTGGTCTGCTTTCCTCAAGGCTTCGAGAATATAAGACATGATTCAGGATATCCCGCCTGTCAGCCTCGGTATGGCCGATTGCAGGGAGATTGAATTGAGTTGAATGATAGTGCGCCGACCGACAGCTCCGTCGGGTACCAGGCCGCGGGAACGCTGGAAGGCCAGTACCTGCTGATGCAGGCCGTCATCGAAATATAAAGGGTTCTCCGTGGACAGGTCGATTCCCTGGATTATCTCCAGCTGTCGCCGCAGCCAGCCGATGTCCGCCCCCCTGCTGCCGGTCTTCATTAACATGGTCCCGGCGGGTGGTGCCTGCATCAACAGGGTAAAGTCGCCATACCAGTGGTTATCGAGTTGCCCGATGGGCAAACGGTACAGTTCGCCTCCCAGCACCAGCTCGGCGTTGTCCCGATCGAGGTGTTGCACGGCGACGGGGACCCGTTCTCCATCGGTGGCCACCAGCGTGAGTATGACCGGCCGGTCGAAATGCCGCAACGAGGCCCAGGTGCCCTTCCCAATCACACAACGCAGCCCGTTCTCAATGGCGAAGTTGCAGAAGTCCGGTTTCACATGAGCAGGCAGCTCCACCGACCACTGGGCGAACAGGGCTTTCCAGGCATGCCGGTAAGAGGACTTGTCCGCATCCAGCAACAACACAGCCAGGGATTCATCCTGCAGACTGCTGCCGGTGTCCGGCGGTGGCCGGCTAGCGACGCTCAGGGTAGTGGCCGCGTCCGCTGCCGGCGCCCGTGTCGGCTTGGTGGACGACGGTTGAGGCGGGGCCACTTCCGCGTCAACGTTGAGCGCGGCGCGAATATCCACCAGTTGCCAGGGTCGGTAATAAAACACGGCGATGGCAATGGCCGCCACGGCGAGTCCGCCGACGGCCAGTGGCAACCAGCGCCGCCGCCCCTGCGCACCGAGGTCCCCGGATAGCAACTCCTTGGCGGCCTTATTGACAATCTCTTTATCAATCTGCAACTTGCCCTCGACATAGGCGCCCAGCATGGAACGGTCGCAGAGCACATTGATCAGGCGGGGGATACCACCGGACAGACGCTGGATATGGTTAAGCGCGGCCCTGTTGAAGATATCGGTGGTGAAACCGCTGACCTGCAGTCGATGCTTGATATAGGCGCCGGTCTCCTCACGGGTAATCGGTTCGAGGTGATAGCGAGCCGTGACCCGCTGGGCCAGCTGCCGCATATCCTCACGCGCCAGCAGATCGCGCAGTTCCGGCTGTCCGATAAGGATAATCTGCAACAGTTTCTGGGTCGGTGTCTCAAGGTTGGTGAGCAGCCTCACCTGTTCCAGCACCTCGGCACTCAGGTTCTGGGCCTCGTCGATAATCAGCACGATACGCCGGCCGCGGGCATGGACATCCAGCAGGTGGCGATTGAGGATGTCGGTCAGGGTCTTGATGCTGTGGATCTCCGGCGGGTATTCCACCCCCAGTTCATCACACACCGTGGCAATCAGCTCTTCCGCCGTTACCTTCGGATTGAGTACCAGCGCTATGTCGACATTCTCGGGCACCTGTTCGATCAGGCAACGGCAGATGGTCGTTTTACCGGTGCCCACTTCACCGGTTAGCTGTACAAAACCGCCACCCTCACCGAGCCCGTACAGGAGATGGGCCAGCGCCTCTCGATGGTGGCTGCTCATATACAGAAAACGCGGGTCCGGCGTAATCGAGAATGGCCGTTCCGTGAGTTTGAAATGCTTCAAGTACATAGCTTGCTCGATGGGCACGGTAGGCTTGGCGGCCCCGACACCCTTATTTAACACCAGAATACCTGTACATCAAAATGCCGCCTGGACGCGTTGATGCGGGCAGGCGTAATAAAGAACATATACTATACGGGCCATGCACTGTCGCCACGACATCATCGACCCGACGCATCCCACGGCCGCAATCCTACCGGATTATCGCGTCCTCCGGGTGCTGGTGATACGACTCCTGTGCGTCATTGTAACGCTTACGGCCTTCCCACTGGTCGCCACGGCATCTGACCTGGCGCGCGAAAGGCGCCTCGCCGAGCAGATCGTTGACGCCATCCTGGATGGCGAGCCGGTCACCCTGACAGCCGGGGACACCGAATTCCTCGGTATCTACACCGAACCAGAGGCGCTACCTGGACACGGGGCGGCCATTATCCTGCATGGCCGCGGCACCCACCCGGACTGGTCACAGGTTGCGGGCCCGTTGCGTATCGGGCTGCCTGCCTACGACTGGACGACCCTGTCCCTGCAGATGCCGGTACTCTCAAAAGAGGCACGGTATTATGACTATGTACAGGTCTTACCGGAGGCGGTCCCGCGTATCGAGGCCGGTATCGATTTTCTCGAGACCCGCGGCCACGACCGGATCATCCTGATTGCCCACAGCTGCAGCGTACACATGGGCATGGCCTGGCTCGAGGCCATGGGGGACGCACATATTGATGCCTTTGTGGGCATCGGCATGGGCGCCACGGATTACGGGCAGCCAATGAAAAAGCCGTTCCCGTTCGGGCGCCTGCAGGTACCCCTGCTGAACATCCGCGGCAGTGACGACTACCCGGCCGTGCAACGCCTGGCAGCGGAGCTTGCACCCCGGCTGGGCGGCATGCACCCGCTGTCAGCCCAACTGGAGGTCGCCGGGGCGGACCATTACTTCAATGAGACAGCAGACAAGCTTCTGGAATCGATAGCCGGGTGGCTGGAAGGCCTGCTGGCAGCGGACAAGTAAACCCGCCGGCAGTGCGCGGGGCTTGCCGGATCGACCGGATACCAGGCAGGCGTCAGAGATCGCGCGCGGCGTGTTGCTGCTCGACGACCGGTGAATGCAGCACCAGGTCCAGATTACGCCAGCCATCGAGATCCACATAGTCCAGCTTGCCGTGGATGTCTTCCAGAACGATGTGACTGCGTTCCCCGGACGTGTAGAGGATTGCCCTGACCTGAATCAGCTGGCCAGAGAGGTTGCTGTACCAGTAACCCGGAATGGGTTTTTGCTGCAGAAACATAGTGCCTCCTGTGCCAGGGATAAACCCCAACGCGCTCTGTTATTATTGTTGGCGCCTGCCCAGACCATCCGGCCTGATGCGCCTTTGATTACTATTTATAACCGATTATGGCCGCCGCGATCAATGGGCCAGAGGTACTAGCCCGCATTTCTCACCCGGATATACGCTGTCTTGCTCAAGATCTCCACTCTGTTCGTTAGATCAGTACCTTTATGTGGATCTACCGCCGCCCGGTGAGGAATGCGGGCTAACCCGCTCAGCCGCACTTGGACTCACCGCAGTTCAGGCAGGTCAGGCAACCGTCCATCTGTACCGCGGCCTTGGTATTGCACTTGATGCACAGCTGCGAACCCGCGGGGAAATCACCCGGATCCTCGGTTTCCGCTGTTGTCGCCGCCGCCTCGTACTGGGCGCGCTTTTCCTCCACCAGTTTCCTCTGGTGTTCATCGAGCCCCTCGTCCTTCAGCAGGCCGATCATGCGCATGTGGCACTCGATCGCGTCACCGATCTCGCCCACCAGTGACGGCATGTACTTGCCGCCCTTCTTGAAGTAACCGCCGCGCGGATCGAAGACCGAACGCAGTTCCTCCACTAGGAAGGTGACGTCACCCCCCTTGCGGAACACGGCAGAGATAATCCTTGTCAGGGCCACAATCCACTGGAAATGGTCCATGTTCTTGGAATTGATAAATATCTCGAAAGGCCGTCTTAATTCGTTCTCGGTACCGGCATTGAGAATGATGTCATTGATGGTGACATACAGGGCGTGCTCGGAAAGCGGGGTCTTGACCTTGTAGGTCGAGCCGATCAGCATCTCCGGCCGTTCCAGTTTCTCGTGCAGCTGAACGATATTGTCCTGCGGCGTCGCTACCGGTTGCGCCTCGTTCGCAGCGGGCACTCGCTGCTGTTGCTCCTGCGACTCGTCCTTGCCTACCTTGTAGTCAACAATCTTCTTTTCGATACGAATTGCCATGTTCTGCTCCTGCGTATTTGTTCGCGTTCCGGCCGTTCAGAATTTGCCGTAGTAGCCTTCCTTGAGGGCATCATAGAGGTTGGCGGCCGTGTGTGTCTCGCCGTCGTATTCGACCTCCTCATTGCCCTTCAGGCTGACCGTGGTGCCGTCTTCCAGGGTGAATTCGTAGACCGTGCTCTCCAGGTCCTTCTCCTTCACCAGCACGCCCTGGAAGGCCTCCGGGTTAAAGCGGAAGGTGGTGCAGCCCTTCAGGCCCTGGTCGTAGGCATACAGGTAGATGTCCTTGAAATCCTCGAACGGGTAATCCGTCGGCACATTGGCCGTCTTGGAAATGGAGGAGTCCACCCATTTCTGTGCCGCGGCCTGGATATCGACATGCTGATTCGGCACGACATTGTCGGCCGCGATGAAATACTCCGGCAGGGCATTGCCATCGTCCTCCATGCTGGCGGTCGCACTGGGATTGACCAGCGCCCGGTAGGCCAGCAGCTCGAACGAGTACACATCCACCTTTTCCTTGGTCTTCTTGCCCTCGCGGATCACGTTGCGGAAATAATGGTGCGCGAAACTGGGCTCGATGCCGTTGCTGGCGTTATTGGCAAGCGACAGGGAAATGGTGCCGGTCGGTGCAATCGAGCTGTGATGGGTGAACCGGGCGCCGGTCTCGGCAAGCTGACTGACCAGCTCGGGCGCCTGTCCGGCCACGCGCTGCATGTAACGACTGTACTTCGCGTGCAGCACCTTGCCCTTGACCCTGTCGCCGGGCAGGTAGCCGTCGCGACGCATTTCGGGCCGCTTGCGCAGCATTTCCTCGGTAACCTCGAAGTCCTCTTCCATGATCGGTGCCGGGCCCTTCTCCCGGGCCAGGTCCAGTGCGCCCTGCCAGCCGGCCAGGGCGAGTTCGCGACTGACACGCTCGGTAAATTCCACCGACTCCGCTTCACCGTATTTCATGCGCAGCATGGTAACCGTGGATCCCAGCCCCAGGAAGCCCATGCCATGGCGGCGCTTGCGCAGGATTTCATTGCGCTGGCCTTCCAGCGGCAGCCCGTTGATCTCCACCACGTTATCGAGCATACGGGTAAATACGACCACCACCTTGCGGAATTCATCCCAGTCGAACTCGGCCCGCCTGGTGAACGGGTTGCGCACAAACTTGGTCAGGTTGACCGAACCCAGCAGGCAGGACCCGTACGGCGGCAGGGGCTGCTCCCCGCAGGGGTTGGTGGCGCGGATGGTTTCGCAGAACCAGTTGTTGTTCATCTCGTTGACCTTGTCGATGAGAATGAAGCCCGGTTCGGCATAATCATAGGTGGACGTCATGATCATGTCCCACAGGCGACGCGCCGGGATGGTCTTGTAGACCCGGCAGGCCACCAGTCCCGCGTTGTTGGTGATGTAATCGCCCTGGCTGGGCCACTCGCGCCACACAACCTGTTTCGTATCGTTCAGGTCGGTACCGCTGTCCAGTTCTATGCGGTTTATCGGAAAGGCCAGTTGCCACTCGCTGTCGCTCTTGACCGCATCCATGAATTCCTGGGTAATCAGCAGCGACAGATTGAACTGACGCAGGCGACCGGCCTCGCGCTTGGCGCGAATGAAGTCCATCACGTCCGGGTGACCAATATCGAAGGTCGCCATCTGGGCGCCGCGCCGGCCACCGGCCGAGGACACGGTGAAACACATCTTGTCGTAGATATCCATGAAGGACAGCGGGCCGGATGTATAGGCACCGGCCCCGGACACGTAGGCACCCTTGGGCCGCAGGGTGGAAAACTCGTAACCGATGCCGCAGCCGGCCTTGAGCGTGAGCCCGGCCTCGTGCACCTTTTCCAGAATATCATTCATGGAATCCTGGATGGTGCCGGAAACGGTGCAGTTGATGGTCGAGGTCGCCGGCTTGTGCTGCTGGGCGCCGGCATTGGAGGTAATGCGCCCCGCCGGAATAGCGCCATGGCGCAGGGCCCAGAGAAATTCCTGGTACCAGCACTCGCGCAACTCCGGTGTTTCCTCGACATCGGCCAGCGCCCTGGCGACACGTTGGTAGGTGTCGTCGATGGTCAGGTCAACCGGGTTACCGTCCTTGGTCTGCAGGCGGTATTTCTTTTCCCAGATATCCAGTGATGCCGGCTGTAATGGAATCTCGGCAACGGTTGATGGAACAGCCTCAAGGTGCACAGTAGTGTTCATACGTCCTGTTTTCCTCCCCTGAATTCAAACTCTTGTTAGTAATTTTAGTAAAGCGCGTTACTCAGGCCATGGCGGCCCAGATACAGAATCTGGTGTGATCCCCCGCAGACACAAGATATTGTGTCTGCGGGGCAAAGATTATGCAGTCGCCCGACCCCTGTCAAGCCGTCCTTATGTGGGTCTATATTGTTTTTAATTACAATAGGTTAATAATCTATCGGCTTTGTCAAGTCGGGGGTTATGCTGCTATGGCAGCATAACAGTGAAACACTATATATTGTGTTTCTAATGTTGGCCTTTGAGATGGGTATTTTGCCCTGCCGGCGACCTTCAGGGCCGTGCAGCCGGGTGGTCTGCGGCATGTTCGTGGTGGACGTGCCCGTCGTGAGCGGGTGGTGTCACCAGGGTATACAGCCCGAACAGCATGACGGTAATCCCGGCGAGGTTTCGTATTATACGGCCCCGCAGGATCTGCGCCAGTCTGCCCAGCGCGAACCCCATCGCCAGCATCAGCGGTAGGGTACCCAGCCCGAAGACCAGCATGATCAGGCCCCCGTAGAGCAGGTCACCGCTGGCCAGTGCCATGACGAGGACCGCGTACACCATCCCGCAGGGCAGCCAGCCCCACACCAGACCCAGCATGAAGGCCGGGGCCGGGCCATGCACCGGCACAAATCGGCGCCCGTAAGGCTCGATCCGTTTCCACACGCGCGCACCCGCCTGTTCCAGCAAGCGCAGCGAATGCCACCAGCCGGCCAGATAAAAACCGAACAGGATCATGAACACGCCCGATATAACCCGGCCCATGGGGAAATCCCCGAACACCTGCAGGGCACTGACCTGCTGCCCCAGGAAGCCGAGCAACAGCCCGGCCACTGTATAACTGGCAATGCGCCCGCTGTTATAGGCCAGCAGCGCTGACAGGAAACGCCATCTCGACTCGCGTATCGGTGCCGACAGGCTGCCCGACAGGGCGCCGACGATGCCCCCGCACATACCGACGCAGTGCACACCGCCGAGCAGGCCGACCAGAAAGGCCGCCGGGATGGTCAGCTCCATGTTCATGGCGTTGCGAACCTGCAAGAATAAAAATTCAGATCATTCACCGCAAAGACGCAAAGGATGCAAAATGAAGAATTAACGAAACACAGCAATTATTGATACTGAATAACTGCAGCCTCACATACATCCCCTCTCCCACTCATGGGAGAGGGGATGCTTAATAAGTCAGATTCGATATTTCTGTTGTGATGCATTTGTAACACTTTGCTTTTCACCTTTGCGTCCTTTGCGTCCTTTGCGTCTATGCGTTAAAGAACGATCAATAAATCCCAGCACAACAAGATTAAAGTGGCACCGGATAGCTTCACATCTGGATCAACGCTGCATCAGGTATCACCGTCAGCCAGCGGCGTAAGGACGACGCTCGTGTCAGCTGGCGCCCGGAAGCTGCCGGAGAGGCGCCAGTCATCGGCCTCGAGCTGCAGATACCAGTTGCCCGGCGAGAGCGCATCGATCCCCCCCGCATAACGGCCCGCTTCCGTGCGCACCAGCCGTATGTGCTGATCGAGGCCCTTGCGGGTCGGATGCAGCAGCGAGAGCATCAGGTCCGCCGGCGGGGTGTAATCACGCGCCTTCAGCCGCAGGGCAACGCGCCTGCCATCCGCGTCGATATCGAAGTGAGCCTCGAGCCGGTACTGTGCCGCCGCCCGGTCACGGGCGAGATCGCGATTGATCGCCTTGCCGCGTTTGTAGTAGTCATCGACCACCAGTCCGTCACTGGTGGAGACCGCGATGACGATAGTGACGATACCGCCAATGACGGCCGACAGGGGCAGCGCGATCAACAGCCATACCCAGGGCTCGCGATACCAGGGCCGTCTTGTTTCCTGCAGTCTCATAATCCGTAATTCATTTCAAATAGCAGCAAAAAAAGCTAAAGAAGAGGGCATTCTGGTTGTTGTATTTATTTACCCACCGGTATATTCCGATTGCAATAAAAACCGGGACGTCCCACTGCTGCACCGCTTAATCCCCTCTCCCTCAGGGAGAGGGTTAGGGGATCAAAATATTTAACCGCATAATTTATACCCCCCCCATCCTGGCCTTCTCCCCAAAGGGGAGAAGGAATTAAGTGGGGCAGTAGAAAAAATGTTCCTATGTTTCCAATATACGCAACTCATTTCCGATATGACTCTCGCGCCCCACATGAGAGCTACGCTTTATGTGCGTCCATGAGGTGACAGTCGCTAGCGTGGCCCCAGGAAGCGGGCCTCTTCCTGAACCTTGAGCTCGGCCCTGTCGGTCGCAACCAGGTCGAACACGATCTTGCTGCTGCGCGCCTCGAGTTCGGCCTCGTCGGCACGCAGGCGAACCGGCAGCTCCATGACATCGCCGGCCGTCACTTCGATCTCCTCCGTGTCGGTGTGCATTTCGAGGCCCGGTATACCGGACACGCTCAGCGTATAGCGGTGCGCTATCTTATCCATGTTGAGAATCTTCAAGGTATAGACGTTCTCGATCAGCCCCTCTGCGGTCTCGCGATAGAGACGATTGCGATCACGGATCACATCGAGACCCAGCGCCGTCCGTGTCCCGATGGAATAGGCAAAGATTCCCATGATGACCAGCAGAAACACGGCATAGACCATGATACGCGGCCGCAGTATCCGTGTCTTGCCACCCGTCATTTCGTGTTGCGTGGTGTACTTGATCAACCCCTTTTCGTAGCCCATCTTGTCCATGACATCGTCACAGGCATCAATGCAGGCGGAACAGGCAATGCATTCATACTGGAGGCCGTCGCGGATATCGATCCCGGTCGGGCATACCTGTACACACAGGGTGCAGTCGATGCAATCGCCCAGGCCCAGTCCACGCGGGTCGGCGCTGCGCTTGCGCGAGCCGCGCGGTTCTCCGCGCCCGGACAGATAGGAGATAATCAGGGTGTCCTTGTCGAACATGGCGGACTGGAAGCGCGCGTAGGGGCACATGTACAAGCACACCTGTTCGCGCATCCAGCCGGCGTTGCCGTAAGTGGCAAAGCCATAGAACACGACCCAGAAGGTCTCCCAGGGACCGAGACTGAACTGCGCCAGACGCTGGCCCAGTTCGATGACAGGCGTAAAGTAACCGACGAAGGTGAAACCGGTCCAGATGGAAAACAGGATCCACAGGGTATGCTTGGTTGCCTTGATGCGCAGCTTATTCACGCTCATCGGCATCGCATCCAGCTTCTGCTGATGCATGCGGCCACCTTCCACCTTGCGCTCTATCCACAAAAAGGCTTCGGTCCAGACCGTCTGCGGACAGGCGTAGCCGCACCAGATACGCCCAGCCAGTGCCGTGAAGAAAAACAGCGCGAGCCCGGCGATAATCAGCAGAAAGACAAGGTAGATAAAGTCCTGCGGCCACAGGGTCACGCCGAAGATATAGAACTTGCGCGCCGGCAGGTCCAGCAACACGGCCTGGTGTCCGTCCCAGCGCAGCCACGGGGTGAAATAAAAGATGCCCAGCAGGCCCAGCACCCCGGCAAGCCGCAAACGCGCGTACAGGCCATGCACCTCGCGCGGGTAGATCTTCTCGCGCCTGGCATACAGCGACTGATCAAGCTGTTCGTCAGCCTGCCGGTCCCTGGGCCCTTCTGTTGCGGGGCTGGTCATCCTTAGCCCCGGTCAGTCAACCTGCTTTTCCTGGCCCTGACGCATGCAATTGGTGATCGCAAAATAAAGGGTGCCGATACCCGAGACGGCGGTAATCAGCCAGAACAGGAAAAAACCGATGGTGTAGATACCCAGCCGGCTGATCTCCAGATCAGCGCCGAACGGAAACAGGTCATCCGGATCAAATGCCGAGAAAAACAGCCCGGTCGCCACGCCCGCGGTGAGGAATGACGGCCACAGGATTGCAATGCACTTCTGCAGCCTGGAAATCCGGCTGGTTGCCATGGGGTGACCGTCTTGCATCAGTGCATGCCCTCATACGAAGGTTGTCGATCCCGCCCGCAACAGGGCGACACGACCCCCTATTCTTACTCGCTTTCCTGCCCGGTCGACAGGCTGTAGACATAGGCGGCCAGCAGATGCACCTTGTCCTTGCCCAGGAATTCGGCGTGCGGGGGCATCTTGCCGTTGCGCCCGTTGGCTATGGATTCCATGACGCGCACCCGGGAGCCGCCGTATAACCAGACATTATCCGTCAGGTTGGCCGCGCCCAGCAGCTGGTTGCCGGCACCTTCCGCTCCGTGACAGGAGGCACACAGCGTCTGGTATTTCTCCTGGCCACGCGCAGCCGCCGCCGCATCGATATCGCGGCCGCCCAGCTTGAACACGTATTCGGTCACGTCAGCGACACCCTGCGTTCCACCCAGCGCCTGCTCCCAGGCCGGCATGACACCGTTACGACCGTTCAGGATGGACTGCTCGACCTGCTCCGGTGCGCCGCCATAGAGCCAGTCGTTGTCACGCAGGTTGGGGAACCCGCGCGCACCGCGCGCATCGGAACCGTGGCAGGTGGCGCAGTAGTTGACGAACAGCCGCTCGCCCATCTTGCGGGCGGTGGCGTCGGCGGCCACGGCCGGGATCGACATATCCCGGTACTTGGAAAACAGCGGGCCGTACTTGGCATCACCGATATCGATCTCCTTCTGGTACTGCGAAAGCGATGTCCAGCCCAGCAGGCCGGCGAAATTACCCAAGCCCGGATAAAGCGCCAGGTATCCGATGCCGAAGACCAGGGTGATATAGAACATGCCCAGCCACCAGCGCGGCAACGGATTGTTGAGTTCCTCGAGGTCCTCGTCCCAGACGTGGCCCATGGGCTTGGCCTGGTCTTGCGGCGCTATGCCCGTTGACAGCCAGCGAATCAGGAGAAAACAGGCGATGATCCCGCCAACGGTCGGAATGATGATGTACCAGTTCCAGAAGCTGCTGGTGAAATCAGCCATGGGAATTCTCCTTGGAATTTTTTTCTGATGGCGCCGGGCTGTCCTCGATGAACGGGATCTGTGCCGCCTCCTCGAAGCGCTGGCGGCGCTTGTCGCTGTATGCCCAGACGACGATGCCGACAAACACCACCATCACCACAATGGTCCAGACAATCTGTATCAGCGAATAATCCATAGCCCTATCTCCGGGTCTTGATCGCCGTACCCATGCCCTGCAGGTAGGCAATGACGGCGTCCATCTCGGTCTTGCCTTCCAGTTCAGCCGCCGCGTTCGCAATCTGCGCGTCCGTATACGGCGCCCCCAGCGTGCGCAATACCTCCAGCTTCCTGCTGATATGACGGGCATCGGCCGGGGTCTTTTCCAGCCAAGGATAACCCGGCATGATCGACTCCGGCACCACGTCGCGCGGGTTGATCATATGTACACGGTGCCACTCGTCGCTGTAACGCCCGCCGACCCGTGCCAGGTCCGGGCCGGTGCGCTTGGAGCCCCACTGGAATGGCCGGTCGTAGACAAATTCACCGGCCACCGAGTAATGCCCGTAGCGTTCCGTCTCTGCGCGGAACGGCCGGATCATCTGGGAGTGGCACAAATAGCAGCCCTCGCGAATGTAGACATCACGTCCGGCCAGGCGCAACGGTGTATACGGCTCCAGTCCGGCCACGGCCTCGGTGGTGGACTGCTGGAAGAACAGCGGAACAATCTGCACCAGGCCGCCGATCGAAACAACGATCACCACCAGCACGATCATCAGGCCGACATTCTTCTCGATCTTGTCATGTCCAAATGCCATAACTCGTCTCCTTAATGGGCCGCAGCCGGTGCCGGGATGATACCCACTGCCGGTTTGGCGCCGGCAATGGTCTTCCAGATGTTCCAGGCCATGACGAGGGAGCCGACCAGGAAGAAGGCACCACCGAAAAAGCGCACGATGTAGTAAGGATGCATGGCCTGCACGGATTCCACGAAGCTATAGGTCAGGGTGCCGTCGGCATTGGTGGCGCGCCACATCAGCCCCTGCATGATACCGGCCACCCACATGGACGTGATATACAACACGATGCCGATGGTGGCCGTCCAGAAATGCACCTCGACCAGCTTCAGGCTGTAGAGCTCGCGGTTGAACATCCGCGGGATCAGGTAATACATGCTGCCCATGGAGATCAGCGCCACCCAGCCCAGCGCACCGGAATGCACGTGACCGATGGTCCAGTCGGTGTAGTGCGACAGTGCATTCACCGTCTTGATGGCCATCATCGGCCCTTCAAAGGTGGACATGCCGTAAAACGATATGGAGACAATCAGCAGGCGCAGTACGGGGTCGGTACGCAGTTTCTCCCAGGCGCCGGAGAGCGTCATGATGCCGTTGATCATGCCGCCCCAGGAGGGCGCCAGCAGGATCAGCGACATCACCATACCCAGCGATTGTGTCCAGTCCGGCAGTGCCGTGTAGTGCAGATGGTGCGGACCGGCCCAGATGTAGGTGAAGATCAGCGCCCAGAAATGTACCACCGACAGGCGGTAGGAATACACCGGGCGTTGCGCCTGCTTGGGCACAAAATAGTACATCATGCCGAGGAAGCCGGCCGTCAGGAAGAAGCCGACGGCGTTATGCCCGTACCACCACTGGATCATGGCGTCCTGCACCCCGGCATAGGCGGAATAGGACTTGAACAGGGATACCGGGATCGCGGCGCTGTTGAAGATGTGCAGCACCGCAACGGTGATAATGAAGGCGCCATAGAACCAGTTGGCGACATAGATGTGCGGAATCTTTCGCTTGATAATCGTGCCGAAAAAGACCACCGCGTAGGCCACCCAGACCAGCGTGATCAGGATGTCGATCGGCCATTCCAGCTCGGCGTATTCCTTGCTCGTGGTGATGCCCAGCGGCAGGGTAATGGCCGCGGACAGGATGATCAGCTGCCAGCCCCAGAAGGTGAAGGCCGCCAGTTTGTCGCTGATCAGCCGGACATGACAGGTCCGCTGGACCACATAATAGGAGGTCGCAAACAAGGCCGATCCGCCGAAGGCAAAGATCACGGCGTTGGTATGCAGCGGGCGCAGGCGACCGAAGGTCAGCCAGGGGATATCGAAGTTGAGTACCGGCCAGGCCAGCTGGGCGGCGATCAGCACACCCACCGCCATGCCGACAATGCCCCAGACAATGGTCATGATGGCAAACTGCCGCACCACGGTGTAGTTATAGGTCTGTTGATCGGTCATGCCGAACTCCCTGACGAAGACGTGTTAACGAAGAACAAGCTGCAAAATTACCGGGTAAAGCGCGGCTCCAGGCCCATGCCCCACAACAGGGCAGTCACCGCCAGCAGGGCGACGAAGGCGACCAGCCCGACACCCAGCACGGCACTGGAAAACAGGAAGCCGCGGTCCTCCGAGATTCCCATCATGATCGGAACCCCGATATAGAGCAGATAAACGGTATAGGCCAGCGCCGGGATGCCGACAACCATGTTGAGCCACAACACCGGGTAGAGCTCCATGAGGCCGATCAGGAACAGCGGCGTCGCCGTGTAGGCCGCCAGCACCACGCACTGCGACAACAGGGGCTTCGCGCCATAGGTCCCGGCCATCCAGTGAATCATCCAGCCGATGGAAAAGACCCCGACCAGCATGGCCAGGTAGTAAAGCACGGCGATGATAGCTGCACTTTCCGGGGTCAGCTTGATCGGGTCACCGACGCCGATCTGCCAGCCGAACTGGGTGGTCCCGATGTAGCCGGAGATGGCCGGGATGGCCGCCAGGAACAGGACATGCATGGCGTAGCACTTGCCGATGGTGCATTTATCGTCACGGATCGCTTCCCATTCACGCTTTGGGTTGATAAACAGGCCCCAAATATGTTGTAGCACCATCTCCGGATTCCCCCTCGCTGACTGAAAGTCGACCGCTAGTTTCGTGCCTGGCGGCACCCCAGTCAATTTTTTGGTTACTTGACGGGGATGCCGGTCCTTGCCGGCATCCCCGCAGTGCAGGCAGGCTCAGAACTTCTTGCCGATCCCGACCATGAAGACCCAGGGATCGACATCCACATCGAGGGTACCCACACCCGCGAGTTTGGCCTCGGTATCGATGTCCAGGTACCAGAGCTGGCCGCTGAGCACCAGGTCATTGCCGAGATCGAAATCCACCCCGGCCTCCGCCGCCAGACCCCAGGAATCATCCAGTTCCAGTTTGACGCCACTCAGGTCGCCCGTGGTCTCTTCATCGAAGAAGTAGGTGTAATTCACGCCGGCGCCGACATAGGGATGGATGTTGGTGCCGGTCGGGAAGTGCCACTGCAGGGTGACCGTGGGCGGCAGCTGCTTGGTTGATCCAACTCCGCCGGAGATGCCTCCGACGCCGTCGAGATCGTGCTCGAACGGCCAGGCGGCCAGCACACCGACACCCAGGTTGTCGGTGGCCATGTAGTTGAAGGTAATGCCCAGGCTGTAGCCATCGTCGACATCGACCCCGGTACCGCCCAGGTCATTCCGGTCAAAGCTGCTGTCCGGCAACACCCCCGCCAGACCGGCTCGCAGGACCATATCACCGGCCGCAAAGGCACTTGCCGCTGTCGCACCGAGCATCAACACACCGGAAACGGCACCAGCCACGAAGTCCTTGATTGTGCCTGTCTTCATCATGAGTTTCCCCATAAAGTGGCTTTATTAATAGATAAAGCAACGAGTTGCAGTTCGAATAAAATTGAGCACGCCATTATTCAGTAGAGTTTAATACCCAATATTGATCTCGATCAAAAAACCGGGAGTTAACAGCGGCGGGGACATCCCGCGCGCTGGCGCGGGTATGCTATCTTGCTTGCGCCCGGGCAAACCCTGACAGGCGCCCCTCAACCCGCCGGAACACTCATCGTGGCATCGACTGACACCCTGACCGAGGCCGTTACACCCACAGCCCCAGTCGACACCGCAGCCAACTGTTTTCACTGCGGCCTGCCGCTACCCGCCGGCCTGGACCTGCGGGTGACCATCGATGGCCGGGATGAACCCATGTGCTGTCATGGCTGCCAGGCCGTGGCCCGGGCCATCATCGATGCCGATCACGGCGATTTTTACCGCTACCGCACCCACACGCCTCCCACCGGGCGCGAACTGGTGCCGGACTTCATCGAGCAGACCCGCGTCTATGATCACCCGGATGTCCAGAAGAGCTTCGTGCGCGCCGAGGGCGGCAGCGTCCGCGAGGCCGCCCTGATCCTGGAGGGCATCACCTGCGCCGCCTGTATCTGGCTCAACGAGCGCCACCTGGCGCGACTGCCCGGGGTGCTGGACGTGCAGATCAACTACGCGACCCACCGCGCCCGCATCCGCTGGGACGCGGAACGCCTCAAGTTGAGCCAGATCCTGCAGGCCGTGCGCACCATCGGCTACGAGGCCCACCCCTACGACCCGCAGCGCCAGCAGCAGGCCTTCGAGCGCGAACGCCGTACCCACCTCAAGCGCCTCGGGGTCGCTGGCGTGCTGGGTATGCAGGTCATGATGCTGTCCATCGCCCTCTACGGCGGTGACTGGTCGGGGATGGAGACGGCCTTTCGCAGCTTCCTGCGCTGGACCGGGCTGCTGTTGACCACACCGGTGCTGCTGTATTCCGCCGCCCCCTTCTTCCGCGGCGCCTGGCGCGACCTGCGCAATACCCGCATCGGCATGGATGTCCCGGTCACCCTCGGCATCCTGGTGGCCTTTGGCGGCAGCCTGTCGGCCACCTGGAGCGGCCAGGGCGAGGTCTACTACGACTCCGTGGTGATGTTTGTCTTCCTGCTGCTGTTGAGCCGCTATTTCGAAATCATGGCGCGCAAGCGCGGCGCCGAGACGGCGGAACATCTCGGCCGGGCCCTGCCAGCCATGGCAACGCGCCTGGTCCCTGACGGCGATCAGGAACAACAAGAGCTGGTGCCCGTTGCCGACCTCGGCCCCGGTGACCGGGTGTTGATCCGGGCGGGTGAGACCGTCCCTGCCGATGGCCGGATCGAGTCCGGCACCTCCTCCGTGAACGAGGCCCTGCTGACCGGGGAGAGCACCCCGCTGCGCAAGCAGGCCGGCGAGGAACTGGTCGGCGGCAGCATCAATGTCGAAAGCCCGCTGTTGATGACGGTCACCTCTGTCGGCATGGACACCGTACTGGCCCATATCATGCGCCTGCTGGAACGCGCCCAGAATGAAAAACCGGCCATCACGCGGCTGGCCGACCGCACCGCCAGCTGGTTTGTCAGTGGCGTCATCCTCGTCGCCATCGTGGTCGCTGCCTACTGGTGGCAGCAGGCACCGGAGGCCTGGCTGCCCATCGTGGTCTCCGTGCTCGTGGTCACCTGCCCCTGTGCCCTGTCACTGGCCACGCCCACGGCACTCAGCGCGGCGACCGGCACCCTGATGGCCAACGGCCTGCTGCCGGCACGCGGCAACCGCCTGGAAACCCTGGCACGTTGCACCCACCTGGTGTTTGACAAGACCGGCACCCTGACCCGGGGTGAACCCGCGCTCAGCGCCATCCACACCCTGTCCGGATTGTCCGAAGCGGCCGTATTGCAACGGGCCGCGGCCCTGGAGAGCCAGTCCGAACACCCGGTCGGCCAGGCGCTCTGCCGGGCGGCGGGTGACGGTGAACTCCCGCGGGTTGCCGACCTGGAAAACCACCCGGGCGCCGGCATCAGCGGCACACTCGAAGGCAGGGCCTGGTACATCGGCAGCCCCGACTTCATTGCGCAGCACAGCAGGGCCGACACCACGGAACTGCGGCACAACGCAGCGCTGGGTCCGCCCGGTGTCCGGGTCGTGCTGGCCGACGCGGACCGGCTACACGCCCTGTTCATCCTGCAGGATGCCCTGCGCACGGATGCCCGGGCCAGCGTCGCAGCACTCAAGCAGAGCGGCAAACAGGTGCTGTTGCTGACCGGGGACAACCTGCAATCGGCCCGGCAGGTGGCGGAACAGGTCGGTATCGATGCCGTGCATGCCAACATGACACCCCGGGACAAACTGGACGCGGTGCAGGCCCTGCAGCGACAGGGCGCCGTGGTGGCCATGATCGGCGACGGCATCAATGATGCACCGGTACTGGCGGCCGCCGATGTCTCCATCGCCATGCATGATGCCGCCCACATCAGTCACGCCAGCGCCGACATGATCCTGATGTCGGACCAGCTCGGCGCCCTAGCCGAGGGTACGGCGATTGCCCGCAAGACGTTGCGGATCATCCGACAGAACCTGAGCTGGGCCATCGCCTACAACCTGATTGCCCTGCCGGCCGCGGCCCTCGGCCATGTGGCCCCCTGGATGGCCGCCATCGGTATGTCCTCCAGTTCGCTGCTGGTGGTCCTCAATGCCCTGCGCCTGACCCGCAACAAGCGGGGCCGCAGACATCCTGCGGGCTGATACAGTCAGACCATGGAAATCATCTACCTGCTGATCCCCGTGTCCCTGCTGTTGATCGGCCTGATCGTGTGGGTGTTTTTCTGGGCCGTGCGCTCGGGCCAGTTCGATGACCTGGAAGGCCCCGCCCACCGCATCCTCATGGACGATGATTCACCGCGCATCGAATCGCCGGACAAAGAGGAAGAATAATAAAGTGTAGGAGCGCCTCGTTTATGCCCGGCGCTTAATCGGGTGCAGGCGCGATCTTTATTGGGATAAAACCATCGCGCCTGCGAGGCGCTCCTACAATATTTTATATCCAGTTGGATCCGTGGCTATTCCCTGCACCCCGAACGCAGAATGTAGGTTGATGAGATGGTCTCCTCCCCCTTATTAACGGCGTCGCAATGCGCCATGATGGAGTTGTAATCAACCATCAGAAAGGAGGAGAAGACCATG
>CAMYJI010000027.1 GCA_947258545.1 uncultured Ectothiorhodospiraceae bacterium
CCCATCATGGCCATACCCATCTCGGACATCACGGTGCGCACGTCCGCGAAATCGACATTGATGAGTCCGGGCCGGGTAATCAATTCCGCGATACCCTGGACGGCGCCCAGCAGCACATCGTTGGCCGACTTGAAGGCGTCCAGCAGACTGATCTGCTTGCCGAGAACCGACAGCAGCTTCTCGTTCGGGATGGTTATCAGGGAGTCCACATACTGGCCCAGTTCCTTGATGCCGTTATGGGCGACGTGCAGGCGCTTGCTGCCCTCAAACGGAAATGGCTTGGTGACCACGGCCACGGTGAGAATCCCCAGTTCCTTGGCGACCTGGGCCACCACCGGTGCAGCACCGGTGCCGGTCCCGCCACCCATGCCAGCCGTGATGAACAGCATGTCGCTACCCTCGATGACCTCATGAATCCGGTCACGGTCATCGTGCGCAGCCTGCCGGCCCACGTCCGGGTTCGCACCGGCACCCAGTCCCTTGGTGATAGCGCTGCCCATCTGCAAGGTGGTACGCGCCGACATGTTCTTCAATGCCTGGGCGTCCGTGTTTGCACAGATGAAATCCACGCCATCGATATTTGCCTCCACCATATGCTGCACGGCATTGCCGCCACCACCACCGACGCCGATAACCTTGATTACCGCGTTCTGTCCGATTGAATCCAGCAATTCAAACATGTTGTCTCTCCTTATTAATGAACATGTGAAAACAATTAATTTACGCTCACAACCTGCATCAACAACCACCTACCGTCATGTCACCCGTCACCCCTGTATTCCCTCCTCAGAAATTCCCCTGAAACCAGCCCTTCATTCTTTCCCACACACCGCGCATGCCCTTGCCCAGACCGGCCTCCAGCGCACGCTGATCCCGGTTGTGATGACCAAACAGCAACAGGCCGACACCGGTGGCGAAGATCGGGTTACGCACCACATCCACCAGCCCGGTCACGTATTGGGGCACACCCAGTCGTACCGGCATATGAAAAACTTCCTCGGCGAGCTCGACCAGGCCCTCGATCTTGGAACTGCCGCCGGTTAACACAATGCCGGCGGCCACCAGGTCCTCAAACCCGCTGCGCCGCAACTCCGCCTGCACCAGCGACAGCAGTTCCTCGTAACGTGGCTCCACGACCTCGGCCAGGGTATGACGCGCCAGGCGCCGCGGCGGCCGGTCACCGACACTGGGGACCTCGATACTCTCATCGGCACTGGCCATTTGGGTCAATGCACAGGCGTACTTGATCTTGATCTCCTCGGCGGACTGGGTGGGAGTGCGCAGGGCGACCGCGATGTCATTGGTGACCTGGTCGCCGGCAATCGGTATGACCGCAGTGTGGCGGATGGCACCCTCCGTGAACACGGCGATATCCGTGGTGCCGCCACCGATATCCACCATGCAGATACCCAGTTCCTTCTCGTCCTCGGTCAGGGCCGAATAGCTCGATGCCAGCTGCTCCAGGATGATGTCGTCGACCTCGAGCCCGCAGCGACGCACACACTTGATGATATTCTGTGCGGCACTGACCGCCCCGGTGACCATGTGCACCTTGGCCTCCATACGCACACCGGACATACCAACCGGCTCGCGTATCCCTTCCTGGTTATCGATCAGGAATTCCTGCGGCAGTATGTGCAGGATCTTCTGGTCCGCCGGGATGGCCACGGCTCGAGCTGCATCGATCACCCGCTCCACGTCACCCGCGGTCACCTCCTTGTCCTTGATCGCGACGATGCCGTGAGAATTCAGGCTGCGGATATGGCTGCCCGCGATGCCGGCGTACACCGAGTGAATCTGGCAACCGGCCATCAACTCGGCCTCCTCGACGGCGCGCTGAATCGAGTGCACCGTGGACTCGATATTGACGACCACCCCCTTCTTCAGGCCGCGCGATGGATGCGACCCGATACCGATCACCTCGATTGAGCCTTCCGGGGTGACCTCACCCACAATGGCAACCACCTTGGAGGTCCCGATGTCGAGACCCACGATCAAATTCTTTTCACTCTTCTTTGGCATCGACTAACCCTTGTCCTCCTTCGCACCTATTGACGCCTGGCGCCAGTCGACCGAAAACCCGTTGCTGTAACGCAGGTCAACACGCTGCAGTTCGTCGAGACGCGCCGCGAACACCTCCGTATAGGCGCGCACGAAACGCTGGAGGCGCCGGTAGGTATCTGTGCGCCCGAGCTCCAGCTGCACACCATTACTCAGTTCCACATGCCAGGCACGGCGCTCGTCCAGCTCGACGCGGGCGACCTGCATGCCCAGCGTGGCCAGTGTCTTGGCCATGCTCTGGTACTGACCCAGCACGGTCTTCTCGTGTCCTGCAGGCCCGGACAGCCATGGCAGGCCGGTCAACTCTGGCGTGTTTCCGGGGACAAACGGCTCACCGAAGCGGTTCAGGAAACCGTCCTCACCCCAATGGGCGATCGGATCCTGCTCCTCGATGGTCACGCTGAGGATGTCCGGCCAGATCCGCTGAACCCGCGCCTGGTAAACCCAGGGCAGGCCCTCGACCACATTACGGACACCTGCAACATCGACACTGAAGAAACCGCCCTCGATGTGCGGGGTCAGGCTTTGCTGCAGCGTTTCCCTTTGCTGGTAGCGCAACTCACCCTCGACCTCCACGACCCGTAACGGGAAGCGATAGGGGTCCTGCAGCCACTCCGCACACTGCATCACCGAGAAGGCCAGCAGCGCCAGCAACAGCAGGCCGGTCAGGGAGTGGATATGCGGTTGCAGGTATGCCTCCAGGATCTGCTGCAGGGACGGTCGCTTGGGCTTAGGCATCAGGCCCTCCGCAGGCAGCCGGCGGCTGCGCCAGGGTGGATTCCAGGATACGGCAGACCAGCCGGGTGAAATCCACACCGCCGGCATGCGCGGCCATCGGCACCAGGCTGTGGTCGGTGAGTCCTGGCACGGTGTTGACCTCGATAAACCAGGGCCGGTTATCCCCATCCAGCATGAAATCAACCCGCCCCCAGCCGCTTGCCCCCACGGCACGGAATGCGGCCAGCGCCTGCTCCTGCAACAATGCCTCGTCTGCCGCAGCCAGACCGCAGGGAATCAGGTAGCGCGTGGTATCGGCCTCGTATTTCGCCGCGTAGTCATAGAAGGTGTTGGGTGTCTCCAGGCAGATCAGCGGCAGGGTCTCGTCCAGCAGGATCCCGGCGGTGTATTCCCGCCCCGAGATCCACTGCTCGGCAAAGATCTCGTCATCGTATTTCCGGGCCAGCTGCCAGGCGCCCTCCAGCTGGTCGGCAGAATCGACCTTGCTGATACCGATGCTGGAGCCCTCATGCGCCGGCTTGACGATCACCGGGTACGGCAGGGCATCCTTCCTGGCGGCGACCTCGGCTGCATCCCCGAGCGGCGTGAACGGCGGCGTCGGTATGCCCGCACTCTCCCACACCTGTTTGGTGCGCAACTTGTCCATGGCCAGTGCGGAACCGAGCACACCGCTGCCGGTGTAGGGCAGGCCCAGCGCGTCCAGCAGGCCCTGCACGACACCGTCCTCACCACCGCGGCCATGCAGGGCAATGAACGCCCGCGCGTAACCACCACTGGAGAGTGTGCTCACCAGGCCCGCGTCCGCCGCATCCAGGCCGTGCGCATCGATGCCCGCTGCCTGCAGTGTCTGCAGCACGGCCCGGCCGCTCTGCAGCGAGATCTCGCGTTCAGCCGACTGTCCGCCCATCAGCACCACCACCTTGCCGAATTTCGTTTCACTTTCCTTGCCCGTATTGCCCATCACTGAATTCAAGCCGCCGGTTTGTCACCGACAATGCAGACCTCCGTTTCCAGCACAATGCCGTGCTCCCGTTTCACCCGGTCACGCACCTGCTCGATCAGGGCCTCGATGTCCGCTGCATTGGCAGTGCCCGTATTGATAATGAAGTTGGCATGTTTTTCCGAGACCCGGGCGCCCCCGATGCCGACCCCCTTGAGTCCTGAGGCCTCGATCAGGCGTGCGGCGTAATCACCCGGTGGATTGCGAAAAACCGAACCACAGCTGTATTGCTGGGTCGGTTGGGTTGCGCCGCGCTGTGCCAGCAGTTTGCGTATGCGTTCCTGTGCAGCCGCGGCATCGCCGTGTTCGAGCTGCAGGTGCACGGCCACAAACCATTCGTCCTGCGGACCCGTCACGCTGCGGTAGCCGATGCGGTACTCGCTCGGATAACGTGTATGCAAACATCCCTCATGATCCACCGTTTCCACCGCAAGGACATGTGTCCAGGTCTCGCCACCGAAGGCCCCGGCATTCATGGCCAGCGCACCGCCCATGGTCCCGGGTATCCCGGCCAGAAACTCGACCCCGACCAGACCGGCCCTGGCGGTCAGGCGCGCCACCTTGCTGCAGGTCATGCCGCTGGCGGCACGCAGGGTGTTGTCATCCAGCCACTCGAAGCTCGACAGGGCAGCGAAGGTGGAGATCACGGTGCCCGCAAAGCCGCCATCACGTACCAGCAGATTACTACCGAGCCCCAGCCACAACAGTGGCTCGTCACGGTCCAGGTCGCGCAGAAAGTCACACAGGTCATCGATGTCTGCCGGCTGGAAAAAACACCGTGCCGGACCGCCGGTACGCCATGAACTGTGTGCGGCCATGGGCTCGTCATAATGCAACTCACCGCGCCACTGTGGTGTCTGTTCGGCCACCATCATCCTCGTTGCCACCGGAGTGATTCAGTCATTACGCTCCCCCTGCCACCTGCAGCTCACCCGCCAGCCGCGCCGCGATGGCACCGATATCGCCGGCACCCAGGGTCAGCAGCACATCGCCGTCCTGGAGGATGTCCTGCAACACCTGCGGCAACTCGTTGATATGTTCCACGAACACCGGGTCGATATGCCCGCGCGCCCGGATGCCACGGCACAGGGCGCGCCCGTCCGCGCCACTGATGGGTGTCTCGCCGGCCGCATACACCTCGCCGAGCACCAGCACGTCTACCTCGGACAACACCTGGATGAAGTCATCGAACAGGTCGCGGGTGCGGGTATAGCGGTGCGGCTGAAATGCCACCACCAGGCGCCGCCCAGGCCAGCCGCTTCGCACCGCTGCCAGCGTCGGTGCGATCTCACTCGGGTGATGTGCATAATCGTCGATCAGCAATACGCTGCCGGCAGGGGTCGTTACATCGCCAGCAACCTGGAAGCGCCGGCCGATGCCCTGGAAATGGGACAGCCCCTGCTGAATGGCATCATCGGACACACCCAGCTCGGAGGCCACGGCAATCGCCGCCAGCGCATTCAGGACATTGTGACTACCTGGCAGATTGAGGATCACCGCGAGATCGGCGCGCCCGGAACGCCGCACCTTGAAATGGGTCTGCATGCCACGCTGCTGCAGATCGGTGGCCTGTACATCGGCATCCGCACCGAGTCCGTAGGTAATCATCGGCCGGGTGACTTCAACGAGGATGTTGCGCACATCGGGATCATCCAGGCACAGCACCGCCAGCCCGTAGAACGGCAGGTGGTGCAGGAATTCAATGAAGGTCTGGCGCAGGCGCTCGAAATCCCCTTCGTAGGTCGACAGGTGATCGGCGTCGATATTGGTCACCACGGCCATCGATGGCTGCAGATACAGGAACGAGGCATCGCTTTCATCCGCCTCGGCGACCAGGTAGTGACCGTCACCGAGGCGGGCGTGGCTGTCGGCACTGTTGAGCTGGCCGCCGATTACGAAGGTCGGGTCGAGCTCGCCCTCGGCCAGCAGGCTGGTAATCAGGCTGGTGGTGGTGGTCTTGCCGTGGGTGCCGGCCACACCGATCCCGTAACGGAAGCGCATCAGCTCGGCGAGCATTTCGGCACGCGGCACCACCGGCACGCGCTGCTGCCGGGCCGCGACCACCTCGGGATTGTCGGCGGCAATTGCCGAGGACACCACCACGGCATCACACTCGGCCAGGTGGCTGGCATCGTGACCGATCCAGACCTGCACACCCAGCCGGGCCAGGCGCCGGGTGACTGTGTTCTCGCGCAGGTCGGAGCCGCTCACCACGTAGCCGAGGTTGTGCAACACCTCGGCGATACCACCCATGCCGGCGCCACCCGCACCGACAAAATGGATGCGTCGCACCCGGCCCATGCCCTGCGGTTGCGAGGCGGCGGTGGGACGTGCCGGCAGGCTCATGTCGCACCTCCCGTAGCGCCAGGCAGCGGCGCCTGGCCGGCCGCTTCCAGACAAAATCCTGCCACCTGCCGGGCCGCATCCGGCCGGGCAAGTTCACGCGCCCGGGAGGCCATCTCAAGCAGCGCATCCCGATCTACACTGTAAGCGGCCAGCAGTCTGGCCAGCCGCTCCTCCGTCAGCGCCGGCTGCGGCACCAGCACGGCCGCCCCGGCATCGGCCAGGTAGCCGGCATTGCCGGTCTGATGGTCGTCGGTGGCGTAGGGAAACGGCACCAGGATTGATGCCACACCGGCGGCACACAGTTCCGCCACCGTCAGGGCGCCGGCACGACATACCACCAGATCGGCCCAGGCATAGGCGGCGGCCATATCCTCGACGAAGGCCTCCACCCGCGCCGAACTGTCGAGTTCCCGGTAACGCTCACGCACGCCAGCCTCATCGGCCTGACCTGTCTGGTGATGTATCTGCGGGCGCGCCTCCAGCGGGAGACGGGCCATGGCCTGCGGGACCACCCGGTTCAATGCCTGCGCACCCAGGCTGCCGCCGATGACCAGCAGGTGCAGTGCGCCGGAGTGCTCACGCAGACGCCGCGCCGGTTCCGGCATAGCGGCGATCGCACTGCGCACCGGATTGCCGGTATGCACAGCGTGACGAGCGGCCGGCATGCTGCCGGGAAAGGCCTCCAGGACATGACGTGCCAGCGGTGCCAGCAGGCGATTGGTCAGACCGGCAACCGAGTTCTGTTCATGGATCACCAGCGGACAACGCATCAGCCAAGCCACCAGGCCACCCGGACCGGCGGCGAAGCCGCCCATCCCCAGGACCGCGATCGGGCGCAGGCGCAGGAAGATGACCACGGACTGGAGCACAGCGAAGGCCAGCATGAACGGGGCGACCAGCAGGCGCAGCAAACCCTTGCCGCGCAGGCCGGTGACACGTATCGCTGACAGCGCATAACCGGCCGCCGGGACCACCCGGGCCTCCAGTCCGCGCCGGGTACCCAGCCAGGAGACGGGTACGCCCAGGGTCGACAGTTCATTGGCAACCGCAAGTGCGGGAAATACATGGCCCCCCGTTCCTCCCGCCATGATCAGCACCGGTCGCTGATTAGCTGCGGCCTGCATCATGCCTCCCGCCTCCGGTAGCGTGCCGCGGCAGTGCCACTGGCCGGCAGACCATTGACGGTGCATCGGGTCTCATAGTCGATTCGCAGCAGGAGAGCAACCGCGGCGCACATCACTATCATGCTGGAACCGCCATAACTCATCAGTGGCAATGTCAGTCCCTTGGTGGGCAGCAAGCCCATGTTGACACCCATGTTGATAAAACTTTGCAGGCCGAACCAGATACCGATGCCGTAGGCCAGGTAGGCGGCAAAGGCATTACCGGCCTTCTCCGCCTGCGTGGCTATAGACAAGGCGCGCGACACCAGCAGCACATACAGCGCAATCACGATGAGCACACCCAGCAACCCGAGTTCCTCGGCCAGTACCGCGAATACAAAGTCGGTGTGCGCCTCCGGCAGATAGAACAGCTTCTGGATGCTGGCACCGAGACCGACACCGAACCATTCGCCGCGGCCGATGGCGATCAGTGACTGGGTCAGCTGGAACCCGCTGTTGAAGGGGTCCGCCCAGGGATTCAGGAAGGTGGTCAGGCGTTCCATGCGATACGGTGAAGAGACCGCCATGCCGGTCAGCGCCAGGCCGCCCAGGCCGAGCACGCCGCTGAACTGCAACAGACGCACGCCGGCGATGAAGATCATGCCCATGGCGGTCGCGATCAGCACGACGGTAGCACCAAAGTCCGGCTCGAGCAGCAACAGCAGCGAGGCCAGCACCAACAGACCCAGCGGCTTGATGAAACCGTAGACTTGCGTGCGCACCTCTTCGCCGTGACGCGCCAGATAACTCGCCAGGTAAATCAGGATCATCAGCTTGGCCGGCTCGGAAGCCTGCAGGCGGAACAGGCCGGTGTTGATCCAGCGCACGCTGCCATTGACCTCGTGGCCGACGCCGGGGATGAGCACGGCGACCAGCAGCGCCAACCCCCCTACCAGCAGCACCAGGCCGCCTTGTTGCAACCACCTCAGTCGCAAACGGTACGTGGCCATGCCGACAAGGGCGCCCAGGCAGATGTAGATGCCCTGGCGGATGGCATAGTGGAACGGCTGCCCCAGTTCACGCTCGGCCAGGGTGATCGACGCTGAGGCCACCATGACCAGTCCCAGTGCCGCCAGTGCCAGGACACCGCCCAGCAGCCAGTAATCCAGGCGCGGCATGCGCACGGTGCTGGGGCCCTTCAAACTGGCCTGGCGTGCAGCGGTCGAGATCATGCGATCTGCTCCCGCACAGTCCTGATGAAGATGTCGCCACGCTCCTCGAAGTTACGAAACATATCGGTACTGGCACACGCCGGGGACAACAGCACACTGTCACCGGGCTGCGCTATCCCCGCGGCAAGCGCCACTGCCTGCGTCATGTCGGTAGCCGGAGTGACCGGCACATGGCCCTGCAATACGGCCTGCAGCCGCCTGGCATCCTTGCCGATCACCACGGCCGCGCGGCCCTTGGCCTGCAGCGCCGCCGCCAGTGGTTTCAAGTCAGCCCCCTTGGCATCACCGCCGGCGATCAGCACAATGGATCCCTCCGCACTTTCGATGGCGGCCAGCGTGGCGCCCACGTTGGTGCCCTTGGAATCGTTGTACCAGCGAACGCCGTTATGCTCCGCGACCAGCTGCATGCGATGCGGCAGGCCGCGGAACTCGTTGATCGTCTCGATCATGGCATCCTCCTCCAGACCGATGGCGTCACCCAGGGCCAGGGCGGCCAGCACATTCACCACATTGTGATGGCCTGCCATGCGGATGGCCGACACCGGCATGATGCGTTCGTCGCCCCGCGCCAGCCACTGTGCACCCTGGTAATCACGCACACCGAACTCACCCGCGACCGGTTCGCCGAGGGTATAGCGCAGCTGTCGCCGGCCGGTATCAGCCAGCGCAGATGCCAGTGGGTCATCGGCGTTCACTACTTGCACGGCCGCGTCGCGATAAACGGTCTGCTTGGCACTTGAATAGGCCGCGAGATCTGAATAACGGTCCATGTGGTCCGCACTGATATTGAGCACCACCGCTGCCGCGGGCCTGAGTGAGTGCGTGGTCTCCAGCTGGAAGCTGGAAAGTTCGAGCACATACAGGTCAGGCTCGCTGTCCATGATCAGGTCGAGCGCCGGCACCCCGATATTGCCACCGGTGCGCACCACCTTGCCGGCACGCTGCGCCATCGCACTCAGCAAGGTCGTTACCGTGCTTTTTCCGTTCGAACCGGTAATGGCCACCACGGGGGCGCGTGCGACCTGGGCAAACAGCTCGATATCACCGATGACCGGTACACCCCGCGCGGCGGCTGCGGCAATCGCTGGATCCTGTATTGACACACCCGGGCTGACGACAATGCGTTCGGCCCGTTCAAAGGCCTGCTCCTTGAAGCCGCCCAGGAACAAGGCGACATCCGCCGGCAGCTCCTTGCGCAGGTCTTCCAGACCCGGTGGCTGCGCGCGGCTGTCGACGACGGCGACCGGCACTTCGTGATGCCACAGGTAGCGCGCCACCGACAGGCCGGTCTTGCCGAGCCCGACCACCAGCGTCCTGTGTGCATTATCGGTCATGTCTGCCATTATCGAATTCGGAACTGCCATTGAATCCCCAAACCACCTTCAGTAACTATCAGCCGCAGCACGCCCGTTGAACTCCGGGCCTGGCGGCAAAAAATGCTCAACGTATTTTCAGTGTCGCCAGCCCAATCAGTACCAGGATCACCGTGATGATCCAGAAGCGCACGATGACCCTGGGTTCCGGCCACCCCTTTAGCTCAAAATGGTGATGCAGGGGCGCCATGCGGAATATCCGACGCCCGGTCAACTTGTACGAGGTCACCTGCAGGATGACCGACACGGTCTCCATCACGAAGACCCCGCCCATGACCAGGAACACCAGCTCCTGGCGCACCAGCACGGCAACGATACCCAGCGCCGCCCCCAGGGCCAGGGCACCCACATCACCCATGAAGACCATGGCGGGATAGGCGTTGAACCAGAGAAACCCGAGTCCGGCACCGACCAGGGCGCCGCAAAAGACCACGATCTCGCTGGCGTCGCGGATATAGGGAATACCCAGGTAAACGGCGAACTTCACATTGCCGGTGGCGTAGGCAAAGATGCCCAGCGCGCCGGCAATCAAAACGGTCGGCAGTATCGCCAGGCCGTCCAGACCGTCGGTCAGGTTCACGGCATTACTCGAACCGACAATCACGAAATAGGTCAGCGCGACATACAACCAGCCGAGGTTGATGGCAACCTCCTTGAAAAAGGGCACGATCAGGGTGGTCTCTGCCGGTGTCACGGCCGTCAGGTAGAGAAACAGCGCCACACCGAGTCCGATCACCGACTGCCAGAACAGCTTCACCCGGGCCGGCAGGCCGGCGGAATTCTTCAATACCAGTTTGCGGTAGTCATCGACCCAGCCGATGCCGCCGAATAACAGGGTGACCAGCAACACCACCCAGACATAGCGGTTGGACAGGTCCGCCCACAACAGGGTGGCAATGACCACGGCAACCAGGATCAGCGCACCACCCATGGTCGGGGTACCGGCCTTGACCAGGTGTGACTCCGGCCCATCGTCACGCACCGACTGACCGATCTGGTAATGCCCGAGGCGGCGGATCATTTCCGGCCCGACGACAAATGAAATCAACAGCGCCGTTAGCACCCCGAAGATGGCGCGCAGCGTCAGGTACTGGAAGACATTGAAGCCGCTGTGATACTGGCTCAGGTATTCCGCAAGGTAGACCAGCATGGCTAGTGCCTCACTTCCGGCTGGCTTGATGTGTTGTGGACACTGGCCCCCAGGGCCTCGACGACCCGTTCCATGCGCATGCGCCGCGAACCCTTCACCAGGATATTCAAGTCGGGGTGGCGCATCCCCTCCAGCGCCGCCAGCAGCGTTTCCAGCGTGTCGAAGGCCGCGCCCCGGTCACCGAAGGCATCCACCGCTCCCTGCGCCAGCTCGCCCAGGCCGAACAGGCGGTCGATACCCGCACGGCGCGCGCGGCGACCGGCCTCGCGATGCAGCGCCGCCGCCTCCGACCCCAGTTCACCCATGTCGCCCAGCACCAGCCAGGTCTCCCCCTGCGCCGTTGCCAGCACGTCGAGCGCGACCTGCAGTGACTCGGGGTTGGCATTGTAGGTGTCATCGATCAGCGTCACGCCGTCGGGCAGGTGATGGACATTGAAGCGCCCGGTGACCGGCGTCAGTGATTCCAGTCCCCGGCGCAGCGTTTCCAGATCGGCGCCGGCCGCCAGGGCGGCAGCCGTGGCGGCCAGGGAATTCATGACGTTATGCCGGCCGGGAACCGGCAGTTGAATCTCAATCTCGCCCCGGGGAGTCTTCAGCAGCACCCGGCTGCCGCTGACATCGCCTTGCCAGTCGGCCTGTACCGCGGCCGGTTGTTCCAGCCCGAAATCGATGATCCGTGCGGCACCCGCCAGTTCGCGCCACAGCGGGGCAAACCGGTCGTCGGCATTGATGACCGCGGTATCCCCCGCAGCCAGGCGCGCGAACACCTCGCCCTTGGCCCGGGCCACGCCCTCCAGGTCGCCAAAGCCCTCGAGGTGCGCCGGGCCGGCATTGGTGACCACCGCAATCGTGGGCCGGGCAATCCGCGCCAGGTAATCGATCTCGCCCGGATGGTTGGCACCCATCTCGATCACCGCAAAGCGGTCATCCGCGGACAGCCGCGCCAGGGTCAGGGGCAGCCCGATATCGTTGTTGAGATTACCCCGCGTCGACAGGGTGCGACCTGCACGGGAAAGGATCGCGTCGGTCATGGCACGCACCGTGGTCTTCCCGTTGCTGCCGGTGATCGCCACGACCGGTAGCGTGAATCGGCTGCGCCAGTTGGCCGCCAGCCGGCCGAGTGCCAGCCGGGTATCGTCAACCTCGAGCAACGGCAAGGCGGTTTCCTGCAGGCGGCTGACGGCCGCTGCGGCGGCGCCCTGCGCGTGCGCCACCTCGAGAAAATCGTGACCATCGAAATTCGGTCCCGCCAGCGCCACAAACAGGTTGCCCGCCTTGAGCTGGCGGGTATCGGTGCTGATGCCACGAAAAAAAACGTCGCCGGAGACACAGCGACCATCGAGCACCTGCGCCGCTTCCGAGAGTTGCATCGCCATCATCGCGCCCATTCCCGCTGCAGTGCCATGACGCGTTCTCTGTCGCTGAAGGGTATCGATTTGTCAGCGATGATTTGCACCGTTTCATGACCCTTGCCAGCGATCAGCACGATGTCATCAGGACCGGCCTCCTCCAGTGTGCTGTCGATGGCAGCGGCCCGGTTGTGTTCGATGCGCACCTGTTCGGGATGAGCAAGGCCGGTGCAGATATCGGCCATGATGCGCTCCGGGTCTTCGTTGCGCGGATTGTCGTCCGTGAGCACGAGCCGGTCGGCGCGACGCTCCGCGACCGCTGCCATCAGTGGCCGCTTGCCGCGGTCACGGTCACCACCGGCGCCGAACACACACCATAATTTCCCCGCGCAATGAACGCGCAGGGACTTCAGCACCTCGTCCAGTGCGCCCGAGGTATGCGCGTAGTCGACCACCGCCAGGGGCCTGCCGGGTCCCATCTCGAAACGCTCCATGCGTCCCGGCACGGTGCAGGTGCGCGCCAGGCGCAATAACGCCTCTTCAAACGGGAGCCCGGTCACGCACAGGCTGGTCAGGGAGGCCAGCAGGTTACTGGCATTGAAACGCCCCAGTAGCGAACTCTCCAGCACACCACTCCCCCAGGGGGAGTGCACCTCGAGTGAAATACCGCCGAGGTCCAGCTTCAGGTTGCGCCCGATGACCCACTGCGCCGGGTAGCGGGTCCGGTACGGCTCGCCTTCAAGACGGTAGGCAACCGGCGCCACGCCAGCCGGTATGTCATCAAGCAGGGTGCGCCCGAAGGTGTCGTCGGCATTGATGACGGCATAGCGCAGCCCGCTGCTGTGAAACAGCTTGCGCTTGGCATAGGCGTAGGATTCCACATCACCGTGATAGTCGAGGTGGTCGCGCGACAGATTGGTCAGCACCGCCACATCAAAGTCCACCCCGCTCACCCGCGCCTGATCCATGGCATGCGATGAGACCTCGGCCACCACACAGCGTGCGCCCTTCTGCTGCATGGCATACAGGGCTTGTTGCACGGTCAGCGCATCCGGCGTGGTATGGGTACCGGCACTCAGTTCACTGTACAGGCCGTAGCCCAGGGTACCGATCACGCCGCAACGGCGGTCACTGCTGTCCAGCGCCTGGGCGATGTAATGACTGCAGGAGGTTTTGCCGTCCGTGCCGGTGACACCGATCACGAACAGGCCGTGCGAGGGGTGACCATAGAAACGATCGGCGATCAGGCCGACCAGCTGGCTGAGCCCGCGAATGGAAATGACGGGCACCGGCAACAGGGCCGCCAGTTCGGCCAGCCCGGGCTCATCGGCCGCCGGCTCCCAGGCAACCGCAGCCGCGCCCAGGGCAATGGCCTGGCGTGCATGGTGCAGACCATGGGTCCTGCTGCCCGCCACGGCCAGGAACAAGTCACCCGACTGCACCTTGCGACTGTCGAGTGCAAGACCTGAAAGCGTCACTTCCTGCCTGATTGAAGCCTCGGTCAGGCCACGCAACAGGCCCGACAGGGTATGTCCTGTCATCAATACCTTTGCTGTCATCATGCCGGTTCTCCCGAGCTCACGTTACGGGTTTCCAGAAGCGGGTAATTGTCCGGCGGTATCGCCATCAGACGCAGCGCGCCCGACATTACCCGCGAAAATACAGGCGCGGCCACCTGGCCGCCGTAATACTTGCCGTTGTCAGGTTCGTTCACCACCACCACCATGGCCAGGCGCGGATCGGTGACCGGCGCCATGCCGGCAAATACCGCGAGATATTTGTCATCCGCATAACCACCGGCAATCGACTTGCGCACGGTGCCGGTCTTGCCCGCCACCCGGTAGCCGGCAACGCGTGCAGCCAGGGCGGTGCCCTCGGGACCGGTGACCTCCTCCAGCATGGCCATCACCTGCTGCGCCACGCGTGCCGACAGGACCCGTTCACCGCGTGGCGCGGCGTCCTGGCGCAGGAAATTGACAGGCCGCCTGATGCCCTCATCTGCCAGGACCGCGTAGGCCTGGGTGAGCTGCAACGGGGTTACTGATAGCCCGTAACCGAATGCCAGGGTTGCCGTCTCGATCGAGTTCCAGTTGCGATAACCCACCAGCAGTCCGGAGGCCTCGCCCGGGTATCCGCTCTCTGTCTGGACACCGAACCCGAGATTCGACAGCAGCGACCAGATACGCTCGGCAGGTAGTGACAGGGCAATCTTGGTGATGCCCACATTGCTGGACTTGCGTATGACACCGGAGACATCCAGCACACCGTAATTGTGCACATCCTTGACGGTATTCACGCCGACGCGAAACCAGCCTGGTTCCGTATCGACCGGGGTATCCGGCCGGTAGCGCTTGCTCTCCAGCGCAGTGGCAACGATAAACGGCTTCATCGTTGAGCCCGGCTCGAACACATCGGTGACCGCGCGGTTGCGCAAGTGCTGGCGACGCAGCTTCTGCCGGTTGTTCGGGTTATAGGACGGCTGGTTGACCATGGCCAGCACCTCACCGGTCTCGATATCCAGCACCACCGCCGATGCCGACTGCGCCCCGTGTTCCTTCATGGCCGCCTTCAGTTCGCGGTAGGCCAGGTACTGGATGCGACGGTCGATACTCAACACCAGGTCCTTGCCGGGACGCGGGAGGCGGATGCTTTCGACATCCTCGACCGCATGACGCCGGCCATCCTTGATCACCCGCTTGGCACCCGGCTCGCCACGCAGCCACTCCCCGTAGGCCAGCTCCAGGCCTTCCTGACCAACATCATCGATATTGGTGAACCCGACCACCTGTGCGGCCACCTCTCCGGCCGGGTAGTAACGCTTGTATTCCTTCTGCAGGTACACGCCCTGGATATTCAGCATCCTGACCTGCGCGGCCAGCGAGGGACTGATATGACGGCGCAGGTAGACAAACTCGCGCGCCGCATTCCGGGCCAGCAACTGCTGCACATGGTCACGGTCGAGTGACAGCAGGCGTGACAGCGTTGAAATGCCTTCCTGAACATTCTCCAGTTCCTGCGGGCTTACCCAGACGGATTCGACCGGGGTACTCACCGCCAGCGGCTCGTTGTGGCGATCCAGGATCATGCCGCGATGCGCCGGCAGTTCAACCACGCGCAGGTGCCGTGCCTGACCCTGGGTCTGCAGAAAGTCTTTGTCCAGCACCTGCAGACTGACGGCACGCCACACCAGCGTCAGCAGCGCCAGCAGCATGACCAGAACCAGCAACATGTGCCGGCCCGGCTGCACTGAAAATGTTGCGTTCCTGTTCATGGCTTCACGATCACCAGGGTGTCCGGTGCTGGATTGATCATTCCCAGCCGGTTGCGCGCCGCCTGCTCCACTTGCCCGTAGGTCGTCAGGGTGCTTTGTTCCAGCTGCAGCTGGCCCCACTCGACATCCATCCGGTCCCGCTCGTAACCCAGGGCCTGCAGCTCAACGAACAGCATGCGGTTCTGGTGCCGGGCATACACCACCCCCACGGACGACACGATAATGGCCAGCAACAGGATGACCAGTGTCATCGGCTTCACGCTCATTGCAGTCGCTCCGCCAGCCTCAAGACCGCGCTGCGGGCACGCGGATTGCGGGCCAGTTCTTCTGCACCCGCACGGATGGCCTTGCCAACGGGCCGCAGGCGCGGCTGGTGACCCGGACCCGCCAGCGGAAAACCCGGTGGAAGCTGCTCACCCTGGTACTCGCGGCGAATGAAGCGTTTCACCATGCGATCCTCGAGCGAGTGAAAGCTGATCACCGCCAGCCGTCCGTGAGCTGCCAGGGCATCCGGCACCTGTTGGAGCACCGACTTCAGGTCATCGAGTTCATGGTTGATGTAAATACGTAGTGCCTGAAAACTCCGCGTGGCGGGATGCTTGTTCTTTTCGCGCACCGGCACAGCCGCCGCAACCAGTTCTGCCAGCTGCCGCGTGGTCTCGATGGGAGCGGTTTGGCGCGCCGCAACTAGTGCGCGCGCAATGCGCCGCGCGAAACGTTCCTCGCCATAGGTCTTGAGTACATCGCTGATGTCTGACTCGCTCGCCTGCGCAAGCCACTGTGCGGCACTGATGCCCGCACCGGGATCCATGCGCATGTCGAGGGGGCCGTCGTCCGAGAAGCTGAACCCACGTGAAGGGTCATCGAGTTGCGGTGAGGAAACACCGAGATCCAGTAACAGGCCGTTGATCTTTCCTTGAAGTTGTCGTTGCTCGACCAGATGACTCAGCATCGTGAACGTTCCCTGTTCAATCTCGAACCGTGGATCACTACCGTATTGTTCTTCGGCCGACTGCACGGCCTCGGGGTCCTTGTCCATCGCCAGCAATCTTCCCTGCGCTCCAAGCCTGCCGAGGATGGCCCCCGCATGGCCGCCACGGCCAAAGGTTCCATCCACATACACACCGCCCGGTCGAATATCGAGCCCTTCCAGCACTTCCTTGAGCAGTACCGGCTGGTGTGCGTAGTCCGTTACCATGAATCAGAGCGTCAGCGATTCCAGTGAGTCCGGCAGTTCACCGGCATCGCGTTTCTCTGATACCCATTCACCACAGTCCTGTTCCCAGGACTGTTCATTCCATATTTCAAATTTGTTTCCCAGACCGGCAAGTACCACGCGCTTTTCCAGACTCGCGAATTCACGCAAGCGCGGCGGAATCAGGATCCGGCCGCTGGTGTCGATCTCGAGTTCGGTGGCATGGCCCAGCAACATGCGCTGCAAGGTGCGGGTACGCTTGTCCTGGTTTGGCAGGCGGACGAGTTTGCGTTCGATCTCGTCCCAGTCGGGGTAGGGGTACAGCAGCAGGCAGCGGTCGCCGTGGACGGTCAGTACCACGCGCCCTTGACAGCGCTCCTCGAGCACAGCCCGATAACGGGTGGGGAATGCCAGCCGCCCCTTCGCATCCAGATTGACTGTGCTGCCACCACGGAACACTTTTGCCCCCTAAGCTCCCCAAATCCCCATTTATTACCACTGCTTCCCACTTTTCGACACTATAGGGAGCCGGGAACGCTTCTGTCAAGCAAAAAACCAAAAGAATCCCCTTTTTGGGCAGTCACTTAGCTCTGTTTCTGGATTCCGGATGGCAACATATGTCACATATAAATTGCAAATCAGAAACTTGCCAAACTTACCTACAGTAAATTGCGAACTAAAAATAATTTCACCCCTCATTACGGGCCGCCTGCCGAGCTGGAATTGCACCCTTCAAGGCATTAGATCCGTGCAATTAACCCAATATCTTGGGTTTCTTTTGAGGGATAGACCGTAGATGTTGAGGCACACACTAATCGCAGCATGGAACGCTACCGTTCGCGCGCCTGCGGCGGGCATAAAAAAGGCCTGCTGGGCAGGCCTTGGGTAAAACACGAATGCCTACGTAACCGTCAGAACGGGATGTCATCATCAAAGTCACCCGACCCGCCACTGCTCGCGGCCGCCGGTTGTGCGGCGGCGGGTGCCGGTTCAGCGCTATAACCGGCACTGCCACCTCGGCTTCCCAGCATCTGCATCTCATTGGCAATGATCTCCGTGGTATAGCGATCATTGCCGTTCTTGTCCTGCCACTTGCGGGTCTGCAGCCTGCCCTCCACGTAGACCTGCGACCCCTTCTTCAGGTACTCGCCCACGATCTCTGCCAGGCGGCTGTAGAACACGATATTGTGCCATTCTGTGCGTTCCTGCTTCTCGCCGGTCTGCTTGTCCTTCCAGGAATCCGTCGTCGCCAGCGTGACATTGGCCACCGCATTGCCGCTCGGCATGTAGCGGACTTCCGGATCCTTGCCCAGATTGCCCACCAGAATCACCTTGTTTACTCCTCGTGCCATTATGCTCTCCTGTTATAGATATCCGTTCACTTTCCCTGTGGTCCGCACCCCGCTATCGGGAACGATCAGCGCAGGTGTCTCCGGCCCCTATTCTATGCGATGGCCGGCAAACGATCTATGCAATCCTGCTGGCCCGGCCAATCCGCCTCAGGGCAGGGCGGCCTCATCGAACAGCTGTTTGTCCACCTTGAGGAAAGCCACCTCCTCCTCCGGAACGACGACCACCTCGGCCACCCCGACCACGGCCTTCAGTTCCCGCGCGATGCGTTCAGCGTCGGCCGCGTCGAGCGCGACAATCCTGTGGATGTAGTTGGCCAGCTTGCGCGGCGGATGCATCGGCAACGCCATGGCAAGCCAGAGCAGCAGCACCAGCGCAGCCGCGGCAAACACCGCCTGCAGACCGAACGGCCCCTGCACCAGCCCGCCCAGCACACCACCGAGGAAGGCACCGAGGAACTGGGAACTGGAGTAGAACCCCATCGCGGTCCCGCGACAATCGACCGGTGCGGCACGCGAGATCAGCGACGGCAGCATGGCCTCCAGCAGGTTGAAGGCAGTAAAAAACACGAACAGCAGGGCGACCACTGTAACTAGTGTGAGCGGCAGCAGGTACAGGCCGGCCTGCGCCAGCGCCAGCACAGTGACTGCGCCCAGGAATACCGGCTTCACATGCCCCTTGCGCTCCGCCTGGATAATGAAGGGCACCATGGCGAGCACCGAGCACAGCAGGACCGGCAGGTAGACACCCCAGTGTTTCCCTGCCGCAAGATCCACCCCGTCACGCAACACCAGCGGCATGACCACGAAGGTCGCGGTCAGCACCATGTGCAACACCAGGATACCGAAATCGAGCCGCAGCAACTCGGGATCGCGCAACACCCGGCCGAACTGCGCGGGCACCGCCTCCGCCTCCCGGTGCACGTGGATAGGACCCGGCCGGGGCACGATGAAGGCCACGATCCCCACACCGCCCAGCGCAAGCACAGCGGTGATCCAGAATATCCCCGGCACCCCGACCCAGACGTTCAGCACCGGCCCCAGGATCAGTGCAGCGGCGAATGACAGGCCGATACTCATGCCGATCAGGGCCATGGCCTTGATGCGGTGGTGTTCGCGCGTCAGGTCGGCGGTCAGCGCCATCACGGCGGCGGCAATGGCGCCCGATCCCTGCAGGGCACGACCCAGGATCACGATATAAATGGATTCCGCCTGGGCGGCCACCACGCTGCCGAAGGCAAATACCAGCAGGCCACCGATAATGACCGGTTTGCGACCGATGCGGTCGGAGAGCAGACCGGCGGGGATCTGCAACAATGCCTGGGTGATGCCATAGGCACCGATGGCCAGCCCGGTCAGCGCCGGGGTCACACCTTCCAGTTCCCCGGCGTACAAGGCGAACACCGGCAGGATCATAAATAACCCCAGCATACGCAGGGCATATACACCGGACAGGGAAAATGTCGCCCGCCGTTCGGTACGGCTCATGCCGGTCACTGACCCGGAATGCTGACTCACGTTGCTGAAACCTCTTTGGCTGTGACCGTGAAAACGCCGTATATTAACAGGTTGCCGATTTCACCGGAAACCACATGGACACCATACAAATCCGGGGTGCACGCACCCACAATCTGCAAAATGTCGACCTGGACCTGCCGCGCGACAAATTGATCGTCATCACCGGCCTGTCCGGTTCCGGGAAATCCTCACTGGCCTTCGACACCATCTATGCCGAGGGCCAGCGCCGCTATGTCGAGTCGCTCTCGGCCTATGCGCGCCAGTTCCTCTCCATGATGGAAAAACCGGACGTCGATCATATCGAAGGGTTGTCACCGGCGATCTCGATCGAGCAGAAATCGACCTCGCACAACCCGCGTTCCACCGTGGGAACCATCACGGAGATCTACGACTATCTGCGCCTGCTGTTCGCACGCGTCGGCACGCCGCATTGCCCCGAACACGGCACCGTGCTGGAGGCCCAGACCGTGAGCCAGATGGTCGACCACGTGCTCGAACTGCCGGAGGGTACACGCCTTATGCTGCTGGCACCGGTGGTTCAGGCACGCAAGGGCGAGCATCACCAGGTGCTGGAGGAACTGCGCGCCCAGGGCTTTGTCCGTGCGCGCATCGACGGTGAGGTCGTGGAACTCGACCAGTTGCCCAAACTCGATCTGCGGCGCAAGCATATCATCGAGGCGGTGGTTGACCGTTTCAAGGTCAGGCCCGACATCCAGCAGCGTCTGGCCGAGTCCTTCGAGACCGCCCTGCAGTTATCGGAGGGCCTGGCGCGCGTCGCCTGGATGGACAAGCCCGGAAAAGAGGAACCGGTCTTCTCGGCCAAGTTCGCCTGTCCGGATTGTGGCTATTCCCTGACCGAACTGGAACCCCGGCTGTTTTCCTTCAATAACCCGGTGGGTGCCTGCCCGGAATGCGATGGCCTCGGCGTGCGCCAGTTCTTCGATGCCGAACGTGTGGTTGCCCACCCGGAACTCAGCCTTGCCGGCGGTGCGGTGCGCGGCTGGGACCGGCGCAACGCCTACTACTTCCAGCTGATCACCTCACTGGCCGAACATTACGGCTTCGATATCGAGACCCCCTTTGCCGAGCTGCCCGAGGACATCCGGCATATCCTGCTGTATGGCAGCGGGGGCGAGGTCATCCGCTTCCGCTATCTCAACGAGCGTCGCGGGGCCGTGGAGCGCAGCCATCCCTTCGAGGGCATCATCTCGAACATGCAGCGGCGTTACCGCGAGACAGAATCGAATGTGGTGCGCGAGGAGCTGGCGCGTTTCCTCGGCAGCCAGCCGTGTCCGGACTGCAGCGGCACGCGTCTCAACCGGGCGGCATGCCACGTCACCGTGTCCGGCAAGTCGTTGCCCGACATCACCGCCCTGCCGGTCGGCAGCAGCCAGGAGCTTTTCAGCGGGTTGCATCTCAAGGGACAACGCGGCGAGATTGCCGACAAGATCCTCAAGGAGATCAACCAGCGCATCGACTTCCTGGTCAATGTCGGCCTGGACTACCTGTCACTGGACCGCAGTGCGGAAACCCTGTCCGGCGGGGAGGCACAACGCATCCGGCTTGCCAGCCAGATCGGTGCCGGCCTGGTCGGTGTGATGTACGTACTCGACGAACCTTCCATCGGCCTGCACCAGCGCGACAACCAGCGCCTGCTGAACACCCTCACGCACCTGCGCGACCTGGGCAACACCGTCATCGTGATCGAGCATGACGAGGAGGCCATCCACAGCGCAGACCATGTGGTCGATATCGGGCCCGGCGCCGGCGTCCACGGCGGACGCATCGTCTCCCAGGGACGGCCCGAGGAGATCATCGCCGACAAGAACTCACTCACCGGTCAGTACCTGTCAGGCAAGAAGTCCATAACGATACCCGAACACATCCACAGCATCGATCCCGACCGCCTGCTGGTCATCGAGGGTGCCAGCGGCAACAACCTGAACGCTGTCACCGCAGACTTTCCGGTCGGTCTGATGACCTGCGTGACCGGGGTCTCGGGCTCCGGCAAGTCGACCCTGGTGAATGACACGCTCTACCCGCGCGCTGCACAGGTCCTCAACCGGGCCACCGAGTCCGGTGCGCCTTGCAAGGACATCCGGGGACTGGAGCACTTCGACAAGATCGTGGATATCGACCAGAGCCCGATCGGCCGCACCCCACGCTCTAACCCGGCAACCTATACCGGCTTGTTCACACCGATACGCGAACTGTTTTCCGCCACCCAGGAGGCACGTTCACGCGGCTACAAGCCGGGGCGCTTCAGCTTCAACGTCAAAGGTGGCCGCTGCGAGGCCTGCCAGGGTGACGGGGTACTGAAAGTCGAGATGCACTTCCTGCCGGATATCTACGTGCCCTGCGACGTGTGCAAGGGCCGGCGCTACAATCGGGAGACGCTGGATGTACGCTACAAGGGCAAGAACATCCACGAGGTTCTGGATATGACGGTGGAAGACGCCCTGCCATTCTTCAGCGCCATCCCGGTGGTGGCACGCAAGCTGCAGACACTGATCGATGTCGGCCTGACCTATATCAAGCTCGGGCAGAACGCGACCACCCTGTCCGGGGGCGAGGCGCAGCGCGTGAAACTCGCGCGCGAACTGTCCAAGCGCGACACCGGCAAGACCCTCTACATCCTCGACGAACCGACCACCGGCCTGCACTTTCACGATATCGCCCAGCTGCTGGCGGTATTGCACCGCCTGCGTGACCACGGCAACACCGTCATCGTCATCGAACACAATCTGGATGTCATCAAGACAGCGGACTGGATTATCGACCTGGGACCGGAGGGCGGCATCCGCGGCGGCAACATCGTTGCCACCGGCACGCCCGCCGACATCGCACACAACAAGCAGTCCCACACCGGGCAGTTCCTCAGGGGCGTCCTTAAACCGCGGCGCCGGAAAAGGCGCGCAGCCGGCTGAGCCCCGACGCGCCGGCTGTCTGGTGCGTGTAGCGGGCGTCAGCCGCGCGGGTGTCGCAGTACGATCGGCATTCCGACCCGGGCGCCGAACACCTCGCTGGCCCGTCCCCGGTTAACGGCGATCTCGACCAGGCCGCTGGAGTTTGGGTACCAGAATGCCTCACCCTCCGGCACATCGGAAAAGGTACGTGCCGCACGCAGCGGCTGGCCATTGATTGCCAGCAACGCGTCCGCTTCCAGTGCCCTGGCCCGCACCCCGCTGATGGCATTACCGTAATGATCGATATACACCACCTGGAACAGCTCGTCCGGCCAGTCGGTCTGCGGGTAGCGCCCCGGCGTCTCGACATCGGCGTCGAGCACCCCGTCACGTGCCAGGCGCGCGGCCACCGGTGCAAATACATCGCGGCCGTGAAAACTGCTGGAAACCCCCTGCGCCCGTGGCAAGCGCCGGCACTCCAGTGCGCGGGCACGCCGGGCCAGCAGTTCGAACAGACCCTCATCCGGGCCCACAAACCAGCAGCCGTCCGCCTTGAGTACTACCCCGGGACGATCACTGCCGACACCCGGGTCAACGACACAGAGAAACACCGTACCAAGCGGAAAACCGGCCGCGTAGGCCGGCAGCAGATAGGCGGCCGCCTGGATATTACAGGCCGGCAAATCGGAAAACAGCTTGATGACCGGCACCCCGGGTGCCTGCTGCAACAATACGGCCTCCATCTGGCCGATGTAGGGCCCCTCCAGACCGAAATCGGTAAATAACACAATCATGACCGGGCGCTATCAGTTGTCACGGGCACCCTGCTCCACCCAGAGCCGCAGTACCTCGATCTCGCGCCGGGTGAGCGGCTGATCGCGCCCGTGCGGCATCCGCATGGAGGCATCCACCCGACTCTCCACCAGCATATTGAATATGCTGCGGCGGCGCCTGTACCTGCATGACCAGGCTGACATGATAGACACCCTCGCTTTCACTGACCTGGAGTTCGGCAACATCAGTGGCACGGGCCAACGGGATCAGCAGGTATAGCAGCAAGGTGCACGCAACGGCACAGTGCCTGGTGTGACCTGCGGAAAGCGGCGTCCATGTAAACAGAACATTCACCGTTCCCCTTGCTCCCTGCCCGATTACCGGAAAGTATAGCAGGCGGCTTGGGGCAGCAGCTGCAGGCCGGCACTCCCTTGCGCGGGCATAAAAAAACCGGGCAAGGCCCGGTTTTCATTGACTTCCTTTATCGGGAAGGCGCATTCAATCCAGTTCGAGATCGGCCTCGCCCGCCTCGGCTTGCGGACGGTCAACCAGCTCGACATAGGCCATGGGCGCATTGTCACCCGGCCGGAAACCGGTCTTCAAAATACGCAGGTAACCGCCGGGACGGTCCTTGTAACGCGGGCCCAGTTCATTGAACAGCTTGGTGACCGTGTTGCGGTCGCGCAGCCGGTTGAAGGCGATACGACGCTTGTGCACCGTGTCGTTCTTGGCCATGGTGATCAGCGGCTCGGCCACGCGCCGCAGCTCCTTGGCCTTGGGCAGGGTGGTCTTGATCAGTTCATGCTGCAGCAGTGACACGGTCATGTTCTGGAACATGGCCTTGCGGTGTGAACTGTTACGGTTTAGTTGCCGTCCAGACTTGCGATGACGCATTGTTCTAACTACCTGTTAACTGGGTCGAGTTGACATCTTCAGTTGCTTTCAATCCGGGTGGCGGCCAGTTTTCCAGGCGCATACCCAGCGAAAGGCCCTTGGTGGCAAGCACGTCCTTGATCTCGGTCAATGACTTCTTGCCCAGATTCGGTGTCTTCAGTAGCTCAACTTCGGTGCGTTGAATCAGATCACCAATAAAATAGATACTTTCGGCCTTGAGACAGTTGGCGGAACGCACTGTAAGTTCAAGGTCATCAACCGGACGCAGCAGGATCGGATCGACGTCGGTTTCCATGGTCTCCGGCTTGTCTTCGGCCCGGGCCTGGAGATCGACAAACGCCGAAAGCTGGTCCTGCAGAATGGTAGCCGCATGGCGGATCGCCTCCTCCGGATCGACGGTACCGTTGGTCTCAATATCGAGAATCAGCTTGTCGAGGTCGGTACGCTGCTCGACACGGGCACGATCCACGGTATAGGAAACGCGGTTGACCGGACTGAAGGACGCGTCCAGCCGCAGGTTCCCGATGCTGATGTCCTCGCTCTCCTCGTTCTGGCGAACGGTGGCCGGCTGGTAGCCGCGGCCCTTCACAATCTTGAGTGACATGGAAAGCTCGCCTGCCTTGGTCAGGTTGGCGATGATATGGTCCGGATTGACGATCTCGATGTCGTGATCAATGCTGATATCTCCGGCAGTAACCGGTCCCGGTCCCTTCTTGTTCAATGTCAGGGTTGCCTCGTCGCGGTTATACATGCGCAGGGCTACCTTCTTCAGATTGAGCAGGATATCGATGACATCCTCCTGCACGCCTTCGATGGTCGAATACTCATGCAGGACACCGTCGATATGTACCTCGGTTATCGCGGCACCCGGCATCGAGGACAGCAGTATGCGTCGCAGCGCATTACCGAGGGTGTGGCCGAAACCGCGCTCCAGCGGCTCCAGCGTGACCTTGGCATGTTTGTCGTTGGCGACCTGAACATCGACAATGCGCGGTTTCAGGAATTCATTGACTTTTCCAAGCATGGATAAATCCTCAGTTACTTACTTCGAGTACAGTTCGACTACCAGATGTTCGTTGATATCGGCCGGCAGTTCGCCGCGTTCCGGTCGCGACTTGTAGACGCCTTCCATCTTCTTGATATCCACGTCGATCCAGTCCGCCATGCCACGCTGCTGGGCGAGGTCAAGGGCAGACTGTATGCGCAACTGGGAACGCGCCTTTTCGTTAATGGTGACGACATCACTCGGCTGTACCTGAAAGGAAGGAATATTTACGCGCTTGCCGTTCACGCTAACCGCATTGTGGCGGACCAGCTGACGACCTTCACTGCGCGAGGAAGAGAACCCCATGCGGTAGACCACGTTGTCGAGACGGCTTTCGAGCAACTGCAGCAGATTTTCGCCGGTCGAGCCCTTGAGACCTGCCGCCTGCTTGTAGTAGTTGCGGAACTGGCTTTCCAGCACACCGTAGATGCGCCGCAGCTTCTGCTTCTCGCGCAGCTGGGTGGCGTAATCCGACAGACGCTGGCGCCGCTGACCGTGCTGACCGGGCGGAAACGGGCGGTTCTCGATCGCGCACTTGGATGTAAAACATTTTTCGCCCTTGAGAAACAGCTTGCCGCCTTCACGGCGACACTGGCGACATTTGGATCCTGTGTACTTTGCCATGTTTGATTCCTGCGCTAGACGCGACGCTTCTTGGGAGGACGACAGCCGTTATGTGGAATAGGCGTCACGTCGGTAATATTGGTAATCTGAAAGCCGGCATTGTTGAGGGCACGCACGGCAGACTCACGCCCCGGGCCCGGGCCCTTGACCTCGACATCCAGGTTCTTCATGCCGTATTCCTTGACGATCGTGCCTACGCGCTCGGCTGCAACCTGCGCCGCAAACGGCGTGCTCTTGCGTGAACCACGAAAACCCGACCCGCCGGACGTGGCCCATGCCAGGGCATTACCCTGACGGTCGGTGATCGTGATAATGGTGTTATTGAATGAAGCGTGGATATGGGCAATCCCGTCTGAGACATCCCGCTTCACCTTCTTGCGTGTACGTGTAGCCGCCTTCGCCATGCTTCTCTTACCTGCTTAACTGTTAGTTAGATATAGATATTGTTACTTGATTGTTACTTGCGGATCGGCCGGCGCGGTCCCTTGCGGGTACGTGCGTTGGTACGCGTGCGTTGGCCGCGCATCGGCAGTCCGCGACGGTGCCGGATGCCGCGATAGGAACCCAGGTCCATCAAGCGCTTGATGTTCATGGAAATCGTACGGCGCAGGTCGCCCTCGACGGTGTACCTGGCAATCTCGGTGCGCACCGATTCGATCTCGGACTCGCTCAGGTCCTTGATTTTCATGTCCGGCTTGACACCACTCTTCGCACAAATTGCGCGCGCTGTGTTCCGGCCGATGCCATAGATCGCCGTCAGGGCAACCTCTGCATGTTTGTGTGTTGGAATATTAATTCCGGCAATTCGTGCCATTTACATCGTCTCCAGCATCGCGTGCGCCGCGAAAGGGGCGTAAGGATAGCTTCTGGTCATCATAAAATCAATTACAAACAAAGGCCTGCGCCACCGTCCGGGACTGCTCCCATGGCCGCGGGGCCGGGGTTAATATCTCCCTGATTTTCAAGGCCTTGCAGACTGCCTGAACGCTCAGCCCTGGCGCTGCTTGTGGCGACCATCCTTGCAGATGACCCGCACCACACCCTTGCGCCGTACGACCTTGCAGTTACGACAGATTCGTTTGACCGAAGCACGCACTTTCATCTCAGTTACCTTCTCGATTGATTAAACATCCGGCCGCCTAGCGCAGCAGACCGGCACCGCCCTGGCCTTTCAGATTGGCCTTCTTCATCAGGCCGCTGTACTGGTGGGACACCAGATGCGCCTGGATCTGGGCCATGAAGTCCATGACCACAATAACAATAATCAGCAACGAGGTGCCGCCGAAGTAGAACGGTACATTCCAGTACAGGATCAGGAACTCCGGCATCAGGCAGACCAGTGTGATATAGACGGCACCGGCAGTCGTCAGGCGGGTCATCACGCCATCGATGTACTTGGCAGTCTGGTCACCCGGGCGTATACCGGGTATGAAGGCACCGGATTTCTTCAGGTTGTCCGCCGTCTCCCGGGCGTTGAACACCAGCGCCGTGTAGAAGAAACAGAAGAATACGATCGCCAGGGCATAGAAAATCACGTACAGCGGCTGACCCGGTGACAGGGTTGCTGAAATATCCTTCAGCCAGCCCATGCCCTCGGTGCTGCCGACCCAGCTACCCATGGTTGCCGGGAACAGGATGATACTGGAAGCGAAAATCGGCGGGATAACACCGGCCATGTTCAGCTTCAACGGCAGATGGCTGCTCTGCGCCGCATAGACCTTGCGCCCCTGCTGGCGCTTGGCGTAGTTCACTGTGATGCGGCGCTGGCCACGCTCAACGAACACCACGAAACCGGTGACCGCAATCGCCAGTGCAAACAGCCCGAGGATCATCAGCGCGTTCATTTCGCCGGTGCGCGCCAGTTCCAGCGTGCCGCCGATGGCCGATGGCAGGCCGGCCACAATACCGGAAAAGATGATGATAGAGATGCCGTTGCCTACACCGCGCTCGGTCACCTGCTCACCGAGCCACATGAGAAATACCGTACCGGTGACCAGCGTGACCACCGCGGTCAGTACAAAACCGGGGCCAGGGTTGACCACCAGGGCTCCCCCGCCGATCTGCTGGGCCTGCAAGGCCGATGAAATACCGAATCCCTGCATGGTCGCCAGGCCTACGGTTCCGTAGCGGGTGTACTGGGTGATCTTGCGACGCCCGGCCTCACCGCCTTCCTTTTTGAGCTGCTCCAGCGACGGCACCGTCACGGTCATCAGGTTCATGATGATGGATGCCGAAATGTACGGCATGATCCCGAGCGCGAAAATCGACAGGCGCTCAAGGGCGCCTCCGGAGAACATGTTGAACATCTCCAGGATGGTGCCGCGTTGCTGCTCGACCAGGACAGCCAGCACCTGCGGGTCAATGCCCGGCAGGGGGATGAAGGAGCCAATACGGAAAACAATAATGGCGCCAATGACAAAAAAGAGCCGCTGGCGCAGCTCTTTCGTCTGCCCGATACCGCTGGCAGCATCAGTGATGGAAGGACCGAGTGCCATTTATTCCTCGACTTTGCCTCCGGCCGCCTCAATGGCAGTCCGGGCACCCTTGGTTACCTTTATGCCGCGCACCGTCACCGCCTTGTCGATGGCGCCGGAGGCGATCACCTTGACGCTCCTGACGTGACGGGAGACCAGGTTGGCCTGTTTCAGGGCGTCAAGGTCAACGACGGCCGCATCGACGATGCCCAGCTCGTGCAGGCGAATCTCGTCCACGAAGCGGGACTTGCGGGAAATGAAACCGACCTTGGGCAGGCGACGCTGCAGCGGCATCTGGCCACCTTCGAAACCGATCTTGTGATAGCCGCCGGAACGCGACTTCTGGCCCTTGTGGCCCCGGCCAGCGGTCTTACCGAATCCGGAACCGATACCGCGGCCGACGCGCTTGCCATTCTTCCTGCTACCGGCCGCCGGTTTTAATGTATTCAAACGCATTGCCTAGTCCTCGACCCTTACCATGTAAGAGATCTTGTTGATCATGCCGCGTATTTCAGGCGTGTCGTCAAGTTCGACGCTATGACGGATCCTGCGCAGGCCCAGACCGCGCACGGTGTCCTTGTGGCTCTGCAGGCGGCCATTGTAGCTCTTGACCAGCGTAACCTTTACTTTCTTGTTTCCAGCCATGACTTATTCCAGGATCTCTTGCACCGACTTGCCACGCTTGGTGGCCACTTCCTCGGGAGAACGCATGCCCTCCAGGCCGTTCATCGTGGCACGCAGCACATTAATCGGATTGTTTGAACCTATGCACTTGGCAAGCACATCGCGCACACCGACAACCTCGAACACAGCGCGCATCGCCCCGCCGGCGATAATCCCGGTGCCTTCCGAGGCCGGCTGCATGTACACCTTGGCGGCACCGTGGCGCGCTGTAATCGGGTAGTGCAGGGTGCCGCCGTTCAGATTGATGGCCTTCATGTCCTTGCGCGCGGCTTCCATGGCCTTCTGGATGGCCACCGGCACTTCACGTGCCTTGCCGTAACCGAAACCAACCTTGCCTTCGCCATCACCGACAACAGTCAGCGCAGTGAAACCGAATTGTCGGCCGCCCTTTACAACCTTGGCAACCCGGTTGACCGTGACCAGCTTCTCCAGCAGTCCGTCACCTTGCGCCTGTGTATCTGCTCTCGCCATATCAGAACCCTTGCTCAGAACTCGAGGCCGTTTTCACGCGCTGCATCTGCCAGCGCCTTGAGACGGCCATGGTATTTAAATCCGGAACGGTCAAAGGCAACCTGCGTGATACCGGCTGCCTTGGCGCGCTCTGCAATCACCTTTCCTACAACTGTCGCTGCCGCCACTCCGCCGGTCGCACTGACATCCTTGCGGACATCACTGTCCAGCGTGGAAGCGCTCGTCACGACCTTGTCACCCTCCGGCGCAATGATCTGCGCATAGATGTGACGCGGCGTACGGTGCACACACAGGCGGGATGCGCCCAGCTCCTTGATGTGCGCCCGGGTACGGCGGGCACGGCGTATACGTGATGTTTTCTTGTCCATAATAATGCCTATTTCTTCTTGGCTTCCTTCCGGACCACCGCCTCATCGGAATAGCGCACCCCTTTGCCCTTGTAGGGTTCGGGCGGGCGGAAAGCGCGGATCTCTGCAGCCACCTGGCCGACCTGCTGCTTGTCGATGCCCTTGATGAGCACTTCCGTCTGGCTGGGTGTTTCAGCGGTGATGCCCTCGGGCAGCTCATAATCAATCGGATGCGAGAAACCCAGTGTCAGGTTGAGCACCTTGCCCTTGGCCTGCGCACGGTAACCGACACCGACCAACTGGAGTTTCTTTTCAAAACCGTCACTGACACCCGTCACCATGTTGTTTAACAATGATCGAGTTGTACCCGACAGCGCCATGGCCTGCTTGGAGGTATCACGCGCGCTGATACTCAGCTCGGCGTCCTCGCGGGCCAGCGTCACCAGGTCGTGCATACGGTGCTGCAGTGTACCCCTGGGACCCTTCACAGTCAGCAATTGTCCATCCGCAGTAATCTCGACGGCAGATGGAACAGATATCGGCATGTTGGCGATTCTTGACATCTTGGTTCCCCGATCAGCTGACTACGCAAAGAATCTCACCGCCCTCACCGGCGGCGCGTGCCTGACGATCGCTCATCACGCCACGCGAGGTGGACACGATAGCAACACCGAGACCGCCCTGTACCCTGGGCAGTTCATCCTTGCCATTGTAAAGGCGCAGACCGGGACGGCTGGCACGCTGGATATTCTCTATCACAGGCTTGCCGTCATAGTATTTCAGTGTCACCGAAAGCACCGGCTTGACCTCTGCATCATCAGAGGAAAAGTCCGTTATATAACCTTCATCCTTGAGTACCTGTGCAATGGCACATTTCAGTTTGGAGAATGGCATGGAAACCGACACCTTGTTGGCTGCCTGCCCGTTACGGATGCGCGTCAACATATCGGCTATGGGATCAGTCATCATAATCGTTCACCAACTCGCCTTGACCAGCCCGGGAATATCACCGCGCATGGCGGCCTCGCGCAGCTTGTTCCTGGCCAGACCGAACTTGCGGTAGTAACCGTGCGGACGCCCGGTAATGCGGCACCGGTTGCGCTGCCGTGACGGGCTGGCATCACGCGGCAGGGACTGCAGCTTAAGCTGTGCATTGTAGCGCTCTTCTTCAGAGTTGTTGGGACTCTTGATGATCGCCTTCAGTTCGGCGCGCCTGGCTGCGTACCTTTTCACTGTACGAGCGCGCTTGTTTTCGCGGGCAAGCATGGAATTTTTTGCCATTGTGCTACCTCAGTTCCTGAACGGAAAGTTAAACGCCGCCAGCAGGGCACGACCTTCCTCGTCCGTTTTTGCAGTTGTAGTAAAGGTAATATCCAGACCACGCAAGGTATCAATCTTGTCGTAGTCGATCTCCGGGAAGATAATCTGCTCCCGTACACCCATGCTGTAGTTCCCGCGTCCGTCAAAGGACTTCGGACTCATGCCACGAAAATCGCGGATACGCGGTATGGCTATATTGATCAGCCGATCAAGAAACTCGTACATATGCGTGCGGCGCATTGTCACCTTGCAACCTATTGGCCAGTCTTCACGCACCTTGAAGCCGGCTACAGACTTGCGCGCCCTGGTGACGATCGGCTTTTGCCCGGCAATCTTGATCATGTCATTGACCGCATGCTCAATCACCTTGCGATCACCCACCGCTTCACCCACACCCATGTTGAGCGTGATCTTGGTGATGCGCGGTATCTCCATGACATTCTTGAAGTCAAACTGCTCCTTGAGCTGTTTGACGACGGTATCACGGTAATATTCCTGCAGCCTGGCCATATCTATTTCCAATTACCAAATATCAGATGTCCACTACTTCATCATTGGACTTGAAATAACGCACCTTGCGACCATCTTCGAGATACTTGAAGCCAACCCGGTCACCCTTGCTGGTTTGCGGGTTGAACAACATGATGTTGGAAGGGTCGACAGGCATCTCCTTTTCCACGATACCACCGGGGACACCGCGATTCGGGTTGGGCTTGGTGTGCCGCTTGACCATGTTGACATCAGAAACAACAACCCGGCCATCCGGCATAACACGCAGCACACTGCCGCGCTTGCCCTTGTCCTTGCCCGCGATTACGACAACATCATCACCTTTTCTGATTCTGTTCATGGTTCGTTCCTACAGCACTTCCGGTGCAAGCGAAATTATCTTCATAAACCGCTCACTTCGCAGTTCCCTTGTCACCGGACCGAAAATTCGTGTCCCGATCGGTTGCAGCTGGTTGTTGAGCAGAACGGCCGCATTTCCGTCAAAGCGGATTAATGAGCCATCCTGACGCCGCACACCCTTGCGGGTCCGCACCACGACCGCGTTATAAACCTCACCCTTCTTGACCTTGCCACGGGGTATGGCTTCCTTCACGCTGACCTTGATGATGTCACCAATGCGCGCGTACCGCCGGTGTGATCCACCCAACACCTTGATGCACTGCAGGCGGCGCGCGCCGCTATTGTCAGCCACATCAAGGATTGTCTGCATCTGTATCATGCTTGCATTCCGTCCGTTTTATTCCCGTCAGAGAGCCCAGCTATTCACTGCGCACGACTATGTCCACTAACCGCCATGACTTCGATTTCGACAGCGGACGGCACTCTTGTATGGTTACTGTATCGCCTTCCTGGCATGCATTGTCTGCATCATGCACGTGCAGCTTGGTCGAGCGGCGAATGTACTTCCCGTAAATCGGGTGCTTGACCTTGCGCTCTATCAGCACTGTGGCAGTCTTGTCCATCTTGTTGCTGATGACCTTGCCGGTGACCGCGCGCTTGACTCCGGTTTGCTCACTCATGATGCGTCACCTGCCTTGATTTTCTCGTTTATGACCGTGTAAACACGCGCAATATCCTTGCGTACCTTGCCCATCTGGTCCGGGCGGGAGAGCTGTCCGGTACCGCGCTGCATGCGCAGGTTGAAATTCTCGCGCAGCAGGTTACCCAGCTCCAGGCGAAGTTCACTGACCGACTTGCTTCTAAGCTCTGCAGCTTTCATCACATCACCGTCCGTGTCACGAAGGCTGTCTTGAACGGCAGTTTGGCGGCTGCCAGCTTGAATGCCTGACGAGCAACATCTTCCGAGACACCTTCAATTTCGTAAAGTACGCGGCCCGGCTGAATCTGTGCGATCCAGTACTCCACGTTACCCTTGCCCTTGCCCATGCGTACCTCGATGGGTTTCTTGGTAACCGGCACATCCGGAAACACGCGGATCCAGAGTTTGCCGCCACGCTTGACATGACGCGTGATGGTGCGGCGTGCCGCCTCGATCTGGCGTGCCGTCATGCGGCCGCGTGCCGTCGCCTTCAGCGCATACTCGCCGAAACTCACCTTGCCGCCGCGAATAGCAAGACCGCGGTTGCGACCCTTTTGCTGCTTGCGGAATTTGGTTCTTTTGGGCTGTAACATGACCTATCTCCGCTATCAGGATGCAGCCTGGCGTGTCGTATCCGCCTCGGCCTCTTCAGCTTTGTCAAAGATCTCGCCCTTGAAGATCCAGACCTTCACGCCAATCACGCCATAGGTGGTATTGGCATCGGCAACGCCGTAGTCGATATCCGCACGCAGCGTATGCAACGGTACCCGTCCTTCGCGATACCATTCCGAGCGGGCAATCTCGGCACCGTTGAGGCGGCCGGCGACACTGATCTTGATGCCCCCCGCACCGATTCGCATGGCATTGCTCACTGCACGCTTCATGGCGCGGCGGAACATAATGCGGCGCTCCAGCTGCTGGGCAACACTTTCCGCGACCAGGGTCGCGTCCAGTTCCGGCTTGCGAATCTCCTCGACATTGATATTGACCGGTATACCCATACGCTCGGATACCTCCTTGCGCAGGCGGTCGATGTCCTCACCCTTCTTGCGGTCGATGTCCTCACCCTTCTTGCCGATCACAATGCCGGGGCGCGCGGTGTGCACCGTGATCACGGCGTTGTGCGCCGGACGTGAAATCTGCACACGGCTCACCGATGCCTGGGAAAGGCGCTTCTTGATGAAGTCACGGATCGCCAGGTCCGTGTTCAGGTAGTCGGCAAAATCCTTTGAGTCGGCATACCACGTGGACGTCCAGTCCTTGACGATGCCGAGTCGAATGCCTGTTGGATGTACTTTCTGGCCCATACTGGTCTTTACGCCTCTACCTGTTAGTTTGCGTCACCCACCATTACGGTGATGTGACTGTTTCGTTTGAGAATCCGCGTACCCCGGCCCTTGGCACGTGCCCGGAACCGTTTCAGGGTGCGACCTTCGTCGACGTAGATCGCTGCGACCTTGAGTTCGTCAATGTCCGCGCCTTCATTATGCTCGGCATTCGCAATTGCGGACTCGAGCACCTTGCGCACCATGTCGGCCGCTTTCTTGGGGCTGAAAGTCAACACGTTGAGCGCCTTTTCAACCGGCAGTCCGCGGATCTGGTCCGCTATCAGCCGGCACTTCTGCGGCGAAATTCGCGCATGCTTCAATTTTGCACTGACCTGCATCTCTATATCCCCTTACTTCGCCTTCCGGTCCGCCGCATGACCCCTGAAGGTCCGGGTCAGGGCAAACTCTCCCAACTTGTGGCCGACCATGTTCTCGTTGATCAGTACCGGTACATGCTGACGCCCATTGTGCACGGCAATGGTCAGGCCGACCATTTCAGGTAAAACCATGGAGCGGCGCGACCAGGTCTTGATCGGACGCTTACTGTTCTCGGCAACTGCCTTGTCCACCTTCTTCTGGAGATGGCTATCGACAAATGGTCCTTTTCTGATCGAGCGTGGCACGGTTCAATTTCCTCGTAATTACTTGCGATAACGACGTCTGACAATCATGTTGTCGGTACGCTTGTTCTTGCGTGTGCGATAACCCTTGGTCGGTGTACCCCAGGGGCTGACTGGATGACGCCCACCGGCAGTACGACCTTCACCGCCACCGTGGGGATGGTCAACAGGATTCATGGCGACACCACGTACGGTTGGCCGCACACCGCGCCAGCGCTTCGCCCCGGCTTTGCCGAGCGAGCGCAGGTTATGTTCAACATTGCCAACCTCGCCGATGGTGGCGATGCAATCCGCCGGCACCCTGCGCATCTCGCCGGAGCGCAGGCGGAGGGTGGCATTATCGCCTTCGCGCGCAACCAGCTGGACACCGCTGCCGGCACTGCGGGCAATCTGTCCGCCCTTGCCCGGCTTCATCTCAATGTTGTGGACCAGGGTTCCAACCGGGATGTTGCGCAACGGCATGGCATTACCCGGCTTGATCGGGGCATCACTGCCGCTGCGGATCTCGGCACCCGCCTTCACGCCCTTGGGCGCCAGGATATAGCGCCGCTCGCCATCGGCGTAGAGCAGCAATGCAATATGCGCCGAGCGGTTAGGATCATATTCGATGCGTTCTACCTTGGCCGTAACGCCGTTCTTGTTCCGCTTGAAATCGATCATGCGATATCGCTGCTTGTGGCCACCGCCACGATGCCGTGTGGTAATACGGCCCGTGTTGTTTCTGCCGCCGCTCTTCGACTTGGAAGAAACCAGCGCGGCATGCGGCTCACCCTTGTGCAGGTCAGGCGTGGTCACCTTGACGACAAAACGGCGTCCCGGTGATGTTGGCTTTGTTTTAACGAGTGGCATAATTCAAACCCTTACAGCATTCGGAAACAGAGCTAGTCCGCTCCCATAAAATCAATATCGTGCCCTTCCGCCAGGGTCACGTAGGCCTTTTTCCAGTCTGCGCGCTTGCCGAGTGCCTGACCAAAGCGCTTGACCTTACCGCGCACATTGGTGACCTGCACGCCCTTGACCTTGACGTCAAACATCAACTCAACGGCCTTGCGGATCTCCGGCTTGCTGGCATCAGGCAACACCTTGAACACATACTGGCTGTTGGCATCCGCAATTCGCGTGCTCTTCTCGGATACCAGCGGACTTAGCAGAACCTTCATCAATCGTTCCTGATTCATGCCAGTCGCTCCTCTATCTGTTTGAGCGCCTTCGCAGTCATGATGACATTGTCGAACCCAATCAGGCTGACGGGATCGGCGTCTGCCACATCACACACGGCAACCTTAGGCAGGTTGCGGGCTGCAAGGTACAGATTATCGTCCGGTTCTTCAGAGACGATCAGGACGTTGGTCAGCCCAAGCTTGTTCAGCTTGCCCGCCAGCTCCCTGGTCCTGGGTGCATCAACACCGAACTCGTCAACGGCGACCAGGCGCTCCTGTCGTACCAGTTCGGACAGGATCGAGCGCATCGCGGCGCGATACATCTTGCGGTTGATCTTCTGGGCATAGTCCCGCGGCGTAGCAGCAAACGCCTTGCCGCCACCACGCCACAGCGGGCTGCGAATAGTGCCGGCGCGTGCCCGCCCGCTGCCCTTCTGGCGCCACGGCTTGGTACCACCGCCACGCACCTCGGAACGGGTCTTCTGCTTGACCGATCCGGCGCGCGCGCTGGCGAGACATGCAGTGACCACCTGGTGTATCAGGGCTTCCTTGAAGTCCTGGCCGAAGGTGTCATCGGAGACCTTCACCTTGCCGGAACCGCCGCCTTGTAACTGTAATTCCATCATGCCACTCCTAACGCGCCTTCACTGCCGGTCGGATAATGACATCACCACCCTTGGCACCCGGTATTGCACCCTTGACCAGCAGCAGATTACGCTCTATATCCACGCGCACAACCTCGATATTCTGGTTAGTGCGGCGCACATCGCCCATGTGACCTGACATCTTCTTGCCCTTGAACACACGGCCCGGCGTCTGGCACTGGCCGATCGAGCCCGGGGCGCGATGGGAGAGCGAGTTGCCGTGGGTGGCGTCCTGCATATGAAAGTTGTGACGCTTGATCACGCCGGCGAAGCCCTTGCCGATGGAGGTGCCCGTCACGTCGACGCTCTGGCCCTGCTCGAACATGTCGACTTTGATCTCGTTACCGATACCGATTTCCTCGCCTTCGCCTTCGTCCAGACGGAACTCCCAGAGACCACGTCCGGCCTCTGAACCGGCCCTGGCGTAGTGCCCGGCCATTGGCTTGGTCACGCGCGAGGCACGACGTGTACCGGTCGTCACCTGCAATGCACGGTATCCGTCGTTTTCAACGGTCTTTATCTGGGTGACGCGGTTCGGTTCGACCGAGATCACGGTCACCGGGACAGAGACACCGTCATCACTGAAGATGCGTGTCATACCTGCCTTGCGTCCAACAATTCCGATAGTCATGTCTATAGTCCCGTCGTGCCTGGCCTTAGTTCAACTTGATCTGGACATCAACGCCCGCGGCCAGATCCAGCTTCATCAGGGCGTCAACCGTCTTGTCAGTAGGGTCAACGATATCCATCAACCGCTTGTGAGTCCGAATTTCATACTGGTCACGCGCATCCTTGTTGACGTGCGGTGATATCAGCACAGTAAAGCGCTCCATCTTGGTGGGCAGGGGGATCGGTCCCCGCACCTGTGCACCCGTGCGCCTCGCAGTCTCGACAATCTCGGCCGCCGACTTGTCGATCAAACGATGATCAAAGGCCTTGAGACGTATCCGGATTCTTTGGTTAGCCATAATCTATACTTCGCTGGTTATCTGTTAACCTGTAGGAGCGCCTTGCAGGCGCGATATTCGCGCCCGCGGGGCGCTCCTACAATTAATTACAATCATTCAATAATCTTCGAGACCACGCCGGCGCCCACGGTACGGCCGCCTTCGCGAACCGCAAAGCGCAGTCCCTCTTCCATCGCAATCGGCGCAATCAACGATACCGTCATCTTCACATTGTCTCCCGGCATCACCATCTCCACGCCCTCCGGCAGATCACAGGCACCCGTGACGTCCGTCGTGCGGAAATAAAACTGCGGCCGATAGCCATTGAAAAACGGCGTGTGACGTCCACCCTCGTCCTTGCTCAGTACGTACACCTCACACTCAAACTTGGTGTGCGGCGTGATCGAACCCGGCTTCGCCAGCACCTGACCACGCTCAACTTCCTCGCGCTTAGTGCCACGCAGCAATACACCCACGTTGTCACCCGCCTGACCCTGGTCCAGCAGCTTGCGGAACATCTCCACTCCCGTGCAGGTCGTCTTCAGCGTGTCCTTGATACCGACAATCTCGATCTCCTCTCCCACCTTCACC
>CAMYJI010000028.1 GCA_947258545.1 uncultured Ectothiorhodospiraceae bacterium
CCCGGCTTTCTCCCTCAATAAAACCTGTCATTTCATGGCTTTCCTGGTTGAAAGCCACATTATATAGATTTCGGGGTTTTCACACAGTCTGGACCCAAATCTGAAGTTCATATTCCTGGGTTATATGTTTGAAATGTTGCGCAAAGCAGTCACTCGGCTTCGGTTGGCTGGCGCAGGGAGTATAATAGAAACAGGCCTCACAAGGCTCTCAGTTCGCTGTCGCCACTGGAACAAGTGGCAACACTGGCCACTTGAGGGCCGGAATTTCTCTGTCGAACTGACCAAAGTACGGGTACTCCCCGAGTATAGAGAAATACAAGTTTGCAGGTGGACCGGATTACAGGGGAAAGGTCAAAGTTGATTTCATATGAAATCGCGATATCAAATAACAGAGACCGGACAACGGTTTCCGACACGGGTTATTACAAAACTAGTCGCAAAGTCCGTTTTTGGCGAGAAAGATGCGAAACTACTGGGATTCGATAAGATCAAAACGCCTAGTTCTGAGGTTTTCCGACTCGAATATTTAATTGACGGTGCGTCAAGAGTTCTCTACGTTAAACTCCCGAAGAAGAGTGGAAATAGCAAGCAAACGGAAAGGAATATCCAGCGTCTTCAACGCGAATACTATCTTACAGATAGTATTAAGTCTGCATTTAAAAGAGATGTTGTGTTACGCACTGTTATTCCCGCTAATTATATTGAGGAGATTAACGGCTTAGTGACTTGGGAAGTCACTGGTGTTTCTCTACAGGACAAAATTAGTAGGAAGCTTCGTTTTTGCTATGGCCATGAAGCTCCCGACCTGACTAGACGTCACAGTTGGCTGGAAAGTGGTTGCAGCGCTTTCATTCATTAGATTTGGTTGAAGATACTATCGATCTTCGTCAGGACATACTGGCTTATTGTGGAAATAGGCTTGATAAATTACACCGTAATAGAAAAAGCCAAGTTTCAAAGGACCTGGCAATTTCTTTGAAATACAAAATATCATCGTGGATTGATGAAGCACTATCCACTCCAAAAGTAAAAATCAATCTGTGTCAAAATGATTTTTCTCCGCATAATATCGTAGTGACAGACAAGGGTATTTGCATATTAGATTTCGCTTTCTCGACTCCCGGTTTACCTGCATTCGACCTGGCCTGCTTTTGGCACAAACTTGAGGACATGAAGGGATCACTAATTCGTGGGGACAGAGGACTAGAGGCTATTCAGCAATGTTTTCTCCATGCTTATGGATTCGACTTCGATACCAGGAGTCCCGATATTAAGCTTGGACTTGTTCGTCTCATTCTAAGTAAGATGTTAACAATACTAGATTCAGGTGGCTTTAGACGTTATAGCTGGACTAGGAATAGGCATCGATACATGGCCTATCTTTCTTTGCTTGAGTCTGATTTTGAACTGACCCCTTTTCTCGATCGATGATTGCCATCGGGATGTATGCACGATTGTTTCAAGCTGACCGCTTGCGTCGCATTCGCTCGTCCGCCGCCAGCTGAGGCAAACTGTTTTGTATGCCAACCATTGGTCAGTGATCCACGAACAGGAATCCAGCATAAGCAGTATTTCCTATCTGTCTCCTCCTCGAGCATGGTGGCAGTTATTGCTAAATAAACCGCAAAAAAGAACCCCGCCGGGGCGGGGTTCTTCGTATCAGCTTAGCCGATGAGGTCTTCCTAGGCGGTAACGTTGACTGCCTGGAGGCCCTTCGGGCCTTTTTCTACCTCATAGGTGACCGACTGACCTTCGCTCAGGGTCTTGAAACCCGTGCCCTGGATTGCGTTGAAATGTACGAATACATCCTCACCACCATCGGACGGGGCAATAAAACCAAAACCTTTGGATTCGTTAAACCACTTTACTGTACCTGTAGCCATATCACTTTTTACCTTAAATAATTAAACAATTAGAGTGTTGCGTACAGGTAATGAAATGAGGAATTCAGGGGGTAACACGAAGGGAACAACCAAAACCGCCGATAACAAAATCTGTAGCAGGGTCTACTATAGGGGAATCTCTCAGACTTTGCGAGGAATATAAATATAATATAAATTTCAATAGGATAAGCAGTCAAATTCTTGAAGAAGGCATGGCCTTCCCAGGGAAAGGGCCAGTGTGTAGTGGGAAATTTTCTTGAATATCCACGGTTATTGAACAGCCGTTCACCACGCCGCATCTCGATGAGCTAATACGCGCTCTTTTCGGCCATTGCGTGGGCAGGTCGAAATGAGTGCAAGCATCATCCGATGATGCGTTTAACCCTGAGCAATGAGATATAGTCTTTCGTGGCGGGAGTGTCTCAAGCTGTTCCGGAAATCATGCTAGACCTCTGACTCGTTCTTCTTGCCAAGCAATTCCTCGATGATCTGGACCCCTTTTTTGCACTGTGCCTGGCAAACGGCGAGTTTCATTTCCAGTTTATCGCGTTTCTCGGGATCTGATTCAGCTTCCAATTTCAGCGTGAGTTTCTGTTCTTTCTCCTCCAGCTTGTCCAGCACTTCCTCGATAGAATCTACCTGCGCCAACTGGGCACGCCGGTCTGCATCCAGGAATTTCGCGAGTCTGGCCAGTAGTAGTTTTGTTTTCATATCATCTCATTCTTTAATAGCTGCTGCACGGAACCGGACCCTAGTCGCGGTCATCTCCCAGGACGTCGTCGATATCGGCATCATCCAGGGCGAGTTTCTGTTCGGCGTCTTTTCGTTCGGGTTCACGTGCTGCCAGCAGGGTTCGTGCCAGGTCAACCAGGTTCTTCCCAATGTTATACGCATAACCACTGTCGTTCATGATCGAGGTTGCCATCTGCGCAGTAATGCGTTTTCTGCGGATGGATTCGTCGAGGGTGGCGTCCAGTTTTCTGTTGGCTTCCTCCAGGCCGAGCCTGACCGCATCGAGTGACAGGATTGTCTCGGCGTCAGGCCCCTGATCCTTGATAAGCTCAATATCGCGCAGCACCGTGGCGATTTCAACCCGTATGTCGTTATAAAGCTGGCGCACATTCGGGTCCCGCGATAATACGTAGCGGGACAGGTTCTTGTGCAAGTGTTTCATGGCCTTGACTGCCTCGACGATATTGAGGCTGGCCTGGCGCAGCGCATACAGTTCGTTGGACAAGTGCTCGGAACTCCGCTGGGCCTGGGCCTTGCTGATAAACTCGATAATGGCGCTGTGCAGCCCCTTGATGTAGTGCTCGTAATACTCGTCGATTTCCAGCGGCATAACCCGACGGGTGTCTGCCACAGCCTCCGCCAGATCCCGTTCAGAGGCAATGGTACCGCGGTGCAGACTCAGTCCATGAGATATCAGACGGTAGGCATTTTCATACAAATGAATCAGCTCTTTGCGTACGGATTCCACTGCCGTCGCCGGTATCTCGATTGATGCCTTGCTGATGTAGCGTGGCTGGTCGAGGGCGGCAGCGGGGATAATCACGAAGCGTTGCAACAGACCCACCAGCCTTTTGATGAATGGCGCCATAATGATCAGGCCGATCAGGTTAAACAGCGTGTGGAATACAGCGAGTTTCAGGGTGTAGTCATCGGTGGCAATTCCCGTGCCGGCAGCGATCGTATCAACACACCACAGCAGCGGTTGCAGGAAAGCGATGGCCACCAGTGCGGTAATCACGTTGAAGACCAGGTGGGCAACGGCCAGGCGCTTGCCCTCGACATTGGCGCTGATGGCGCCCAGGATTGCCGTGATTGTGGTGCCGATGTTGGCACCGATGGCCAGGGCCAGGGCATTCTCGTAGGTGATCTGGTGAGCGGCCAGCGCGGTGATGATCAGCACCAGGGTGGCGTGGCTCGACTGCAGGGCCACTGTCGCGGCGGCGCCGATCAGCGCGAACAGGAATATCCCGGCATAACCTGAAACGGCGTATTCGGCGAGGTTGATGGTCTCCTTGAAGGCATCGAAACCCTCTTTCATATAATGGATGCCCAGGAACAGCAGGCCGAGGCCCGTGAGTCCATAGCCGATGCCCCTGAGGGCCCTGGGCTTCTGCAGGATGAGCAGTACACCGAACACCAGCAGTGGCATGGCGTAGGCAGAGATCTTCACCTTCAGCCCCAGTCCGGCAACCAGCCATGCACCGGTCGTTGTGCCCAGGTTGGAACCAAAAATGACACCGATGCCGGCGGCGAGATCGATCAGGCCGGCACTCAGGAAAGAGATCGTGATCAGCGAGACCAGGGAACTGGATTGCACCAGGGTGGTGGATGCGATGCCGAAGCTGATACTTTTCCAGAGCCTGTCAGTCGCCTTGCCGAGCAGGATCTCCAGCGCCCCGCCGGTGAAGGCCTTGAATCCCTCCTCGAGAGCGAGCATGCCGAACAGGAAGATGGCAAGCCCTGCCGCGATGACCTTGAACTCCGGGCTGATCCAGAAGCCGTAGGCGAGGACCACGAAGATGCTTGGCAGAAAGATCTTTTTCAGCATTGGCAATCGTCAGCAGAGGCAGGGCTATCCGTGGTTATTCGGCAATTTCATCAACACTACATTACATGGAGCTTGCCATGATACCAAGGAGGTGAATCGTTTAACTATGTACTGTCCCATGGTCAATCTGACCGGGGGCTTATGCCGGTGGCCTCGCTGTCAAGGTGTTCGGACAGAAAAAGCTCGAGGCCGTCGATGTAGCCCTGGCCTGTCACCAGGAAGCCGTCATTGTGGCCGCCGCGCAGTTCCAGGAAATACTTCGGTTCATGGGCGTGTTCGAACAGCCGCTGGCCGTGCATGAACGGGATGATCTCGTCATCACGGCTGTGAGCGATCAGGAGCGGGCAGCTGATGCGGGCAAGGTTTTTGCGTGCATCATAGCGGTAGCGGCTCAATAACCGCACCGGCAGCCAGGGGTAGAGCGTCGCCGCCATGTCCGGCACGGAGGTGAATGCCGATTCCATGATCAGTGCGCCTGGCCGGATCCTGGCGGCGAGTTCGGCAGCGATGCCGGCGCCCAGTGACCGGCCGAAGAGCACGATGTTCCGCGGCTCGATATGGCGCTGCTCAACCAGGTAGCGCCAGGCCGCCGTGGCGTCGTCGTAGGTGCCGGCTTCCGAGGGTTTGCCCTCGCTTTCGCCGTAGCCGCGGTAGTCGAGAATGAATACCGACAGACCGAGCTCATGAAACAGGCGGATGGAATCCAACCGGTGGGAGATGTTACCGGCATTCCCGTGCAGGAAGAGCAGGGTGCCGCGGTCAGCAATGCGAGGAATGAACCAGGCACTCAGCCGGATACCATCCCCAGTCACCAGGGAAACGGGTTCGTATTCCAGCCCGATGTCGGCGGGTGTGGCCATGAGTTTGCGCCCCGGCAGATCAGGGTAGTACAGCAGGCGCGGCTGCATGAGATAGACATACAGGGCGAGTGTGCAGTACACCACCAGGATCACGAAAAGGATGGAGAGCAGGCTGTTGAATGACATGTTTTGGCTTGCTTGTGCGTGACGCGTTGGCTATGTTTGATGCCGGTCCGATCCCTGCATCATACAATAGAGCCGCTGCGACGACTGACACATCCGACGCCCTATGCCATGCTGACCTATATCACTCAACGCCTGGCCGGTGCCCTCCTGGTGGTATTCGGGGTAGTCAGCATCGTGTTCCTGCTCATCCACCTGATTCCCGGCGACCCGGTGGAGATCATGCTGGGGGAGGTCGCGTCCGTCACTGACCGGGAGGCCTTGCGCGTGTCACTCGGACTGGACCAGCCGCTATTACACCAATTCATGGCCTATATCCAGGGCCTGCTGCGGCTGGACCTGGGCAGCTCGTTTCACTCGCACCGTCCGGTCGTCGAACTGTTGCTCGAACGCCTGCCAGCCACCCTGGTGCTGGCCGGCACGGCACTGCTCATCACCCTATTAATGGCGGTGCCGCTCGGCCTCGTCGCGGCGGTGCGTCGCAACAGCCTGTGGGATAGCGGCGCGATGAGTTTTTCCATGCTGGGCGTGTCGGTGCCCAATTTCTGGCTGGGCCCGCTGCTGATCCTGGTGTTCTCGCTCTGGCTGGGCTGGTTTCCTGTGAGCGGACGCGCGGGTTTTGGCGCGGTGGTGTTGCCGGCCATCACTCTCGGCACCGGCTTGGCGGCCGTCCTGTCGCGCATGGTGCGCAGCAGCATGCTGGAGGTGCTTGGCGAGGACTACATGCGTACCGCCCGGGCGAAGGGCCTGACGCCGTACCGGGTGATCATCCACCACGGCCTGCGCAATGCCCTGCTGCCGGTCATCACCCTTCTGGGTCTCCAGCTTGGCGCACTGCTGGCCGGTGCGGTGATTACGGAAACGGTGTTCTCGTGGCCGGGTATAGGGCTGCTGACGATCGAGGCCATCCAGTCGCGTGACTATCCCGTGGTCCAGGCCTGTGTGCTGCTGATCAGCGTCAGCTACGTGCTCATCAATCTGTTGACGGATATCGCCTATGCCTGGGTCGATCCGCGCATCCGGCTGGGAGACGGACGCTGATGCGGGTCTGGATTTCGGGCGGTATCCTGGGCGCGTGGGCACTGCTGGCGATGAGTGTGTATATCCTGCCGCTGTCGCCGAACCTGATCCAGCTGGAACACATCCTGGTGCCGCCGGGGGAGGGTGCCCTGCTGGGCTATGACGACCTCGGCCGTGACCTCGGTGAACGCCTGCTGGTCGGTGCGCGCACCTCCTTTCTGGTCGCCTTCTGGGTGGTGGGGCTGTCGGCACTGTTCGGTACCCTGATCGGCACGGCCAGTGCCTACCAGGGTGGTTTATGGGACCGCGTCGTGGTGCAGGTGATCGATATCTTCCTGGCATTCCCGGGCATCCTGCTGGCCATCGCCCTGGCCGGGCTGCTCGGGCCGGGCATCGAGAATGTCGTCATGGCGCTCGCTGCTGTCGGTTGGGTGGGTTATGCTCGCCTGTCACGCGCCCAGGTGCTGTCGCTCAAACACCGGGAACACGTCAGGGCGGCAGAGGCGCTGGGCAGCAACCGGCTGCGCATCATGACACGGCACTTGCTGCCGCTGATGACGGCGCCGTTGATTGTCGAGGCCACCTTCGGAGTAGCGGCCGTGGTGATCGCCGAGGCCGGCCTGTCCTTCCTGGGCCTCGGGGTACAGCCACCGGATGCCTCCTGGGGCGCGATGATCCGGGACGGGACCCGCTATATGCTGGTGGCACCGCACATGGTACTGGCACCGGGCATCGCGATATTTGCTGTCGTGCTCTCGGTCAACCTGCTGGGTGACCAGCTACGCGACATAATGGATAAACGCCTGGCAACTGCTATGAGAAAAGATCAATGACACTTGGCCCGTTGATGCTCGATGTCGCCGGACTGGAACTGACACAGGAAGACCGTGAATTGCTGGTACACCCCGCCGTGGGTGGCATCATCCTGTTTACGCGCAATTACGAAACACCCGAACAGGTCAGTGCACTGGTCGATGAAATCCATGGCCTGCGCAACCCGCACCTCCTGGTTGCCGTTGACCAGGAGGGTGGACGGGTACAACGCTTCCGCGACGGTTTCACCCGCCTGCCACCGCTGGCCTGCCTCGGGGAGTTGTATGACACGGACCGCACACGTGCGAAGCACATGGCAGACACCATGGGTTGGCTGATGGCGGCCGAGCTACGTGCCGTCGGTGTGGACATCAGTTTCGCACCGGTACTCGACCTGAACTACGGCGTCTCCACCGTGATCGGCAACCGCGCCCTGCACAAGCGCCCGGAGGTCGTGGCCGAACTGGCGCATGCCTACCAGTCCGGTATGCAGAAGGCCGGCATGGCGGCTACCGGGAAACACTTTCCCGGACACGGCGCCGTCGAGGCCGATTCGCACCATGTCCTGCCGGTCGACCCGCGCAGCTATGAGGATATCGCACAGTGGGACCTGGTCCCGTTTGAACGCATGATCCACTACGGCCTGGCGGCCGTGATGATGGCACATGTGGTGTATGCGGAGGTGGATGCCCACCCGGCCGGTTTTTCACGCTTCTGGATCAAGGCCATCCTGCGCGACCAGCTTGGATTCCAGGGGCTGGTATTCAGTGATGACCTGAGCATGGAAGCCGCGGCCAGCGCCGGTAGCTACCCGGATCGGGCACGTCTGTCCCTTGAGGCCGGTTGCGACATGGTGCTGATCTGCAATGCCCGCGATCAGGCCGCACAGGTAGCCGAGGCCCTGGCGGACTATTCGAACCCGGTCACCCATTCGCGCCTGGCCAGGCTACACGGCCGTCACGCCCCCGATATGAGCCAGCTGCACGCCAGTCCCCGCTGGACCCAGGCCGTTGCCGCTGTGCGTGGCTGCGAGGCCGAACCCGAGCTTGATCTGGATTTATAATATTAAGAAATTTCTGATCAATTCGTCACGCTCGCAATGAACGTGATGCATCAATAAATCAGAGTTTCTTTAAATAATACAAAAGGATATAGGGTAATTATCACCTTGTTTACAGGAAAAACCTATGGCGGATAACCAGCTGTATCAGTTCCTTCTCGAGTGGGCCGGGGACAATGCCTGGATTGTGCAGGTCTTCATTGTTGTCTTGCTGGTCCTGCTGTTCAACCTGGCCCTGCGCCTGGTGCTGAAACGTCTGCAGCGCAAACTCGAGGACACCGATAATCCCTGGGACGATGCCGTCATCGGTGCCTTGCAACAGCCATTGAATCTGCTGGTCTGGATCGTGGGTATCGCATTCGCCGCCGATATCGTCGGGGCCGAGACCGATGCCTCGATCTTCAGTGCGGTCGGTCCGGTGCGCGACGTCGGTGTCATCACCACCATCACCTGGTTTCTGCTGCGCCTGACAACGCGCCTGCAAGGCAATATTCTCGAACGCAGCAGGGATAAGGAAACCCCGCTGGATCCGACCACGGTCGATGCCATCGGCAAACTGGTCAGGGCATCGATCCTGATCACGGCCGGGCTTGTCATGCTGCAGACCCTGGGATTCAGCATCTCTGGTGTGCTTGCCTTCGGCGGCATCGGCGGTATTGCCATCGGTTTCGCAGCCAAGGACCTGTTGGCGAATTTCTTCGGCGGGCTGATGATCTACCTCGACCGGCCTTTCGCGGTCGGAGACTGGATCAAATCACCTGACCGTGAGATCGAGGGCACGGTTGAAGACATCGGCTGGCGTCTGACGCGCATTCGGACCTTCGACAAGCGGCCCATCTATGTCCCCAACGGTGTCTTCTCGACGATCGCCGTGGTCAATCCCTCAAGAATGAGTCACCGGCGTATACATGAGACTATTGGCATCCGTTATGATGACATCGACAAGATGCAGGCTATTGTTGAAGACGTGAAGGCGATGCTCGAACAACATCCCGAGATCGATACCAGCCAGACATTGATGGTCAACTTCAATACCTTTTCGGCCTCATCGATAGACTTTTTCGTTTACACCTTCACCGGGACCACGGTGTGGACCCGCTACCACGAAATCAAGCAGGACGTACTGCTCCGGATCAGTGAGATCATCAGCCGCCATGGGGCGGAAATCGCCTTCCCGACATCAACGGTGCACCTGCCGCAGGCCGGTACGCCACTGCTGGCGGCGACTGCGCCAGCGGGGCAGGGCATGGAGCAGGCCTGAGCGGCCGCACGCCAGTTACCCGCCATGCCGAAACAACCACTCGATCTGCACCGGCTTAGGCACAATGCCATCATGCTGTACGGCCCGGATGACGTCCACCGTGCGCTTGACCGGCTGGCAGTTGGTATCGAGGAGACACTCGGCGGGGCACTGCCGGTCATCCTGTGCGTATTGACCGGCGGCATCATCCCGTCCGGACACCTGCTCACGCGATTGTCGTTTCCCCTGGAGATCGATTACCTGCATGCATCGCGTTACCGCGGCAACACCACAGGCACGGAGGAGATCAGCTGGTTGTGCAAGGCGCAAATTTCCCTGCAGGGCCGTACGGTGCTGGTAATCGACGATATACTGGACGAAGGGCACACCCTGAGCGCGGTCATGGACTACTGCAGGCAGGAAGGTGCCGCACATACTTACAGCTGCGTATTGATCGAGAAGCAACACGACCGACGCCAGCCCGGCGTCATGGCGGACTTTGTCGGTCTGCAGGTGGAGGACGAGTATGTCTTCGGATTCGGGATGGATTACAAGGGTTACATGCGCAATCTCAACGGTATCTATGCGCTCGGTCCGGGGCATGAATAGCACACATTGCATGCGAGCCCGCGCGAGTGTAATTCCCATCAATTATGGACAGGGACAGGCATGGTAGATCTGGCAATAATCGGCGGCACGGGGTTGACCTCGCTGAAAAACCTGGAGATCTCGCATCGCGAGGTCGTTCACACGCCCTATGGCGAACCCTCGGGTGCACTCACCTTCGGCAGTCTCTGCGGCCGTGAAGTCGTTTTCATCGCACGCCACGGCTATGGCCACACCATCCCGCCGCACATGGTCAACTACCGGGCAAACCTGTGGGCACTGAAACACGCCGACGTGAGCCGTGTCATCGCCATATGCGCCGTGGGCGGTATCCGAAAGGACCTGTTGCCGGGCGCCTTGATCATCCCCGACCAGATCATTGACTACACCTGGTCCCGCAACCATACCTTTTTCGAGAAGGACCTCGCCCATGTGACCCATATCGACTTCACCGAGCCGTACTGCGGCGAGATGCGCTCGGCCTTGATCGACGCTGCACAACGGGCGCAAATTTCTGTCGCCACCGAAGGCACCTACGGGGCAACCCAGGGGCCACGGCTAGAGTCCGCGGCGGAGATAAACCGGTTGGAACGGGATGGCTGCGACATGGTCGGCATGACGGGCATGCCCGAGGCGGCCCTCGCGCAAGAGCTGGAATTCTGCTACGCCGTGTGTGCCGTGTGCGCCAACTGGGCCGCGGGCCGGGGTGGGGGCCCGATCGACATGGCGGACATCAAAGCAAACCTGTCACGCTCCATGGCACAGGTCCGGTTGCTGCTGGAAGAGGCGATCGCGCATTGCTGAAGGCCCAGGGAACCTCAGGTCGTTAAATAATCAGGGCATCCCTGGTTTAGAGAAATATATTTCCTTGCGTCCTTTGCGCCATTCGGCAATTGCTCCATGCATCGCCTAAAGCGCCTACTTTTGGTGCTCTACCTCCTGCGGCCGCTACGGGCATCCTGCCCTCTCGCGATACTTGTACGTCCCTATACATCGTCCATGCAGACATGCGCTGATATTATTTTCGTGTCTTCCTCTGCGCCCTCTGCGTCGCTGCGGTTAACTGTTTTAATCGGCAGTTTGCCGGTTCTTTCCGATGCGCACGACGCACGCCATAATAGGTCGTTAAGTAATCAGGGTACCAGTAGATTAGAGAAATTTATTTCGTTGCGTCCTTTGCGTCTTTGCGGTGAAATTATTATAGTTTAATGGTTTTCTCTGTACCCTTTGCACCTCTGCGGTTAATTGTGTTAATCAGGGCGATTTGTCCAGCCGGGCAACGGTCCCGCCTTGCTGCAGCCAGCCGGTTACGGGGTTATCGGTGTCCGGCGTTTCCACCGGAGATTCCGACGCTTGGTAGGGTGTGACCCGGGCGATCATCCCGAAGCGGGGGTGATCGAAGTAGTGAAGTTCTCCGCTGCGGATGCGGCGTTTTTCATTGAGCTCGAACAGCGGGATACGGTCATCCGACGCGAGGGGCGCCTGCCCCTGGTTTGCCACCAGGAAGAGATCAACGTCGAGGTGGAGAAAACGCTCGCGGATCAGCTTGACCCAGCCTTGCACGCTGCTGCGCTTGCCCTTCTCGATCTCGGTCTCGATCGGGTAGGCGATGGAATTCCGCTTGTCATAGGCCACCTGGCGCCAGGCCCGGTGATACAGGATTTCGTAATCTCTGGAGTTCTCCAGTGCACGGGTAATGCCCTTCATCTGGTAGAGCCGGTAGGCCAGTTCAGTGAACTCATCCTGCGGAAAGGAGCGCCGGTGGGCATCCTTGTCCATGACCGGCGTATTCCAGCGTTCCCCGCCGTCATTCGGCACAAGGTTGCGGAACACGATGATCTCGACATCGTAGATCGGTGGATTTACAGCCAGCGCCTGTTCTCCAGACAGGCTGAGCAGAACGAGAACAGTGGTCAGAATATGTGACCGTATAGACTTCGGTTGACGGGTCTCGCCACAGCGTGTCTGCCGAGCGCTAGTTCGTTTCATCGTCCTGGCTCCTTCGCCTTGTGAGTATATCAAGCAGGTCTGCTACCACCTGGAAGCGTTGTTCATCCAATTCGAATTCCCCGCTGAACCTGAGCCGGTTGCCCCCCTCGAAGCGGTAACTGTCCGGCTGATCCTGAAGCAACTCTACCAGCTTCTGTGTGTTGATGTCGGGGTCCTCATCGAACAGGATCCGGCCGTCCTGCCTGCCCACTTCGATCTTGCTGACACCCATGGGTGCGGCCAGCAGCTTCAGACCGGAAATTCTGAAAAGACTTTTAACCGGATCCGGCAGTAATCCAAACCGGTCAATCATCTCGACCTGCAGGTCACGCAATTCCGGTTTCGTGGCAGCGCTCGCGATGCGCTTGTACATGACCAGCCGGGTGTGGACGTCGGGAATATAATCATCCGGGATGAGGGCTGCCACCTGGAGGTCGATGTCGGATCCCTGGTGCAGGGGCTTGTCGAGTTCCGGCTGACGTCCTTCCTTCAATGCCCTGACGGCGCGTTCGAGCAGGTCACTGTAAAGGGTAAAGCCGATCTCGTGGATCTGGCCACTCTGGTCTTCACCGAGCAATTCACCGGCACCACGGATCTCCAGGTCATGCGTTGCCAGTGTAAACCCGGCACCGAGGTCCTCCATGGACTCGATGGCGGCCAGGCGCTTGGTGGCGTCGGCCGTAATCGCTTTGCGTGACGGTATCAGCAGGTAGGCATAGGCACGATGGTGAGAACGCCCGACACGTCCGCGCAACTGGTGCAACTGGGCAAGACCGAGCTTGTCGGCGCGGTTCATGATGATGGTATTGGCCGTGGGTATAACGGTCGCGCATCTGCCCGTGGGCGATCTCGATATTGGCTTCAGGGACGATTCTGGCCAGGTCGCTGGCAATACGCTCGATCGACTCGATCTCGTTGTGCAGGAAATACACTTGACCACCGCGCTTGATCTCGCGCAGGCAGGCCTCGCGGATGGTGGCGTCATTCCATTCGGATATGAAGGTCTTGACCGCCAGCCGGTGTGCCGGCGGGGTGCTGATGATCGACAGGTCGCGCAAGCCGGAGAGTGACATGTTGAGGGTGCGCGGAATCGGTGTGGCCGTGAGTGTAAGGATGTCAACCTCGGCACGCAGTTTCTTCAGCTTCTCCTTCTGGCGGACACCGAAGCGGTGTTCCTCGTCGATGATCAGCAGACCAAGCCGCTTGAACCTGACATTGCCCTGCAGCAGTTTGTGGGTGCCGATGGCGATATCGACAGAACCATCGGCAAGGCCTGCGAGCACGGCATCCTGCTGTGTGCCGCTCTTGAAGCGTGACAGGACCTCGATGCGTATCGGCCAGTCCGAAAAGCGGTCAATGAAGTTCTGGTAGTGCTGCTGGGCAAGCAGTGTTGTCGGAACCAGCAAGGCCACCTGTTTGCCGTCCTGTGCAGCGATAAACGCGGCCCGCATGGCCACCTCGGTCTTGCCGAAGCCGACGTCACCGCAGACCACCCGGTCCATTGGCATCTCCGTCTGCATGTCGGTAACCACGCTGGCGATAGTGCTCTCCTGGTCAGTGGTTTCCTCGAACGGAAACGATGCTGAAAAAGCCGCATATTCATCCTCTGGCGGCGCGTAGGCATGGCCCCTGCGCGCCGCACGCCGGGCGTGGATATCGAGTAGCTCTGCGGCGACATCGCGCACGCGCCTGGCCGCTTTCTGCCGCGCTCGTTGCCACTGTTCGCCACCCAGTTTGTGCAGCGGGGCATTTTCCGGTGCGGCACCGGTGTAGCGGCTGATCAGTTGCAGTGAGGCGACCGGTACATACAGCTTGTCGCCGCCGCTGTATTCCAGCGTTAGGTACTCGGCCGGGATGGCGTGGACCGTGAGTGTCTCCAGTCCGTGATAACGTCCAACGCCATGGTGCTCGTGCACTACCGGAGCGCCGATGTCCAGGTCGGTCAGGTTGCTGATTATGGCGGAGGGGTCACGTGCCGGTTTGCGTCGACGTGACTGCCGGGCATGATCACCGAACAGGCTGGTTTCCGTAATAACGGCAAGGGCCGGGGAATCCAGACGCATGCCCTGTTCCAGCGGTGCAACCGTCAGGCACAGTGGGCTGTCGGACTCGATAAAGCCCCTCCAGCCGTCAACCATCACTGGCCGGATGCCGAGGCCATGCAGCTGGTCGGACAGGGTCTCGCGGCGTCCGGTCGATTCGGCCGTCAACAGGACGCGTCCCGGGTAACTGTCCAGAAAGCCCTTGATTGCGGCCGCCGGTTGCTCGCTGCGCGCCCTGATCTTTACATCAACCAGTGGGTGGGTGTTGTAGCGGATTTGCACGCAGGAAGGTTCAGGTCCGCTGAATTTTCCGATGTGTATAACCGCATGCTGGGCGAGTCGTTGCTGCAATCCGACTTCATCCAGAAACACCATCCCAGGAGGCAGCACGGGTCGTTCACGGTCGTGACGGCGCGACTCGTAGCGCTCGGCGATCTGTGTCTGGAACGCACTGCAGGCGGCCTCGGCCCCGTCCAGCAGCATGACGCAGGTAGAGTCCGGCAGGTAGTCGAACAGGGTCTCTGTCTGCTCGAAGAATAGCGGCATGAAGTATTCAAGACCGCCGGGCGTTATGCCCTGGCTGATATCCCTGTAGACCGGGCAGGCCTGCGGGTCGCCCTCGAATTGTGCGCGAAAGCGTTGTCGAAAGCGCCGGATGGCCTCGCTGTCGAGAGGGAATTCGCGGGCCGGCAACATATTGATGGCATCCCGGTCCTCGATCGACCGCTGGCTCTCCGGGTCAAATGCCCTGATCGATTCGATTTCCTCATCGAGCAGGTCGATGCGAAACGGCACCGGACTGCCCATCGGGTAGAGGTCGAGAAGGGAACCGCGGATGGCGAATTCACCGTGTTCGATGACCTGCGAGACGCAACGATAGCCGGCGCTGTCCAGACGGGTGCGCATGGCATCGAGGTTCAGACGTTCACCGACCTGCATCACCAGGCTGTTCTGATACAGGAAGGAGCCGGGTGCCAGGCGTTGCATCAGGGTGCTCATCGAAATAATCAGCAGGCCGTTGCGTCCTTCTGCCAGCTGATACAGTGTGGCGAGACGCTCGGAGATGATGTCCTGATGCGGTGAAAAGTTATCGTAGGGCAGGGTTTCCCAGTCAGGGAAGGTGCTGATACTGACGCCACTCGGCCCCAGGAAGAACTCCAGTTGTTCGCGCAGCAAATCCGCGGCCGACATGTCCGGTACAATCACCAGCAGGCGCCCCTGGTGCCGGTCGGCCGCACGTGCAATCGCCAGCGGCAGGCTGTCGCCGCTCAGACCGGTCCAGTCGAGGTCCTCTCCCGCTGCGGGCAACACCGGTTCGAAGGGACTGGACAGGGCATCTCTATCGAGTTGTTCTGCAGAACGGGGCATCTGGGCACCGAAAGCTACGGGATCATTAGACTAGGGGGGCGCTATTATCACACAGAAGGACCCTGAAACGGCAAGACAGAAAAGTTCGCCGGGATGTACCAAGGAGTACGAAAGTACACCGACATTCTGGCCTGGGTCCCCGCCCCATTTGAAGGAGGCGGGACAGGGTGGGGGAAGTGAAATTAAACTACGCTCCTGCCTACCGGTATAGACAGGAGCGTCAGTAACTGTATGTAGCAAGCACTCAGATCTTGTGACCCACCTGCTGTTCCTTGAAGCCCAGTTTACGGAACAGCAGGTAACCCGGGCAGATCCCGGTGACACCGGCGAACACCAGCGCGGCGACCGGCAGGTAAAGCACCCAGTGAACGACGTTAAATCCGGTCAACCAGATGCCGAGCATAATGATCGCGGCCATGGTAAAAAATAACATTCGAATTGCTGACATGGTATAGCCTCCTCGCTGTGTGCGGCCTGACATTGCTGTGGGTATTGCTGTCGCGTAGAATACAGACCAGTTAGTCTGTTAGTCAATAAGCATCTGAACAAGAAGCCGTAAATGTCCAGCCCGGATCCCGGGAGAACAACGGAGATATGCCGTGCCACAGCCCCGGAGAAGCCCTGGCCGCAGCGACCGCAATCCCGATGCGACCCGGTTGCGGATCATCGAGGCCGCCTTCCGGGAAATCCACTGCAACGGTTATCAGGGAATGCGCCTGGATCATGTGCTGCACGCCGCCGGTACAACCAAGGGAGGGCTTTATCATCACTTCGAGAGTAAGAAGGAACTGGCGTGCGCCGTGATCGATACGATCATCGCCGACTCTATCGATGAACACTGGGTAAAACCGCTGAAATCGGCAGGGCAGCCGTTGCAGGCCCTCATCGGGATCATCGAGTCCCACGCTAGAAATGTGACACAGGATATTCTTACCTACGGTTGCCCACTCAATAATCTGGCCCAGGAAATGTCGCCCCTGGATGAAGCTTTCCGGCAGCGACTGAACGCAATCTACCAGCGCTGGCAGGACGGCATTGCCGCCGCACTCGAGCGTGGTAAAGTGCGCCATCAGGTCCGCCACTCGGTCAATTCCGGAGAAGCCGCCCTGTTCATTCTCGCATCACTGGAAGGCTGTATCGGCATGGCGAAGAGTGCACAGGAGGCCGGAGTGCTGACTTCATGTACGGCTGGACTACTGGGATACCTGCGTTCACTGGCGCAATAGCCACCGCCGGGTTCCGGGAACAACAAGGACAAGAAAGGAAACACGATGGGAAAATCCTATGGCGAATGGCTGGTCCGCTGGCGCTATCCGGTTCTGATCTTTTTCATCCTGGTCGCCATCCTCGCCGCGAGCGGCGCCCGCTTCCTGACCTTCAAGACCGATTACCGGGTCTTCTTCAGCGAAGACAACCCGCAGTTGCAGGCCTTCGAGGAACTGCAGAACACCTATACCAAGACGGACAACGTCCTGTTCGTGCTGGCACCCGGGGATGGTGATGTCTTTACCCGGGAAACGCTCGCGAGCGTGGTGCGCCTGACGGAAGCCGCCTGGCAGATCCCATACTCGATACGCGTCGATTCCATCAGCAATTACCAGCATACCGACGCCGAGGATGACGATCTGATCGTCGATGACCTGGTCACTGATGTCGACCAACTCGATGAGGCCGGTCTCCAGCGTATCCGTGAAATCGCCCTCAACGAGCCCCTGATCGTCAATCGCCTGGTCTCGGGTCGCGGCCATGTTACCGGCGTCAATGTCACTATCCAGCTGCCGGATGACGGGACCGGCAAGGAGGTCCCGGAGATCACCGCATTCGCGCGCCAGCTGTCAGAGGAGGTACGCGCCAGCAACCCAGACCTGGACGTCTACCTCACCGGCATGGTGGTGATGAACAACTCCTTCCCGGAGGTCATGCTTCGCGACCAGAGGACACTGGTGCCGATGATGTTCGCCGTGGTGCTGGTGACGCTGATTCTGATGCTGCGCTCCGTCAGCGCAACCCTGGGTACCTTCCTGGTCATCGTCTGCAGCATTGTCACCGGTATGGGTCTGGCCGGCTGGATGGGCATCGCCCTGACGCCGCCGTCCTCCGCATCGCCGACCATTATCCTGACACTCGCGGTCGCGGACTGCGTGCACGTCCTGATCAGTTTCCTGCATGCGATGCGGCGCGGGCTGGATAAGACCAGTGCCATGGTGGATAGTCTGCGCATCAATCTGCAGCCGATCTTTCTCACCTCCCTGACCACCGTGATCGGCTTCATGAGCATGAATTTCAGTGACGCGCCGCCGTTCCGGGACCTGGGCAATATCGTGGCCATGGGGGTGGCCGCGGCGTTCGTGTTTTCGGTGACCATACTTCCGGCGCTGATGCTGATTCTGCCGGTGCATGTCAAACCCGGCCCCACCCGTCGCACCCGCTTGATGGACAAATTCGCCGACTTTGTCGTGCAGCGGCGCGGCGTCCTGTTCTGGGTGACGGGTGCGATCATTGTCATCCTGGTGTCCTTTATTCCTCGTAACGAACTCAATGACGAGTTCATCAAGTATTTCGACAAGACCATCGATTTTCGCAACGCCACCGAGTTCGCTACCGAGAACCTGACCGGTATCTACACCATCGACTATTCGCTGGGAACAGAGGAGAGCGGCGGCATCAGTGATCCGGGATTTCTCGCGAACGTCGAGGACTTCGCCAACTGGTACCGGGAACAATCGGACGTGTTGCATGTCAATACCCTGACCGATACCATGAAACGCCTCAACAAGAACATGCACGCCGATGAACCGGGCTGGTACCGACTGCCCGACCAGCGCGATTTGTCGGCCCAGTATCTGCTGCTCTACGAGATGTCGCTGCCCTACGGCCTGGATCTCAATAACCAGATCGATATCAGTAAATCGGCCACCCGGCTATCGGTCGCGCTCGAGAATGTATCCAGTAACGAGTTGCTGGCAATGGAGGACGCCGCCCAGGAATGGTTGAGTGTCCATGCGCCGGAAATGCAGACCAACGGCGCCAGCCCGTCAATAATGTTTGCACATATAGGACAGCGCAATATCCGCAGCATGCTGACCGGGATCACGATTGCCCTGGTGCTGATCTCACTGATCCTGATCGTCGCACTGCGCTCGCTGAAGATCGGCCTGGTCAGCCTGATACCCAATCTGGCACCGGCTGCCATGGGCTTCGGGCTCTGGGGCCTGCTGGTAGGCGAGGTCGGTCTGGCGCTATCGGTGGTTGCCGGCATGACACTGGGAATCGTGGTCGATGACTCGGTACACTTTCTCAGCAAGTACCTGCGCGCGCGCCGCGAACAGCAGCTGGGTTCAGAAGATGCCGTGCGCTATGCATTCTCGACCGTCGGCATGGCATTGACGGTAACCACGCTGGTGCTGATCGCCGGCTTCATGGTGCTGACCCAGTCACCGTTCAAGTTGAACTCGGATATGGGACTGCTGACAGCCATCACGATAGCCTTTGCGCTCGCCGCCGATTTCCTGTTCCTGCCACCACTGTTGATGAAGGTAGACAAATGAAGATATACAAGACATTGATATTGTCCCTGCTGGTCCTGGTGCCGCCTGGTGCGCTGGCCGAGTCAGCAGAGGAGAAGGGCCTGGCGATCGCCGTCGAGGCCGACCGGCGCGACAAGGGATTTGAAGATTCGGGCGCCACCCTCAAGATGATCCTGCGCAACAAGCAGGGTGATGAAAGTACCCGCGAGGTGCGGGTGCGGACGCTGGAAATCGAGGCTGACGGTGACAAGAGCATGTCGATCTTCGACTCACCCCCCGACGTCAAGGGTACGGCCTTCCTGACGTTCTCGCATGTTAGCGGACCTGATGACCAGTGGCTTTACCTGCCGGCACTCAAGCGGGTGAAGCGCATATCATCAAAGAACAAATCCGGCCCGTTCATGGGCAGCGAGTTCGCATACGAGGATATCTCCTCCGATGAGGTGGAGAAATACACCTATAAATACCTGCGTGACGAATCCTGTGCGGAGGGCGACTGCTATGTCTTCGAGCGCTATCCGGTGGACAAGAACTCCGGTTACACCCGCCAGCAGGTCTGGGTCGATATGGCGGAATACCGGCCGCAGAAGATTGAGTACTACGACCGCAAGAACGCCCACCTGAAGACCCTGACCTTCCACGACTACCGGCAGTACCTCGACAAATTCTGGCGTGCCATGCGCTACGAAATGGCCAACCACCAGACCGGCAAAAGCACCACACTGCTATGGCAGGAGTACCAGTTCCGCATCGGGCTCACGGAGCGGGACTTCGACAAGAACAGCCTGAAGCGGGCGAAGTAGGGTTGGCCGGATTCAGCGGATTTCCTCGATGGAGTAGTGCTTCTCCATGACCGTCGGCGTGATCAGGGCATAGCCCTGCAGCTGCCAGTGCGCCAGTTCGGTGATGGCGGATGGCACAACGTCAATAAATTCGTGGAAGGCATCGGTACCGTAGTCGTAGTCCTGTGCGGCCAGGCCACACACCTTGAACTGGACACCGAGACTCGCGTAGTAACGCATCCGTTCAACAGCATCCTTGTATTTGGCGTAGTTCTTGCGGGCGACCGTCACGATCTCCGTGCCATGGATGACGACCTTTATATCAAGGAACTCGGGCGCCATGTTATAGGGCGCATCCATCAAGGGATTGATGAGTGAACGCAGCCAGTAGAGTGCCGTATTGATCTTCTCGGGATTATCATAGTAGAAGTCAAACACCACCTTCTGCTCGGAGTAGGGGGTTTGAACGATCTTTGACGTCTCACCTGCGGCCGAGTGCCCCTGGGCGAGAAAACCCACCAACAGCAGGGTAAATGCCATAATTCGTTTCATGACTGAAGTCCTCTCCCTGTGTCTGGTCTCAGTATAGTTTATCAATCCCGGAGTATTGAGCGGATAAAAAAAAGGGCGGCCAATGCCGCCCTTTTTCCAACAAAAGGCAGGAAAATTATCCGCCCTTGACGGTCGTCAGGCCGAGTATCTCCCAGTTCTGCATGCCACCGCGATACCACTTGATCTTGTGGGCGGGGTAACCGAACTTGAGCAGGTTCTTGATGTTGTTGGGTGACTGTCCGCACCACATGCCGTTGCAGAACATCACCAGCGTTTTGGCATTAGTGTAGTCCCACAGGCCTTCCAGCTGTTTCGCACCGAACTTTTCTTCCATGATCTCGCCGATGGAAATCGGGTCGGCACCCTTGGCGGGATTCAGGTCTGTCCAGGGAATGCTGACCGAGCCCGGGATGGTGCCTTTTTTTACCCAGTCAGGTGTGCGTGAGTCGATCACCAGGATGCTGTTATCACCCTTTGTCATGCGCACGAGGAAATCGAGCATCTCGACCTCGCCGATGGTCTCGACCCCAGGTGCCAGGATGGACGGCTGAATACAGAAGGGCGGGCATTTGCGCGAGGTCTTGGCGAATGCCGGGTTGACTGTGTTCTTCTGGTTCTGGTTGCGCAGGATGCTGACTGTCTTGCCGTTATGCGAGACATCAACCGAAGCAATGTCCGGGGTGATTTTAACGGCCATCTTGTCTTCGGCAATACTGCCAGTCGAGGCCAACAAGGCCGTTGTTATAAGTGATGCGGTTATCAGGATCTTGGTCGAATTCACAATATCTTCCTCCATGGTGGGTGTTGTTGGTGTTGCTGCTTCACGCGGATGGGAGCCTGATGTGGCAATGGAACTACTCGCAGTCGGGCTCTTCCTCTTCTTCCTCTTCGGGTTTATTATCATCGCTACCTTGCGTGCCGGCAGTATCTTCTGCCGGCTGTTCAGCAGGTGGCGCCGTACCGCCTTCCTCGGCTGCCTGTACCGTCCCGGCCAATGCTGATACTAACAAGATCGTCAGAACTACTGGATTCATTGTCATCCTCCTGAATACAGGTTTGTAATTATTTATTAATTGCGAATCGGCTCCCTCTGAAAATCGAATTATAGCGGAGGCCTTGACAAGTAGCAGGTTCAGGCAGCGGATGCCTGGGATTTCAGATGTGCCTGGGCTAGGGTAACACGTTTCTCGTAGGCCTCACGCGCGATGCGGACGTCTTCGAGAAAAAAGTCCAGTTCGTCCATGCGTAGTGCCTGGGGGCCATCCACCAGTGCCTTTCCGGGCGCCGGGTGGAAATCAACCAGGATCATGTTGGCACCCGCGATCACGCCCTGGGCTGTTACGTGGAAGACATCCATGATCCCTTCCGGAGAGGCCTCCCGGCTGCCCACGGAATGGGACGGGTCGACACACACCGGCATGCGCGTCAGGCGCTTAACCACCGGCACGTGCGAGAAATCGACAAAGTTGCGGTGCGGGTCGCCCATGTTGGTCTTCATTCCCCGCAGGCCGAAGACCACGCGCCGGTTACCCTCGCTGGCCAGGTACTCAGCGGCATTGAGTGATTCCTCCAGGGTAATCCCGAAACCCCGCTTCAGCAGCACGGGTAACTCGGGCTCCCGGCCAACCGACTTGAGCAATTCGAAGTTCTGGGTGTTACGGGTACCGATCTGCAGCATCACGCCGGTGGGATGTCCCGTCTGCTCCAGCGCCTCGTGGATCTCGCGCACATGGGAATCGTGCGTGACTTCCATGGCGATGACCTTGATGTCGTATTTACCCGCCAGTTCGAATACATAGGGCAGACACTCCTTGCCGTGACCCTGGAACGAGTAGGGATTGGTGCGTGGCTTGTAGGCACCCATGCGGGTGCACGGCAATCCACGTTCCTTAAGGGCCTTCATCATTATCTCGACGTGCTCCGGGATATCCACGGCGCACAGCCCGGCAAAGATATTCAGGGTGTCCTGCCCGAAACGGACACCGTTATATTCGAAATAGGTTGCGCGATCATCGTCATGGTGACGACCCAGCACGCGGTATTCCTCGGATACGCGCACCACGCGCTCGACACAGGGCAAGTTTTTCATGTCCTCGATCTGCAGGGTAGCCGTGTCCCCGACCAGGTAGATCTCGGTCAGCGTTTGCAATGCACCCACCTCGTCATGAACGCGTACCTGGATATTGTTCATCCTGGAAAGATGTTCCATCAACTGGTGGAACTCTCGTCCGTTCTTGTCGGTATCAGCCTGCAGAATCAAAATCATACTGTTATTCCCGATTAATACGTAAATACAATCGCCGTATTATCCATTAATTGAACGCGCCATACTACCGCCCGCATGGCCGCTGGCTAATCCCGGAAGCGGCGCAACAGGTCATGGTAGGCATCAATGCGCCGGTCGCGCAGATAGGGCCAGACCTGGCGTAGCTGCCCGCTGCGCTCCAGGTCGATATCGACGACGACGACCTCCGTCGTGTCGGTGGCGGCCTGTGCCAGCAACTCTCCCTGGGGGCCAATGGCCACACTGCCGCCCCAGAAACGGATGCCGTCTGTCTGCCCGGACGGGTCAGGTTCATGACCGGTGCGGTTGCAGGCCAGCACCGGCAGGCTGTTGGCAATGGCATGTCCACGCTGGACGGTCAGCCAGGCATCGAGCTGACGTACGCGTTCCTCTTCGGGGTCCTGCATGTCCCAGCCGATGGCGGTGGGATAGAGCAGCAGTTCGGCACCTGCCAGGGCCATCAGCCGGGCGGCCTCCGGGTACCACTGGTCCCAGCACACCAGCAGGCCCAGCCGGCCAACCGAGGTGTCCACCGGCGTGAAGCCAAGATCGCCCGGGGTGAAATAATATTTTTCGTAATAGCCGGGATCGTCCGGGATATGCATCTTGCGGTAGCAGCCGGCAATGCTGCCGTCGGTCTCCAGCGCGACCGCCGTGTTGTGATACAGGCCGGTGGCGCGTTTTTCGAAGATCGATGCAACAATAACGGTATTCAACTCGGTCGCGATTTCGCCAAGCCGTTGGGTCGTCGGCCCGGGGATCGTTTCCGCCAGTTCGAAATTGGCCTGATCTTCGGTCTGGCAGAAGTACAGGCTGCCGTGCAACTCCTGCAGTAATACCAGTCTTGCACCCCGGGACGCTGCCGTACGAATACCTTGAACCGTGGTCTCGATATTGGCGGCCGAGTCGATGCTGCAGGCATGCTGCACCAGGCCGATGGTCAACTGCTTGTTTGTCACTGTGTGTCCCCGTTCCATTGCCTGAGCGACAGGAAACCATCCGGCAGCTGCATTGTAGCGCAGTGCAGGCTGCCGAATTGCTGGATGAGGGCCAGGCAATTGATCGGGATAATCTCACGGTCCGGGAAACAGGCCGCCAGTCGCTCCAGGGCGACAATGTCGGCCGGGTCGCCATAAACCGGGACCAGTAGCGCCGCGTTGATTAGCAGAAAGTTGCAGTAGCTGGCTGGCAAGCGCTGCCCCTTTGCACCGTAGACAGGGCGTGGCAGGGGCAGGGGCAGCAGCCGGTACGGTTCGCCATCCGCCCTGCGAAAAGAACGCAGCTGTGTTTCCATGGCCGCGAGCGATGTGTAGTGACTATCGTCGGGATCGGTGCACTGCAGATAGGCGATCGTTTGCGGTGAACAGAAGCGCGCCAGCATATCGATGTGTGCATCGGTGTCATCGCCCTCGAGCTCGCCATGGTCGAGCCAGAGGACGCGTTCAATCCCCATGAGATCATTGAAGACCTGTTCCAGGCTGCGTTTGTCGTGTCCCGGATTGCGGCCACTGTCAATCAGACAGCGCGTCGTGCTCAGGAGGGTGCCTTGTCCATCGGTGTCGATGCTGCCGCCCTCGAGAACGAGTGGCTGACGCTGCAAGTTTGCCCCTGCAAAGATGTCTGCTGCATGCAGTGCCTGGCTGATCCCGTTGTCCAGGTCTGCCGGGTGCTTGTTGCCCCAGCCGTTGAAGGTAAAATCCAGCAGGGTGCGTTCCGTTCCCTCGGTAACCGCGATCGGTCCGTAGTCCCTGATCCAAGTGTCGTTCGAGTGCGCCCGGAATAACCGCAGGGTATCACCGATGACCCCGGCGGTTGCCAGCGCATGCTCCACCTGGCGTTGATGCGCACGGTCATAACAGATCACCACCAGGGGCTCGCGCCGGTTGATTTCACGGGCGATATCCACGTAGACGGCGGTAACGGCAGCGATGTCGTTCTGCCAGTCCGTATGTGCGTGCGGCCAGGTCAGCAGCACACCGGACTGGGCTGCGGACTCCGCAATCAGACAGCGGCGCCGCATCTCGGGGTGTCAGGCCTTACCAGCCTTGGCGGGGGGGTCAGTTCGTGTTCGCGCGGTGCACCACAGAGTGCAGGACCCGGTCGTTTTCAAAAAACACCGAGAAACCCTGGTAGTCCCAGCGAGTGATCGGGGGGTGCCTGGGATTTCCTGCAGTGGAAACGGCGGGGTATTGCTTCACGGGGCTGCCGTAACTGTTCCGTACACTGTCCATGTTCAGACCCTTGTGCGGGGTTTGCACATCGGGCCCGGACTGGATACCTTCCATCAGTAGCACATCAGCGGTCGCGGGACCTGCCAGGATGATTCCCAGTGACATTGCGATCAGTACAGAGCGGATACTATCCATGGTTAACTCCTTTCCAAACAGTGCGTTACTGAATAAATCTATTTCGATGACTATAGCACCGACAGACACAATACAAAAGCTGTAATTTTGAATATGTGACAAACATCACCCGGCCGGTCAGCCCCGGCCAGTTCGCCCCCTAACCACGGTATTCGAACACGTGACATCAACAGACCGATCAGCAACCCGGTTGAGACTATCTCATCGCTTCTGTGTCGCGCCGATGATGGAGTGGACCGACCGTCACTGCCGTTTTTTTCTCCGCCAGTTATCACACCACACCCTGCTGTACACGGAAATGGTGACCACGGGTGCCCTGCTGCATGGCGACCCCGGGCGCCTGCTGCAATTTGATCCTGCCGAGCACCCCGTTGCATTGCAACTGGGCGGCAGTCAGCCTGGCGAACTCGCGGAGTCAGCCCGTCTCGGGGAGGTGCATGGCTATGACGAGATCAACCTGAACCTGGGATGTCCCAGTAATCGGGTACAGTCCGGTCGCTTCGGCGCCTGCCTGATGGCCGAACCCGAACGCGTAGCCGCCTGTATAAGCAGCATGAGGCGTGCCGTTGATGTTCCGGTCAGTGTCAAAACCCGTATCGGCATCGATGCTCAGGATACCTATGAACACTTGCATGGCTTTGTCGACCGGCTCGCACAGGCGGGTTGCGCAATCTTCATCGTGCATGCACGCAAGGCCATACTGAAGGGCCTGAGTCCCAGGGAGAACCGCAGCATTCCACCGCTCAGGTACGAGTACGTCTATCGCCTGAAACAGGATTTTCCGGGGCTGGAGGTTATCATCAACGGTGGTGTGTCGAGTCTGGATGACGCCGAGACCCACCTTGCACACGTCGATGGGATCATGTTGGGACGCGAGGCCTACCACAATCCCTACCTGCTGGCCGACGCCGATGGCCGGTTTTTCAATGCCAGCCGCCCGCTGCCGACACGCGCCGGGATCGTGCAGCAGATGCTGCCTTATATCGAGAGGGAACTGCAGGCCGGATGTGAACTCAAACACATCACCCGCCACATGCTGGGCTTGTTCCAGGGTGTCCCGGGGGCGCGGGCCTGGCGGCGTCAGCTGAGCAACGCTGGACCCAGGACCGGGGCCGGCACCGAAGTGCTCCTGGCGGCACTGGAGGCCGTCGCTGAGGTCAACGCACGCGACAACAGTGCCACGGCAGGAGGTATGCAGTACCATGCATGACAGGTGTCCAACCCGGCAAACTGGCGGTAAATCGGGCAAGCGGTTCACCAGGGACTGTGGATGACAGGGAAACGCGATCTGGTGGTGATTGGCGGCGGTCCTGGAGGGCTGGTAGTCGCCAGTGTCGCCGCCCAACTGGGACTCAAGGTCACCCTGGCCGAGAAATCGGACCGCCTGGGGGGTGACTGCCTGCATCACGGCTGTGTTCCCAGCAAGACCCTGATCCGCTCGGCCCGGGTCGCCCACCTGATGCGTAACGGTACGCATTACGGCCTGCCTTCCTGCGAATCCGAAATTGACCTGAACCCGATTGTGGACCGCGTCGAGTCCGTCATTGCGGACATCCAGCGACATGATGACCCGGAACGCTTTCGCGCCTATGGCTGCGAAGTCCTTTTTGCACCGGCGTGTTTCACCGGTCCGCATGAGGTTCAGATCGGCGATGAAGTCGTCACTGCCAAACGCTGCGTGATCGCCACCGGTTCACAGCCCGCGGTGCCACCGATCCCGGGTTTGCAGGAAGCGGGTTACGATACCAATGAAACCATCTTCAGCTGTCGTGAGCTGCCGCCGCGCCTGGCCGTCATCGGTGCGGGACCGGTCGGCGTGGAACTGGCCCAGGCCTATGCCCGCCTGGGCAGTCAGGTCACCCTCATCGAACAATCCGCCAGGGTCTTGCCAGCTGTCGACGAGGATATCGCCGACTGCCTGGCCGGTGTGTTGCGCGACGAGGGCATCACGCTGCAGACGGGGGCGGAGGTCACGCATGTGCGCCGTGACGGTGACTGCCGGCAACTGTTTCTGGCCGATGGTTCAACCGTCGAATGTGAACGGATCCTGGTCGCGACCGGGCGCCAGGCCGGAGTCTTCGGCCTGGGCCTGGATGCTGCCGGCGTCGATTACACGCCCAGGGGGATTGCGGTTGACTCCCGTCTGCGTTCCAGCCAGCGGCACATCTATGCCGTGGGTGATGTGTGCGGCCCGTACCAGTTCACGCATATGGCGGAATACCAGGCAGGGGTGGTGCTCGCCAACCTGCTGTTCAGGGTGCCGCGCAAAGTCGACTACCGGGTGGTGCCCGTGGTGACGTATACCGATCCAGAGGTCGCCCAGGTCGGCCTGACACAACACGCTGCGGATACGCGCGGGCTCAAGTATGATGTGGCCCGGTTTTCAGTCGACGAGATCGATCGCGCCAGGACCGATACGGCCACGCAGGGGCTTGTAAAGATCCTGATCGCAAAGGGACGGGTTGTGGGCGCAAGCCTGGTCGGGGCGCATGCCGGCGAACTGGTTCATGAACTTGCGCTGGCAATGCGTGTCAAAGCCAGGGCGCGTGACATCACCGAGCTGGTCCATGCCTACCCGACCTATTCACAGATTCACCGACGCGCCATTAATGCCCGTTATTCGAAACTGCTGTTTTCCAGGAAGACCCGGTTTCTTGTCAGGACGATCAAGTACCTGCTGCCGTGAGTGGTTTGCACGCATGACAGGATTAATTATTAAACATCACCAGGCCCTATAGGAAATGCATGAGACATTGTCACTGCTGATGCCGGGTGATTTTCCGCAGCTCCATCGTGGCCAGCTAGAGACCCTGCAGGTCAACCTCGGTTACCTGTGCAACCAGTCCTGCCTGCACTGCCATGTCAATGCCGGACCGCGGCGCAAGGAGGTGATGACAGACACAACGGTGGATGACGTCATGCGCTACCTGGAGGCTTCCGCTGTGCAGACACTCGATCTGACGGGTGGCGCACCGGAACTGAATCCCGGATTCAGACGCCTGGTGAGTGCGGCACGTGCGGCCGGTACCAGGGTCATCGACCGCTGCAATCTGACGGTGCTGCTGGAGCCCGGACAGGAGGGGACTGCGGAATTTCTCTCTGAGAATAAAGTTGAAATAGTTGCCTCATTGCCCTGTTATCTAGAGGAAAATGTTGATAACCAGCGTGGCGATGGCTGCTTTTCCGCCAGCATCCGGGTGCTGCGCCTGTTGAACGGGCTCGGTTACGGTCGCGAGTTGCCACTGAATCTGATGTACAACCCGCAGGGGCCCACCTTGCCGCCGCCACAGGCCACCCTGGAACGCGATTATAAAATGCACCTTGCCGATAACTACGACGTCCATTTCAACGGGCTGCTGACGCTGACCAATATGCCCATCAAGCGCTTTGGCAGTATGCTGGTTTCCAAAGGCGGGTTTGGCGACTATATAAACCTGCTGCGTGATGCCCACAAGGACGAGAACCTTGCGGGTGTCATGTGCCGTTCACTCCTCAGTATCGACTGGGAAGGCTATGTCTATGACTGTGACTTCAACCAGATGCTTGGCCTGCACACCCGAGTCAACGGGAACACGAGACTGCACATAACCGACCTGATCGGTACGGATCTGGCGGGCAATCCGATCGTGGTCGCCAATCACTGCTACGGCTGTACCGCCGGACAGGGTTCAGGTTGTGGCGGAGCACTGGAGGTTTAGCCCGCATTTTTCACCGGGCGGCGGTAAAGTTACATAAGATTTTGAGGTTATGCACAGAGTGCAGATAAAGAACAAGACAGTAAGTCATCTGGCATTGCCTATCACGGCCCTGGCTGGTTCTCGCGCGCCCAGACTTGCGATGTACAGGGCAAGGCTGCGAAGAGGCCTTGTACATTAAGTGCCGGCGGGAGGCAGGACGACATACAGGGAAGTATAAGTGTCGCGAGAGGGCAGGAGCCCGAAGCGACCGCCGTGAGCGACCAGCATCCGGGATCCCGGTGAGAAATGCGGGCTAGGCGGCCGAAATCAATAGGCATGAGGTAAGGCGATGAATATCGAAAGCAGCGTCAGGGAACGTTACTCGCAGGGGGCACGTGAAATACAGGCCACGTTGTGTTGCCCGGTAAGCTACGACAGCAGCCTGCTGGCCACGTTACCGGACGAGATCCTCGAGAAGGACTATGGCTGCGGCGATCCCTCCCGTTACGTAAAGGAGGGTGATGTCGTGCTGGACCTGGGGTCAGGCGGCGGCAAGATCTGTTATATGGCGGCCCAGCTGGTCGGCAGTCGCGGGCAGGTGATCGGGATTGACGTCAACGATGACATGCTGGCCCTTGCCCGCAAATACCAGGCGCAAATGGCCAACCGGCTGGGTAGTGACCGGGTGCGTTTTTTAAAGGGCTACATTCAGGATCTGGCGCTGGATCTGGATGCGCTGGAAACCTGGCTGCAGAAAAATCCAGTGCGAAGTCAGCGCGATTACGCGGAGCTGCGCACCTGGGAGAACAACCAGCGCCTCAATCACCCGATGATTCCCGACGCATCGGTTGACCTGGTCATTTCCAACTGTGTCCTGAACCTGGTCTCGGACCATAAAAAACAGCAGCTGGTGGACGAAATCTTTCGGGTGCTTAAACCCGGCGGCCGCATCGCCATCTCCGACATCATCAGTGACAAACCGGTGCCTGCCGCCATGAAACTGGATGCCGAACTCTGGAGTGGCTGCCTTTCCGGTGCCTTCCAGGAAGCGGAATTCCTGCAGAGCTTCGCTGCACGGGGGTTCCGGGCGGTCTGTTATGACAAGTGGGAACCCGAGCCATGGCGCGTCATCAACGGCATTGAATTCCGTTCCGTTACCTTGACGGCGCTGAAGGACCCGATTGAAGCAAGCGGACAGCAGCATTCGCTGATCTATGCGGGGCCGTTCGCAGAGGTGATGGATGAATCCGGATGCAGCTATCCACGAGGAGAGCGCATCCGGGTGACCGATGCGGAATATGCCAGCCTCACGAGTGCCGCCTATCGGGGTGCGTTTATCGATCCTGACAGTCACTCCGGTGCGGCACCATCATCGGCAGCCTGTTGCTCCAGCCCGTCAAAGACAGAGAACAACGGAAGCGATAATGGCTGCTGCGGGTGATCCCGGACCGATTACTATCATTATTCCGGCCCTGAACGAGGCCGGCACCATACAGGCCACGCTCGAGGCACTGCAGCCCCTGCGCCACAGCGGTCACGAGGTCATCGTGGTCGATGGCGGCAGCCATGACAACACGGTCAATGAATCCACGCCCTATGCGGACGAGGTCCTGCATTCACGCGCAGGGCGTGCGCAGCAGATGCAAACCGGCGCGCTCGCAGCACGCAGTCGGGTATTGTGGTTTTTACATGCCGATACCCTGGTTCCCGAAAACGCTGCCACAGCAATCGGCTACGCGCTGCGTGACAGCGGATGCGACTGGGGACGTTTTGATATCCGCTTCGCGGACACCGGACTACTGCTCGGCCTGGTTGCCGGGCTTGCCAACCTGCGCTCGCGCCTGAGCGGGATAGCCACTGGCGACCAGGGCATCTTTGTGACCCGCGAGCTGTTCAACCGGGTGAACGGTTTTCCGCCGATTGCCCTGATGGAGGACATTGCACTCAGCCGCGCCCTGAAGACATACTCCCGGCCGGCCTGTCTGCGTCAACAACTGACGGCGTCGGCGCGGCGCTGGCAAAAGCATGGGATCGTCCGCACCATCGTATTGATGTGGTCATTGCGGCTTGCCTACTTCCTGGGCATGTCCCCGGAAACCCTGGCCCGCTACTACCAGGCCCACCGGCCATGAAATTTCCCGGCGCTTGCATCCAGGTGTTCGCCAAATCCCCCGAACCGGGGCGGACCAAGACCCGCCTGATTCCGTTGCTGGGGGAGGCCGGTGCGGCCGCCTTCCACGCCCGCCAGGTTCATGACCGCCTCAATATGCTGACAACCACTGGACTGTGTCCGGTCGAACTGTGGTGCAGTCCGTCGAGTTCAACGGCGTTCTTCCGGGACTGCCATGCACGCTATGACGTCTCACTCCATGAGCAGTGTGCGGGTGACCTGGGTGTGCGCATGCAGCACGCGCTGGCGTCTGTACTCGGCTACGCGGATGCTGCCGTACTGGTTGGCACGGACTGCCCGTCACTCGGCGCCGCTGATATTGATGAGGCATTCAGCATGCTTTACCAGGGGACCAGGGTGGTGCTCGGTCCTGCGCACGACGGGGGTTATTATCTCGTCGCCATGCAACAATCCGCGCCGGCCCTGTTCTCCGGGATACCCTGGGGGACCTCAGCGGTGTTTGCCGAGAGCGTCATGCGACTCGAGCATCTGGGGCTCAGCCATCATTGCCTGACCGAACGTATGGACGTGGATACGCCAGACGATTATCACCGGCTCCATAATTCCCATGAGGCCGGTATAGAATCTAGGAAAGGTCTGATCAATTCGTCATTGCGAGGAGCGAAGCGACGAAGCGATCTGTAACTGATTGATCGTACTGTCCAGAGATTGCTTCGCTGGCCGCTCCCGGCATCCATGCCTCCCGCGGCACTTGTTCATCCATGTACATCGCGCTCGCACTCAACATGACGACAGCCCGTCGTTGTACACAGGTGACTACAGACTGCATACAGGCTAATGGGGACATCAACGATGGCTGGTAAAAGTGTTGTTCTTGCTCTATAAATGTCTATATGATGTGCATATATTAATGACTGTTCACACAGCTTGGTTTTCAAACCTGTCCAGGAGGCCTGTATGAGACGATTGTATTTCCTATTACCCACTGTTGACAGTGCAAAAACGATTGTTGATGAACTCCTTCTTGCCAGGATTGAAGAGCGTCACATGCATATCGCCGCGGCTGACCACCATGCATTGACAGAGGCGCATTTGCCGGAGGCCGGCCTGTTACAGGAAAGTGATTTTGTCCCGGCCGTTGAGCGCGGCGTGGCAATTGGCGGGGCAACCGGAATTCTTGCAGGCATCGCGGCGGTTGCGATTCCGGGTGTCGGCCTGGCCCTCGGTGGTGGCGCGATTCTGGGTATCGGCCTGGCAGGTGCCGGCGTCGGCGCCTGGCTATCGAGCATGATCGGTATCTCCGCACCCAGCACGCGGCTCAAGGAATTCGAAACCGCGATCGAGAAGGGCAGTCTGTTGATGATGGTGGACGTACCCAAGGCACGCGTGGATGAAATCACCAATCTGGTGAAGAAACATCACCCGGAAGCGGAAGTCGAGGGCACCGAGCCCGTCATCCCGGCCTTTCCATAACCACAACAGCTATCTACACATCAAACCGCGAATGCGCCTGTGCCTGTGGATCTACAGGTACAGGCGCCTGATCTCCGGGTCGGGCTCACTGCGCTCCCAGACCTCAAGAAAATAACTCTCCCAGTCATTCACCTTGCCGGGATCGTGAAAGTTTGCGGTTGCCTCGAAACGTTCCGGGTTGGGGCGGTACAGGTAGCCACTGTTATCTGCAAGCAGAAACGACTCGTGGTAGCTGCGGTATTCGGGGGGCGGACGCCGGAACTGGATGAAGCTGCTCAGGCGCCGGGAGAGTTCTATTAAACGACTGCCCTGTTGCACGGCCCTGCGTGCATTCTGAATCAGAACCCAGATACGCGCCTTGTTGTGACTGCGTGCCAGGCGACTCAAGGCCTCGACAAACTGCTCCTGCTCATAGACCGCCGGGTCCAGGTCTTCGGTGTGTAACAACAGGGTATGGCGTGCCTGACCGGCCAGCGCCCGGGTGACAGCACAAATTTCGGATTCCTTTTCCAGCCCGAACTCAAGATCGCTGGTCCCTAGCCGGAGTGTGTCCAGTTTGATCTCTGATGCTGCTGGCCTGTTAGTGTCACTGTCGCCCATGGTGTGTGTCCTGTCATATACCAGGGTAATTATTGTCCCAACTCAGGTATTTTTCCATGCCCACATGGTGGATACCGGCCTCTATAAAGGGCGCACCGGTCTCCCTGAAGCCGGCCTTGCGGTAAAAACCACTGGCACTGAGCTGTGCATGCAGTGTCAGCTTGCGGTAGCCGCGCGACCGGGCAATGCCCACCAGCGCACCGAGGATGGCCGAGCCGATGCCCTGTCCACGCCAGGGCGCGAGTACGGCCATGCGGCCGATACGTCCGTCCGGATCAAGTCGCCCGGTACCGACGGCGTTGTTCCGGGAGGTCAGTGCCAGGACATGGCGGCAGTCGGGATCCCGGCCATCCCACTCGAGCTGCGCCGGTATACCCTGTTCTTCGATAAACACCTGCCGCCGGATGGCCTCGATCGCCGGCAGATCATCCGGCAGGCGGGCCTTCGTCACGGAGAATGGAGGAACGCCCGGCATCGCGGTGCAGCAGGTGCTAGATATCGCGGGCCTGCCGGGCGGCATTGCCGGTATAGCTTGCCGGTGTCAGCTCAGCTAGGGCGGCCTTGACGTTGTCCGGAATATCCAGGTCTGCCAGGAAGGCCTTCAATGTGGCCTGATCCACAGCACGGTCCCGGGTCAGGGCCTTGAGTTTTTCGTACGGCTTTTCGATGCCGTAGCGGCGCATGACGGTCTGCAGGGCCTCGGCCAGGACCTCCCAGCTGTTGTCGAGGTCCTCGGCAGTACGCTGCTCGTTGACCTCGAGCTTGCCGATCCCCTTGAGTGCCGATTCACAGGCGATGATGACATGGGCAATGGCGACGCCGATGTTGCGCAGCACCGTGGAGTCGCTCAGGTCACGCTGCCAGCGGGAGATCGGCAGCTTGGCCCCGAGGTGATTCAGCAGGGCATTGGCGATACCCAGATTGCCCTCGGCATTCTCGAAGTCAATCGGATTGACCTTGTGCGGCATGGTCGAGGAACCGACTTCATCGGCCACGGTCTTCTGCTTGAAATAGCCCAGCGACACGTAGCCCCAGACATCACGGCAGAAATCGATCAGTACCGTGTTGAAGCGTGCCAGGGAATCGAATTGTTCAGCCATGAAATCATGCGGTTCGATCTGGGTCGTGTAGGGGTTCATTTCCAGGCCCAGGCCGGTGATGAAGGCGCGCGACAATTCCGGCCAGTCAACATCGGGGTAGGCGATCAGGTGGGCATTGTAATTACCCACGGCGCCGTTCATCTTGCCCAGTACCGGGATGCCGGCGAACTGCTCCCGCTGGCGCTGCAGGCGTGCCGCGACATTGGCTATTTCCTTGCCGATGGTGGTGGGCGAGGCGGTCTGTCCATGGGTACGGGACAGCATCGGCTGGCCTGCATAACGGTGCGCCATGTCGACGAGGGCCCTGATCACGTCATCCATCAACGGCAGCAGCGACTGATTGCGCCCCTCGCGCAGCATCAGGGCGTAGGCCAGGTTGTTGATGTCCTCCGAGGTGCAGGCGAAGTGAATAAACTCGCTTACGGCCTCCAGCTCTTCATTGCCGGTTATCTTCTCCTTGAGAAAATACTCGACCGCCTTGACGTCATGATTAGTGGTGCGTTCGATATTCTTGACACGCTGAGCGTCCTGCTCGCTGAACTTGTCGACAATATCATTCAGCACCCGCCGGGCATGGCTGCTCAGTGCCGGGACCTCGGAGATGGCCTCGTGGTCGGCCAGGGCCTGCAGCCACCTGACCTCCACCAGTACCCTGTGGTGTATCAGGCCGAATTCGCTGAAGATGGGCCGTAGAGACTCCGTTCTCGAGCCGTAGCGGCCGTCAACGGGTGATAGTGCTGTCAGTTGTGACAAATCCATAAGTGAGTCCCCGTAGCTTGTCTGGTTCAAGCCGCCAGCTGGCGTAAGACGTAATGGAGGATACCGCCATGTCGGTAGTACTCGAATTCCTGCGGGGTGTCGATACGCACGCGCGCCTGGAAGGTGGTCTGCCGGCCGTCGGGCGCGGTTGCCGTTACCTTCACGGTGGCAGGCGCGGAGCCGGCCTGCATGCCGCTGATATCGTAGGTCTCCTGGCCCGTCAGCCCCAGGTTGTCGGCGTTTTCACTGGCCAGGAACTGCAATGGCAGGATGCCCATGCCGACGAGGTTGGAGCGATGAATCCGCTCGTAGCTTTCTGCGATCACGGCATGGACTCCCAGCAGGCGCGGCCCCTTGGCGGCCCAGTCACGCGACGAACCCGAGCCGTATTCCTTACCGGCGATTACCAGCAGGGGTACTGCAGCGTCACGATAACGCTCGGAGGCCTCGAATATCGTCATTTGCTCGCCACTCGGCTGATGGCGGGTGATGCCGCCCTCGGTCCCGGGTGCGAGCTTGTTGCGCAGGCGCAGGTTGGCAAAGGTGCCGCGCATCATGACCTCGTGATTGCCGCGGCGCGAGCCCAGTGAATTGAAGTCCCCCGGTTCGATACCCTTGTCCAGCAGGTATTGCCCGGCCGGGGTGTCCGCCTTGATGGCGCCGGCGGGAGAGATATGGTCGGTGGTCACCGAGTCACCCAGCAGGGCAAGCACGCGTGCACTGCGGATATCTTTGACCTCACCCGCCTGCTTGCCCATGTCCTCGAAGTAGGGCGGCTTGCGGATGTAGGTTGAATCTCCCTGCCAGTCAAACAAGCGGGTCTCCGGCGAGTCCAGCACGTTCCAGCGGTTCTCGCCGGCATAGATATCCTGGTAGGTACTGCGAAATTCCTCGTTGTCGACGCTTGCACCCACCACGTCCTGTATCTCTCGCTGGGCCGGCCAGATGTCCTTCAGGTAGACCGGTTTGCCGTCACTGGTTGTTCCCAGCGGTTCCGTCTGCAAGTCGATGTCCATACGTCCTGCAATGGCGTAGGCGACCACCAGGGGCGGGGAGGCAAGGTAGTTCATGCGCACCTCGGCATGCACGCGGCCCTCGAAATTGCGGTTGCCGGAGAGTACCGAGCAGACGCTCAGGTTGCCGTCCCGAATGGCCGTGGATACCGCCTCCGGCAGCGGCCCCGAGTTGCCGATGCAGGTAGTGCAGCCATAGCCGACGACGTGGAAGCCCAGCGTTTCCAGGGAATCCATCAGACCGGCCTTCTCCAGGTATTCGGTCACCACGCGTGAACCCGGTGCGAGCGAGGTCTTGACCCAGGGCTTCACCTTGAGACCGAATTCGGCCGCCTTCTTTGCAACCAGCCCGGCGCCCACCATGACAGAGGGATTCGAGGTATTGGTACAGGATGTGATCGCGGCGATCACCACCGCACCGTCTGCGATTTCCACCTCCTGATTGTCGATGAGCGTTTTTACGGCGTGGCCGGACAGGTTGCGTTCCTGCTTCAGTGCGGCGAGCGCCTCCTGGAATTTTTCCTTCACGACCTTGAGCGGGACCCGGTCCTGTGGGCGTTTGGGGCCGGCCAGGCTGGGTTCCACCGTGCCCAGGTCCAGTTCGACGCTGCTGCTATAGACCGCATCCGTACTCCCGGGCTCCCTGAACATCAGTTGTTCCCTGGCATAGGCCTCGACCAGCGCGACCTGCTCCTCGCTGCGTCCGCTCAAACGCAGGTAACGGAGGGTCTCGTCATCAACCGGGAATAATCCGCAGGTGGCCCCGTACTCCGGTGCCATATTGGCGATGGTGGCACGATCCGCCAGCGGCAGGTGATCAAGCCCATCTCCGAAGAACTCGACGAACTTGCCGACCACGCCCCGCTTACGCAGTATCTCCACGACCGTCAGTACCAGGTCGGTGGCCGTGGCACCCTCCGGCAGCTGCCCGGTGAGTCGGAAACCGACCACTTGGGGTATCAGCATGGAAATCGGTTGTCCGAGCATGGCGGCCTCGGCCTCGATGCCACCCACACCCCAACCCAGGACGCCCAGGCCATTGATCATGGTGGTGTGGGAGTCGGTCCCGACCAGGGTATCCGGGTAGGCCTGGTTCGCCTGGCCCTGGGTGCCGAACACGACCCGGGCCAGGTATTCGAGGTTGACCTGGTGCACGATACCGGTATCCGGCGGGACCACCTTGAAGTTCGAGAAGGCCTTCTGTCCCCACTTCAGGAAGCTGTAGCGTTCCTGGTTGCGACGGTATTCAAGTTCGCTGTTCAGGTCGATGGCATTGTCTGAACCGTAACTGTCAACCTGGACTGAATGATCGATCACCAGTTCCGCCGGTTGCAGGGGATTGATCCGGTCGGGATCACCACCCAGCTTCTGCATGGCATCTCGCATGGCGGCGAGATCGACGATCGCCGGGACGCCGGTGAAGTCCTGCATCAGGACTCGTGCGGGACGGAAGGCGATCTCGACCGAAGGCTCGGCCGTCGGGTCCCAGTTCGCCAGGGCTTCGATATCGTCGCGGCTAACAGTAAGGTCGTCCTCGTAACGCAGCAGGTTTTCGAGCAGGATCTTGAGAGACCAGGGGAGGCGTGTCACATCATGGCGCTTATTAAGTGCGCGCAAGCTGAAGATCTCATAGCGGTGCTCACCGACATTCAATGTGCCACGTGTTGCAAAACTGTCTTTCATAGAATCTCCTGCGAGCTGCCAAGCTGTTTCATAACGGGTTCTGGATAGTGCCGGCCGGCTGAACGGGGCACGCACCGATGTGCCGGTTCCGGGAGGCGGCGATTATACACTGAAACAGGGGGCCGGGCAGACAGCTTCAGTGGATGTTCTGCGCTTCCCTGAGCAATGATTCAGTTGCATTCAACAGTGCCTTGCGCTGCAGAATCAGTGTCAGGCGACCTCCGCCGCACTGGCGCCACAAGACAGCGGCGCGCACGGCCGCAAGCAACAGGGCACGGATCAGGTTCTGGTTCTCGGGATTCCCCAGGATCGCCTGGTTGCCATTAACCAGGATACGCGGCCGCAGGGTACTGATGGTCTGCTTGTAGCAATCAGCCAGGCTGGCAATCACGCCGGAATGGGTGACATCGAAAAACCGGGCCTGCTCGTTTGCCTTTTCGATTCCCGCGCTGAGACTGTCCAGCATGGCCCGGTTGCGGTTCAGCTTGCGTTCCAGGTGCATCACCGTAACAGCATAGCGTGTCAGCTCCATGTCGCGGCGCTCGTTTGGGCCGGCGACCTGGTCGCGGGCAATCTCCAGTCCCTGCCGGATACCGGCAAGGCTGCCGAACACGGTGTCGGCCGATTCCGGGTCGATGTTGAATATACCGGCCAGGCAGGCATTGAACGCGCGGCTGTCCCGCTGTTCACCGTTGGCGATTTGTTGCACCAGCTTGACGGCCTGGAATATGCCGGCCAGGGCGATGGCTAGGTCACGGGAATTGGTTTTCATGGCTGATTAATAGAATCTACCGCACGACTGCACGGAGAAGGTGAGAAGTTTAATGCCATATTTATCCTAAAGGGCCGTATCGATGATGCCGCCGCCGAGGCATACCTCGTCGTCATAAAATACCACCGACTGCCCCGGGGTGATGGCGCGTTGCGACTGCTGGAACTCGACCAGGGCCTGCCCCGGCGCAGTGGTGGTGACGCTACAGGGCTGGTCTGACTGACGGTAGCGGATGCGTGCACTGCATGCCAGAGGCATTTCCGGCGGCTGGCCGGCGATCCAGTGCAGCTGGCTGGCATGCAGGCGCCGCTTGAACAGGGCGGGATGATCAACCCCCTGGGCGACGCGCAGAATATTGTGTTTCATGTCCTTATCGACGACGTACCACGGTGCACCCGGGGTGTGTTTTTTTCCGCCGATACCCAGCCCCTGGCGCTGGCCAATGGTGTAGAACACCAGGCCCTGGTGCTCGCCAATCAACGCCCCGTCCAGGGTTCTGATCTCGCCCGGCTGTCCCGGCAGGTAGCGCGAGAGAAAGTCGCTGAACTTGCGCTCGCCGATAAAACAGATACCGGTACTGTCCTTCTTGTCGTGATTGCGGAAGCCGGCCCGCGTCGCCATCTCGCGCACCGCGGTTTTCTCCAGGTGGCCGATCGGGAACAGGCTCTTTTTCAATTGCGACTGGTCGAGGCGATGCAGGAAATAGGTCTGGTCCTTGTTACTGTCCCGGCCCCTGAGCAACCGTGCCGCGCCGTTGCTGTCGGTCCGAGCATAGTGCCCCGTGGCAATGACATCCGCTCCGCGGTCAAGCGCATAGTCCAGGAATGCCCGGAACTTGATCTCCTGATTGCAGGTAATATCGGGATTCGGAGTGCGTCCGGCCTGGTACTCGTCGAGGAAGTAGCTGAATACGCGGTTCCAGTATTCAGTCGAGAAACTGACCGTCTGCAATTCGATGTTCAGCAGGTCGCAGACCCCGCGGGCATCCGCGAGGTCCGCCTCAGACGGGCAGTAGCCGGCCTCGTCATCCTCGTCCCAGTTCTTCATGAAGACGGCCGTGAGCTGGTGGCCTGCCTGCTTGAGGAGGAGGGCGGCCACGGCGGAATCCACACCCCCGGACAATCCGACAAAGACCTGGCTCATGTTGTGTTGTTCAGCCCGGGCACCTGCAGTTAGTGGGTGTCCGGGGCCGCACCGGCTTTCCACAGATCGATTTCCGCGATAAATGGCGGCTGGCCATTATCCAGAAACCAGGAGTCGACAGCATAGCGTCGGGCACTGCCGACCTCCACAATCACGGCGGTGGTATGCGGCATGCCGACAAACAGGCCGAAGCGGGTGGAGCGCTTGCCGACCCTGTGGTGCCTCAACAGGCCGTCGCGTTCGAGCAAGCGCAGATAGGTCGTGGTATTGGTCGATTCATCGATACAGTCGAGTTGGCCGGGTTTTCCGATGCCGCTCAGATTACGGCCCCGGTCGCGGTGCGTGCCCGTATACCGGCCCACAATGGCCTCGAGGAGGGCAATCGACTCGGCGATTGCGGCACGTTCAGCAGCGGCGCTTGCCGCAGGCTTTTGCAGGGGCCGGATCGCATTGCGCCATTCATCCGGGGTCAGCGACACCGTAACCACACTGGCGCAGGTGTGATCGAAACAGACCGAAAAGGAATCCCGGGTCGGTGTGGTGATGATGTCATCACGCACAAACAGATCGGCGTACACCGGGGCAGCGGTCAGCAACACCAGTAAGGTGGTCAGGTAGCGGGGCTTATTCAACATCGGCAAGCAGGGCAAGGGGGTAGGTGGCACCGGCAAGATAGTCATCGATGGACTTAAGTACCAGCGGGCTGCGCAGGTACCCGGCCTGTTCGCGGATTTCGCCGGCAGTCAACCACAGGGTGCGCTCGATACCCGTGTCGAGTTGCCGCCTGGGTTCATGAAACAGGCCGCGTCCGGAAAACGTGACACGCAGGTAGGTCCTGTCGGTCTCCGGTTGGCACCAGCGGTACAGACCGATGAGGGCGGCGGGTTGAAAATGCCAGGCGGTTTCTTCCAGGGTCTCGCGTACGACCGCGTCCGTCAGGCTCTCGCCCTGTTCGAGGTGCCCGGCCGGCTGGTTGTATACCCGCTTGCCGGCGATGCGTTCCTCGACCAGGAGGAAACGGCCCTGGTCCTCGATGACGGCCGCGACAGTGACGTGGGGTTTCCAGGTCATATCTTATGTATTACAGATAGTTAGTTGTTCATTATGACACAGATTCGGATATGGCAACGTCTTCCCGCGTATCATGAGCAATACATGACAGCTAAATGATTTCATTATAATTAAGTACCTTGTTGCTGAAATATTGACACTCGCAGAACGGTTCCCGTTCCCCTATACTGCGCACTCGTTTCTGCGCCACGGGAACACCCCCTCATCACAACGGTCCCAACGGTAGAAATGCCAGGTTAAATAAACACTAACTTAATTACATGCAAGTGTGGAGGAGTCTGCAATGATAGCGTTGCTAAGAAAAACAGTTCTGACAGGAATCTTCTTTATTACCACAGTGGGCAGTGCACTGGCCGAAGACGTGCTGATGCCCTTCGTGCTGGCCTCCAAGGCCAGCGGTGATGTCAATGCCGTGGCCTCCGAGGTCAAGGGCAAGCTCACCGGGGCCGGCTTCGAGGTCGCCGGTGAATATTCACCCTATAGCGGGGCGCACATCATTGTGGTCACCAACGCTGCACTGAAGGCCCACGCCGCCAAGTCGGAATTTGGCGCATACGGTGCCGCACAGCGTGTCTCCGTGACCAAGAACGGCGATGATATCGAGGTCGTCTATACCAACCCCATCTACATGGCCGCCGCCTACCGCATGGCGGGTGACATGGCCGATATCCGTTCACAGCTGGAAGGTGCACTGGGTGCGGAAATGGACTTCGGTTCCGAGAAAGACCTGACAGCGAAGGACCTGCGCAAGTACCACTACACCGTGATGATGGAGTACTTCGACGACCCCAGTGAATTGGCCGAGTACGACAGCCAGGAAGAGGCCCTCAAGGAGGTTGAGGCGGCTCTGGCAGCCGGCAAGGGTGCCACGTCCAAGGTCTACCGCATCGACATCCCCGGCAAGGATGAGTCCGTGTTCGGTGTGGCCCTCAAGGGCACGGATGCCGATGACTGCAGCGGCGACGAGTTCATCATGGGCCGCGTCGACAAGGCCAGCCCGCGCTCCACGGCCCACCTGCCGTACGAAATCGTAGTGTCAGACGGCACGGCCTATGCCCTGTATGCTCGCTTCCGCATCGCCATCAACTGGCCGCATCTGCCGATGGTGGCCGCACCGGCTGGCCAGGGCACCTTCTTCAAGATCATGTGCTCCCCGGGCGCCATCGAGGAAGCCCTGATCATGGCTGCCGGCGAGGAGCCGTAATCTGCAGCTGAATGCCTGACATTGGGCAGGCGTCATACCAGGAGCCCCTGCATATGCAGGGGCTTTTTTTCGAATACATTACACATTTATAACCGTGCAGGACTGAACCATGACGTACAAACACATCGCGATCCCGGCTGAGGGAGAAAAGATCCAGGTCAATGCGGACACAACGCTGCGCGTTCCGGCGCACCCGGTTGTCCCGTTTATCGAGGGAGATGGAATCGGGGTCGATATCACCCCGGTAATGAAGCGGGTCGTCGATGCCGTGGTGGAACGCGCCTATGCCGGTGAACGCTCGATCGTGTGGATGGAGGTCTATGCCGGCGAAAAGGCGAATGCGGTCTATGGTGCGAATACCTGGCTGCCTGAGGAAACCCTGCAGGCGATCAGGGACTACGCCATTGCCATCAAGGGCCCGTTGACGACGCCGGTCGGCGGCGGGATCCGCTCCCTCAACGTGACCCTGCGTCAAGAACTGGACCTGTATGTTTGCCAGCGTCCGGTGCGTTATTTTGACGGTACGCCCAGCCCCCTCAAGGAGCCGGAGAAAACCGACATGGTGATCTTCAGGGAGAACTCCGAAGACATCTACGCCGGCATCGAGTGGCGTGCCGGCAGCGACGAGGCCAGGAAGGTCATCGATTTCCTGCAGAATGAAATGGGTGTGACCAAGATACGATTCCCGGACACCTCCGGCATCGGCATCAAGCCGGTCTCCGCCGAGGGTACCCGGCGGCTGGTACGCAAGGCCATTCAGTATGCCATCGAGCAGGATCGAGATTCCGTGACCCTGGTGCACAAGGGCAACATCATGAAATTTACCGAGGGCGCGTTCAAGACCTGGGGTTATGAGCTGGCCCAGGAGGAATTCGGTGCAACCGAACTGGATGGCGGCCCCTGGTGCGTGCTGAAGAATCCCAGGACCGGCAAGGAAATTGTCATCAAGGATGTGATCGCAGATGCCTTCCTGCAGCAGATCCTGCTGCGTCCGGCGGAATACAGCGTGATCGCCACGCTCAACCTCAACGGCGACTATATTTCGGATGCGCTGGCCGCCCAGGTCGGCGGCATCGGGATGGCGCCGGGCGCCAATCTGTCCGACAGCGTGGCGCTGTTCGAGGCGACCCATGGCACCGCGCCAAAGTATGCCGGCAAGGATATGGTAAATCCGAGTTCGCTCATCCTGTCAGCGGAGATGATGTTGCGGCACCTGGGCTGGAATGAGGCGGCCGAACAGATTATCAAGGGTCTGTCCGGTGCTATCGCGGCCAGGACTGTGACCTATGACCTGGAACGCCTGATGACCGGCGCCCGCAAGGTCAGCTGTTCGGCGTTTGGAGAGGAAATTATTTCCCACGCCTGATCGGCGTGGGAAATATAACAGTTTGATGCGCAGTGGATGCGCGCTAGTACGGTATTATTCGGAGGCCTTTATATTCGATGCCTGCAGGCCCTTGGGCCCATCGGTGATCTCGAACTCGACCTTCTGACCCTCGCTGAGGGTCTTGTAGCCATCCATCTCGATTGCGGAAAAGTGGGCGAAAATATCCTCCTCGCCTTCATCCGGAGAAATAAAACCATAACCCTTGGCATTACTGAACCACTTGACTGTACCGACTGACATAACGCCCCTTCCTGTTTCTTTAATCAGACGAAATAAATTCCGTCATTTTTTATACACAGGACCGACCGGTTACTGCACAAGGTAATTTCCCGGTCAGTCCTCCCCCCGTGGCTGGCAGGCCAGCCATACGCCGTATAACTTAAATGTGACCTTTGCAGTTAGTCAAGTATGCATTTTTTCTGCCGATTTATACTGGACCCGGGCCAACCGGTGTTTCTTGCGCCGGATTTGTTTCTATGCTAATTCTGAATGCGTATGTTATTTGTTTCGACAGGCATTTTTCAGAAAGAGAGCATGGCCCGCGCAGTAGGTTTCCAGTTGCGTGGTAGGCTAAAATACAGAATATGGAAGATGAACGCGGACATGACGGCGACGAGGGTCTTGCACTCAAGGAGGCAAAGCCCGAGATCAAGGAACCGCCCCTGTATAAGGTGGTCTTAATGAACGATGACTTTACACCGATGGAATTTGTAGTCATGCTGCTTGAAAAGCTGTTTGCAATGGATCGGGAGAAGGCGACCCGGATCATGTTGCACGTGCATACGCAGGGCAAGGCGGTATGCGGGATCTACTCGCATGAAATCGCCGAGACCAAGGTTGCGCAGGCCAATGAATACGCACGGCGTCACCAGCACCCCTTGCTGTGCAGTATGGAGGAGGCCTGACAGACCGGCTTGAGGTGTCATTGTGCTAAGCAAGGAACTTGAATTCACGCTGAATCTTGCCTTCAAGGAGGCACGCGACAAACGTCATGAATTCATGACGGTTGAACACCTGTTGCATGCCTTGCTGGGCAATCCGTCAGCTGTGGAGGTCCTGAGGGCCTGTGGCGCAGAAATCGACAAGCTTATGCAAGACCTCACCAGGTTTCTGGATGAAACAACCCCCTTGTTGTCCGAGGACGATACCCGGGAAACACAACCCACCCTGGGATTCCAGCGAGTGCTTCAACGTGCCGTGTTTCATGTCCAGTCTTCCGACAAGAACGAGGTGACCGGCGCCAATGTTCTGGTGGCCATCTTCAGTGAACAGGAATCGCAGGCCGTCTATTTTCTCAACAAGATGAATATCACGCGGCTGGATGTCGTTAACTACATCTCCCACGGCATCTCCAAGGTTCATGACCAGCCGGACGAGAGCCTCGAAAGCACCGAGTCCGGACCGGCCACCGAAGAGGCGGCGAAACAGCCGTTGGAGACCTTTGCCAGCAACCTGAACGAACTGGCCGCACAGGGCAAGATCGATCCGCTGATCGGGCGGCAGCCCGAGGTGCGCCGCACCATCCAGATCCTCTGCCGAAGGCGCAAGAACAACCCGCTGTTCGTGGGAGAGGCCGGGGTAGGCAAGACCGCACTGGCCGAAGGCCTGGCGAAAATGATCGTTGAGGGCGAGGTTCCCGAGGTGCTGCTCGGCAGCACCATCTATTCCCTGGACCTCGGCTCGCTGGTCGCCGGCACCAAATACCGCGGTGATTTCGAGAAGCGCTTCAAGGCTGTCCTTTCACAGCTGCGCAAGGAAAAGGGCGCCATCCTGTTCATCGACGAGATCCACACCATTATCGGTGCCGGTGCGGCATCCGGAGGGGTGATGGACGCCTCCAACCTCATCAAGCCCATGCTGGCCTCCGGTGAACTCAAATGCATCGGCTCCACGACCTACCAGGAATACCGTGGCATCTTCGAGAAGGATCATGCCCTGTCGCGGCGTTTCCAGAAGATCGATATCAGTGAACCCACGGTCGAGGAAACCGTTGAGATCCTGAAGGGCCTGCGGCCGCGCTTCGAAGAACACCACAAGGTGAAGTATTCACCACGCGCCCTGCGTGCCGCCGCCGAACTGGCCGATCGCTACATCAATGACCGGCACCTGCCGGACAAGGCCGTTGACGTCATTGACGAGGCCGGTGCCAGCCAGCGTCTGCGCAAGCCATCGCGCCGCAAGAAAACCATCGGCGTGTCGGATATCGAAGAGATCATTGCCCAGATGGCGCGCATCCCCGCCAAGACGGTGAATGTTTCCGACAAGGAGACCCTGCGCAACCTCGAACGCGATCTGAAGATGGTGGTCTACGGGCAGGACCAGGCCATAGAGAACCTGTCATCGGCCATCAAGATGTCACGATCCGGTCTGGGTGCCGATGAAAGACCGATCGGTTCGTTCCTGTTCGCCGGCCCAACCGGAGTCGGCAAAACCGAGGTGACCCGGCAGCTTGCCCGTATCATGGGCCTGGAACTGGTACGTTTCGATATGTCGGAATACATGGAGCGCCACACGGTATCGCGCCTGATAGGTGCCCCGCCGGGTTACGTCGGCTATGACCAGGGTGGCCTGTTGACCGAGGCCATCAGCAAGAACCCGCATGTCGTGCTGCTGCTCGACGAGATCGAGAAGGCTCACCCTGATGTCTTCAACCTGTTGCTCCAGGTGATGGACCACGGGACCCTGACCGACAACAACGGGCGCAAGGCAGACTTCAGGAATGTGGTGCTGGTCATGACCACCAATGCCGGCGCCCAGGAGATGAACCGGCCATCGATCGGTTTTACCCAGCAGGACCACAGCAGCGATGGCATGGAGGTAATCAAGCGCCTGTTTACCCCGGAATTCCGCAATCGGCTGGATGCCATCGTACAGTTTAATCCGCTCGATCCGACCGTGATTACCCAGGTCGTGGACAAGTTCATATTCGAACTCGAGGCACAACTGCAGGATCAACAGGTCACTATCGAGGTGGATGAATCGGCACGTCTGTGGCTGGCCGAACACGGTTATGACCCGAAAATGGGTGCACGCCCCATGTCACGCATCATTCAGCAGCACATCAAGAAACCGCTGGCAGAGGAACTACTGTTCGGTGAACTGGCTAATGGTGGCCACCTGATAATCAGCGAAGCAGGCGGCAGTCTGAAATTCGAGATCGAGGATAAAGAGTGCGTGCATTGAAGTTCAGGGAGCTTGTCCCGGACACTCAGCGCGCGCGGTAGGTTATACGTCCCTTGGAAAGATCGTAGGGTGTCAGTTCCACCGTCACCTTGTCTCCCCGCAGTATCCGGATATAGTGTTTACGCATTTTCCCCGAGATATGCGCGATCACCACGTGGCCGTTCTCCAGCTCGACCCGGAACATTGTGTTGGGCAGGGTCTCGATGACCGTGCCTTCCATTTCGATTTGATCTTCCTTTGCCATGTAATTAAGTCTTCAACAGTATCAACAGCCGCAGCATTATACGCGGAAGTCCGGCAGGAAACACCCTGCCACGCAGGCCCTGTAATGCCACCTTCCGGGAGTCTTAGCGGTCGAACAAACCCGCCTCGAAGGCCCACGGCCCGGCTGGCGGAGGCAGGGCACAGGCCCGTTCCAATGTGCGGGTAAAATCCAGTCGGGACATCGATGTGGCCCCAAGGTCCTCAAGGTGCGGTGTATAGACCTGGCAATCGATCACCGGGAAGTCCCAACGCTCAAGTTGCCGCGCCAGCTGTACCAGTGCAACCTTCGAGGCGTCGCTCATGCGTGTGAACATGGATTCACCGAAGAACACGCGCCCGATTGAAACCCCGTAGAGACCGCCGACCAACCGCCCCTCATGCCAGCATTCAACGGAATGCGCGTAGCCCTGGCGGTGTAACTCAATATAGGCCGCCTTCATCGCGTCGGTAATCCAGGTGCCGCTATCGGCCCTGCGGGGCGCGGCGCAACCTTCGACAACCGCCGCAAAATCCGAATCCATCGTCACTCTGAACACGGCCTTCCTGAGGGTCTTGGTCAGGCTGCGTGATATGCGCAGGTCCCCGGGCCGCAGCACCAGCCGCGGGTCCGGCGACCACCACAGGATCGGCTGACCGGATCCGTACCAGGGAAAGATACCCCGGCGATAGGCCTCGAGCAGACGCGGCACGGAGAGATCACCGCCAATCGCCAACAGGCCGTCGGGCTCCTTCAGCGCTCGTTCCACGTCCGGGAACCCGGCATCAGGATCATCCGGGTCAAGCCAGAAGGGGGCCGGGCCCTGTTCCAGGATCATCCGCCGTCACCCTGTGCGTCCCGATCCTGCCTGAAGGGTGAATAAGCACTCATGTCTTTATGATAATCAAGCATCAGTTCATGTTCATTGGCCAGGAACCTTGAGACCGCTTCCCGGAACGGGTCATCCTCTATCCAGTGTGCCGACCATGTCAGGGTGGGCAGGAAGCCGCGGCTGATCTTGTGCTCCCCCTGGGCACCGGGCTCGAACAGTGACAGCCTGTGCTCGATGCAGTAGTCGATGCCCTGGTAGAAGCAGGTTTCAAAGTGAAGACTGTGGTAGTGGTCGCTACAACCCCAGTGCCGGCCGTATAGCGCCGTGTCGCTACGCAGATTAATGGCACCGGCAACCGCCCGCTTGCCATCCCGGGCGCATACCAGCACGACCTGTTCGCCCATTGTCTGGCAGATATCGAGAAAGAAATCGAGCGACAGGGTGGCAATGCCGGATTTGCGTTCGAAGGTCGAGCGGTAGAAGCGGTGCATGGTCGCCCACAGTGCCTCGCTGGCCTCATGGCCGTGAATGATCTCCATGCGGATGCCGGCATCGGCGACATAGCGCCGTTCGCGCCCGATCTTCTTGCGCTTGCGCGAATTCAGCTGCCGGAGAAAATCATCAAACGTCCGGTAATCGCGATTTTGCCAGTGAAAGTGGCAACCCGTGCGGCGCATCAGGCCGTAGTCCAGCAGTGCATCCGTGTCAGCGCCATCGGTGAATAACCAGTGCAGGGATGAAGAGCCGGTTTCCCGGGTCAGTTCCAGTGACTTGTGGACGAGGGCATCGATAACGGCTGCGCGATCCGCCCCGTCCCTGACCAGCAGGCGCGGACCGGTTACCGGCGTGTAGGGGATGGCGGACACCAGTTTCGGGTAGTAGCGCCGGCCGGAACGCTGGTAGGCATCGGCCCATGACCAGTCGAACACGAACTCGCCGTAGGAATTGTCCTTCAGGTACAGCGGCGCGACACCCGCCGGCTCCCCCTCATCGTCGTACGCAACCAGGTGCTGCGGGTACCAGCCGAAGGCCTCGCCAAGGCAGCGATGCCGTTCCAGCGCCGCCAGAAATTCGGACCTCAGGAAGGGATTGCGGGTACCGGCCACCCGGTTCCACTGGCCCTCTGCCAGGTCATCCAGACGGTTAATGACGCCGACGTGCATGGATCATGAACCACCGGCCAGGCGGTGGTGCCGGAATCAGTCGCCGGCTTCGAGACTGTCCAGGTAGCGTTCGGCATCGAGTGCCGCCATGCAACCGGTACCCGCGGATGTCACGGCCTGGCGATAGATGTGGTCGCTGACATCGCCCGCGGCAAACACTCCCTCGACGCTGGTGGCGGTAGCGTCACCGGCATTCCCGCTGTTTACCGTGATATAGCCGTTCTCCATGTCGAGCTGACCTGCAAAGATCTGGGTGTTTGGCTTGTGACCGATGGCAATGAAGACGCCCTGCAGCTCGATGTCCCTGGTCTGTTCATTCTTGACATTACTGATACGCATACCGGTGACCCCGCTGTCATCGCCCAGGACCTCGTCCAGGACATGGTCCCATTCGATGCTGACCACACCTTCCGACTCCTTCTTGAACAGGCGGTCCTGCAGGATCTTCTCGGCGCGCAGTTTGTCACGCCGGTGCACCAGGGTGACATGAGAGGCGATATGCGTCAGATACAGGGCCTCTTCGACCGCGGTGTTGCCGCCGCCGATCACGGCGACCGCCTGATTCTTGTAGAAGAAACCATCACAGGTGGCGCAGGCGGACACGCCGCGTCCCCTGAAGGCCTCTTCCGATGGCAGACCGAGGTACATCGCCGAGGCGCCCGTGGCGATGATCAGGGCATCGCAGGTATAAATGCCGGAATCACCCTCCAGCCGGAAGGGACGCTGTTTGAGGTCGACCGTGTGAATATGATCGAAAATGATTTCCGTATCGAAGCGTTCGGCATGCAGGCGCATGTCCTCCATCAGCGGTGGTCCCTGCAAGCCTGCTTCGCCACCCGGCCAGTTTTCCACCTCGGTCGTGGTCATCAGCTGACCGCCTTGCTCCAGCCCCGTAACCAGCACCGGGTCGAGATTGGCACGCGCCGCGTAGATGGCCGCCGTGTAACCTGCCGGGCCCGAACCGAGAATCAGCAGGCGACAGTGCTTGATATCACTCATGTATAATCACTCCGTTAGACAGGCAGTTCAGTGCAGATAACAGCTCAGGGTCCTGTACTGTTAACCGTGACGGGACGGTGTCTGTATCGAACTCGGTGTGCTGCCCGCTCGATGGGTAGCGCGCTATGGTACGTAACTTGGGGTGTAGGGTAAAGCAAGCATGCACATCGGGATTCCACGGGAAATAAAGCCACTGGAAGGGCGCATTGCGCTGGTTCCGGAGGCCTGCCGGCAGCTGATCGACAGTGGTCATTCCATCACCATGGAGCAGAATGCCGGCGCCTTGTCCGGCTATCCCGATGGCGTATTCACGAGCGCCGGTGTCCGGGTGGTTGCAGACACCGCGCAGGTCTATCGGGACGCCCAACTCATCCTCAAGGTAAAGGAACCCCAGGACAGCGAACTTGTCCATTTAAGACAGAACCACCTGTTGTTCTGTTTTCTGCACCTGGCGGCATATCCGCAACTTGCCCGCAAGCTCCAGGACATCGGCCTGACCGCGGTCGGCTTCGAAACCGTCGAGGAAGAGGGTGGGAAACTACCGGCACTCGCGCCGATGAGCGCCATTGCCGGGCGCATCGCCACCCAGGTCGGGACCCATCTCCTGCACCAGCCACAGGGCGGCAAGGGGCTGCTGCTAGGTGGCGTGCCGGCGGCTGAACGCGGTCATGTTGTCATCATCGGCGCGGGGACCGCAGGCGGCAATGCCGCCACCCTGGCCGCCAACATCGGCGCCGAGGTTATGGTGTTCGACCTGAGCCGCGACCGGCTGACGGCCATGCGTGAACTGGGCAACAACGTGACCGCCCTGTATCCCTACCAGGATGCACTTGAAAAGGAAGTGGCCGAGGCGGACATGGTCATTGGCGCGGTACTCAAAACCGGCCGCCGGGCGCCGCACGTGGTCAGCCGTGACATGGTCAGGGCCATGCAGCCGGGCAGTGTCATTATCGATATCTCGGTGGACCAGGGCGGTTGTATCGAAACCACCCGACCGACCACCTATGAAAACCCGACCTATATCGAGGAGGACGTGGTGCACTTTGCCGTCACCAACATGCCGGGCGCCGTGCCCAGGACGGCCTCGCAGGCCCTGTCCGCCGCCCTGATCCCGTATGTAACGGCCATCGCCCAGCCCGACTGGAAGTCCTGTAAGTCGTTGAGCAGGGGTATCAATATCGAGTCGGGAAGGTTCATCCATCCGGCCCTGCAAGAAATGTTTGCCTGAATAAATAAATTTAATTAGATTAGCGAATTGGCGCACATAGTTATAAAAGAGGATTATTTTGGCACAAGCTCGGCGTAACAAGGATGGCAAATTCGTTCAAAGCAGGCTGACCCAGGTCACCCGCGGCCTGCGTGAGGCGGCACTGCTCATTCTCGGCGCCGTGGGAGCCTATCTCCTGGTGTCGCTGCTGAGTTACAACCCGGCCGATCCAGGGTGGTCACACAGTGGTTCGGTTGACGAGATCCACAACGCCGGCGGCGTCGTCGGCGCCTGGCTGGCGGATATTCTGCTCTACCTGTTCGGTTACCTCGCCTACCTGCTGCCCGTCATGGTGGCCTACAGCGGCTGGCTGGTGTACCGCGGACGTACGCCCAGCGGAGGCATCGACCTGCATATCCTGGCGATACGCTGGTCCGGATTCCTGCTTACCGTGGGCGCCGGTTGCGGACTCGCCACGCTGGAGTTGGGCCAGGCCAGCGGTATCTTTCCGGCCGGGGCCGGCGGCGTACTCGGCAATGTCGTCGGCCAGGGCCTGGTCGAGTTGTTCAGCCCGATCGGCGCCACCCTGTTCCTCCTGGCCCTGTTCCTGGCGGGTGTCACCCTGTTCACCGGCCTGTCCTGGCTGAGTGCGATGGATTTCACCGGCAAATACACCCTGATGCTGGCGGACAACATCTATGCCCTGGTGGGCCAGTTACCCGAATACATCGAAGGCCGGCGAGCCCTGAAGCGGCGCGAAGAGGCGGTCAGGGCGAGCCAGCAGAAGGCCGTCAAGCGCACACCACCGCGCATTGAACCGGTGGTCAGGCAGGTGCAGATGAGCGAACGCCAGGAACGCGAGCGCCAGGTCCCGCTGTTTGATCCGCCACCGAATACCGAGTTGCCACCGCTGTCGCTGCTCGATGATCCCAGACCGTCGGAGGAGGGCTATTCCGACGCAGCGCTGGAGGCCATGTCACGCCTGGTGGAGATGAAACTGCTGGACTTCAACATCGAGGTCGAGGTGGTGGCCGTCCACCCGGGGCCGGTTATCACGCGCTTCGAACTCGACCTGGGAGCCGGCGTCAAGGTCAGCCAGATCACCAACCTGGCCAAGGACATTGCCCGTGCGCTGTCGGCCATCAGTGTGCGCGTGGTTGAGGTGATCCCGGGCAAGTCGGTCATCGGCCTCGAGATCCCGAACGAACACCGCGAGATCGTCAGTCTCAGCGAGATCCTCGGCTCCACAGAGTACGACGAATCGACCTCGCCGCTCACCCTGGCACTGGGCAAGGATATCGGTGGAGAATCCGTGGTGGTCGACCTGGCACGCATGCCGCACCTGCTGGTCGCCGGCACCACCGGCTCCGGCAAGTCCGTCGCCATCAACGCCATGATCCTCAGCCTGCTCTACAAGACCCTGCCCAAAGACGTGCGCCTCATCATGATCGACCCGAAGATGCTCGAACTGTCGGTCTATGAAGGCATACCCCATCTGCTGACACCGGTGGTGACCGATATGAACGAGGCCGCCAACGCCCTGCGCTGGTGTGTCGCGGAGATGGAGCGGCGCTACCGCCTGATGGCGGCCCTGGGGGTGCGCAATATCGCGAATTACAACCGCAAGGTGAAGGAAGCGGAGGACAGGGGCGAACCGATCCCCGACCCCTTGTTCAATCCCGAGGAGGCCCTCGAGGGTACCGAACACCCCGTGCTGCAGCCACTACCGTTCATCGTCATCGTCATCGACGAACTGGCCGACATGATGATGGTGGTCGGCAAGAAGGTCGAGGAACTGATTGCCCGCCTGGCCCAGAAGGCGCGGGCGGCCGGCGTGCACCTGATCCTCGCCACCCAGCGGCCCTCGGTCGATGTGATCACCGGCCTGATCAAGGCCAATATACCGACCCGCATCGCCTTCCAGGTGTCATCCAAGATCGATTCACGCACCATCCTCGACCAGATGGGGGCCGATCAGCTGCTGGGCCACGGCGACATGCTGTACATGGCGCCCGGTACCTCGGTCCCGGTACGCGTGCACGGTGCCTTTGTCTCGGACACGGAGGTCCACAAGGTGACCGCCCACCTCAAGGGCAGGTCCGAACCGGAATACATGACGGAAATCCTGGAGGTCTCCTCGGAACCCGTTGCCGGCCTGTCAGCGGTTGCCGGTGGCGCTGGCAGCGACACCGAGACCGACCCCCTGTATGACCAGGCGGTGGCCCTGGTCACGGAAACCCGCCGCGCCTCCATCTCCGGCGTGCAGCGGCGCCTCAAGATCGGCTACAACCGTGCGGCGCGCATGATCGAGCACATGGAGGAGACCGGTATCGTCGGTCCACTGCAGACCAACGGCAGCCGCGAGGTCCTGGCGGGCCCGCCACCGGAGGCCTGATGCACGCCCACTACCTTCCGGTACGCCTCAGTATCGCTGTCCTGCTGCTCGCCACCATGGCGCAGGCGCAGGCGCAGGATGCCCTCGACACAGTACGCAACTATTTCGCGGAACTCACCAGCCTGCAGGCCGGATTCCATCAGAAGGTCGTCGATGCCGACAATATTTTGCAACAGGTCTCTGACGGGCAGATGTGGATCCAGCAACCGGGGAAATTCCGCTGGAACTACGAGACTCCGTACAGGCAGCAAATCGTCAGTGACGGCAAACACCTCTGGTCCTATGACGAAGACCTGGAACAGGTCACGGTACAACCGGTAGACAAGGTACTGGGCGCAACCCCGGCCATGCTGCTCAGCGGACTCCAGCCCGTCGAGGAGGTCTTCGAGATGGAGGCCCTGCCGGCAGCGGACGGTCTGCTGCACATACGCCTGCAACCTCGCTCAGATGACAGCAATATCAACGAAATCCATCTCTACTTCGTGAATGATGCCCTGGCGCGTATCGAGGCGCTGGATGGATTCGGAAACACCACGACATTTGATTTCGCCGGGCTGCTGCGCAACGCAGACCTGGAGGCCAAGCTGTTCCACTTCGAGCCGCCGCCCGGCGTGGATGTCGTCGGCGAGCCAGACTAGCCCGGTCACGTTCGTAACCCACCCATGCTGAACAGCGAAGAAGCCTGGCGCCCGCTGGCCGACCGCATGCGTCCGCGTTCACTCGACGGCTTCACCGGCCAGGAGCATATCCTGGGTCCGGGGAAACCGCTGCGCCGCGCCATCACGGAGGGCCATCTCCACTCCATGGTCCTGTGGGGCCCGCCCGGTACCGGCAAGACCACCCTGGCCAGGTTGCTGGCGGAACAGAGCCATGCGGAGTTCCTGACCCTGTCGGCGGTTATGGCCGGCGTCAAGGATATCCGCAGCGCGGTCGAGACGGCGCGCCGGATACGCGATACCGAAGCGCGTCTGACCATCCTGTTTATCGACGAGGTGCACCGCTTCAACAAGGCACAGCAGGACGCCTTTCTGCCCTATGTCGAGGACGGCACCATCATCTTCATTGGCGCGACCACGGAAAACCCGTCATTCGAGCTCAACAGCGCCCTGTTGTCGCGGGCGCGTACCTACGTCCTCAAGCGCCTGGATGAGACCGCCCTGCGCAGTATTGTCGATGCGGCACTGGCGGACCCTCGGCACGGACTGGGCAGTCCCGGTCTGCAACTGGAAGCCGCATTACGTGACCGGCTGGTGCAGGCGGCGGACGGTGATGCGCGGCGCGCCCTGAACCTGCTGGAGATCGCGTCCGACCTGGCCGTGGAAGAGGGCGATGCCCGCATCATTCCCGAGTCCGTGCTCAACGAGGTTATTGCCGGCGGTACCCGGCGATTCGACAAGGGTGGCGATGATTTCTATGACCAGATCTCGGCACTGCACAAGTCGGTGCGCGGTTCGGCACCGGACGCGGCCCTGTACTGGCTGGTGCGCATGCTCGATGGCGGCTGCGACCCGCTCTACCTCGCCCGCCGGATCGTGCGCATGGCATCGGAGGATATCGGCAATGCCGACCCGCGCGCGCTCACTCTGAGCCTCGAGGCCTGGGACGTCCAGGAGCGCCTGGGCAGCCCCGAAGGCGAACTGGCGCTGGCCCAGGCCGTTATCTATATGGCCTGTGCCGCCAAGAGCAATGCCGTTTACATGGCCTATAACTCGGCCCGCGCCGATGTTAAAAAACACGGTTCCCTCGAGGTGCCCGTCCACCTGCGCAATGCACCGACCCGCCTGATGAAGGAGCTCGGTTACGGCAAGGCTTATCGCTACGCCCATGACGAACCCGAGGGGTACGCGGCCGGAGAACACTATTTTCCCGAAGACATGCCTGCCCCGCACTACTATCGTCCGGTCGCGCGTGGACTCGAGATCAGGATCGCGGAAAAGCTCGCCCACCTGCGCGAACTGGACAGAAAACAGCGCCGCTGAATGCCGGACACGGAAACCGGCCGCGCTGATGCACGACGCGCACCCGACGTGTACCATTACGCCCAATGAAACACGGGGAACGTGAATGACCCTCACAATTGCCATCGCCGCCGGCGGTGCCGCGGGCGCACTGCTGCGTTACTGGGTATCGAATGGCATCCACGCCGTACTGGGGCGCGGCTTCCCCTATGGTACTTTGACGGTGAACGTCCTCGGCAGCCTGCTGATGGGATTCCTGTATATCTGGCTGATCGAGCGGCTCGCGACCGGTCCCGCGCTGCGCGCCTTTCTGCTGATTGGTGTGCTCGGTGCCTTTACGACCTTCTCTACCTTCTCAGTGGAGACCCTGAACCTGATGGAATCCGGCCAGCTCGGCAAGGCCATCCTCAATGTGCTCGCCAGCGTGGTCGTGTGTATCGCCGCCGCCGGCCTGGGCATGCTACTAGCGAGGCAACTATGAAAAAACTCGATGTAACCTTTGTACGCATTTACCTGACCGAGGGCGAGGGCAAGCTGGAGGGTCTGTTGCAGGGTCTGCATAACGAGCACAAGGTCCACGGCTTTACCGTGTTTCGCGCGATCAGTGGGTTCGGTAAATCCGGCAAGATGCATTACTCGAACCTGCTGGACATATCGCTGGACCTGCCGGTGGTGGTCGAGTTCTTCGACGAGCCTGCGCTCGTGGAAACCATCCTGGAGGAGTTGACGCAGGAGATCGAACCGGGCCATATGGTTAGCTGGCCGGCAACTTTGATGGTTTAACAACATTTATTACCGCAGAGACGCAGAGGACGCAAAGAAAACAATAAACAATTGCTAAAAACAAAACACCATTAATGTATCACTGCTGTTTCGTAAACTCCCTCTCCCACCGGGAGAGGGTTGGGGTGAGGGGATAAAATAGGATAACTTCGTTTTGCGTAGCAATAGTTTGCTTTTTTGTTACTTTACCGAATGTTTTCTTTGCGTCCTCTGCGCCTCTGCGGTGAAAAAATTGTTCTTCATGACAAACCATGTAACCAAGGAACACCATGCTGGACCCTAAACTACTTCGCAGTGATATCGACAATGTGGCGCAACAGCTTGTGCGGCGCGGCTATGAACTCGACACCGCACGACTGAACCGCCTGGAAGAACAACGCAAGGCGTTGCAGACGCGTACCCAGGAGTTGCAGGCTGAACGCAACAGCCGTTCCAAGGAAATCGGCAAGAACAAGGCGGCGGGTGAGGACATCAGACCCCTGCTGGAGCAGGTCGAGGGGCTTGGCGGGCAGCTCGGGAAGGCCGAGGATGAGCTGACCTCCGTGCAGGATGAGCTCAACGGACTGCTCATGGAGATCCCCAATATCCCCCATGCCAGTGTGCCGGAGGGCGGGGGAGAACAGGATAACCCGGAGATCCGCCGCTGGGGCGAGCCCACGGCATTCGATTTCGAAGCCCGCGACCATGTCGACCTCGGCGAGGCCCTGGGCCAGCTCGATTTCCAGGCCGCGGCGAAAATAGCCGGTAGCCGCTTCAGCGTGATGCAGGGTCCGCTTGCACGGCTGCACCGCGCGCTGATCCAGTTCATGCTCGATACCCACACCCGTGAGCATGGCTACCGGGAGGTCTATGTCCCGTACCTGGTCAATGCCGACAGCCTGAAAGGCACCGGCCAGTTGCCGAAGTTCGAGGAGGAGTTGTTCGCCACCCGTGGCGATCCGGGCTATTACCTGATTCCGACGGCCGAGGTGCCCGTCACCAACCTGGCCCGCGACACCATCCTCGAGACCGACGCCTTCCCGGCGGCTTATGTCGCCCACACGCCGTGCTTCCGCTCCGAGGCCGGTTCCTACGGCAAGGACACCCGCGGCATGATCCGTCAGCACCAGTTCGAAAAGGTCGAGCTGGTTCAGTTTGTGCGGCCAGCCGATTCCTACACCGCGCTCGAGGCACTGACCGGCCATGCCGAGACCATCCTGCAGCGCCTGGAACTGCCGTACCGTATCGTCAGCCTGTGCACCGGGGATATCGGGTTTTCCGCCGCCAAGACCTATGACCTCGAGGTCTGGTTGCCGGGTCAGCAGACCTACCGCGAGATCTCGTCCTGCAGCAATTTCGAGGCGTTCCAGGCACGGCGTATGCAGGCGCGCTGGCGAAATCCGGATAGCGGCAAGCCTGAACTGATGCACACCCTGAACGGCTCGGGTCTGGCGGTGGGGCGCACCCTGGTCGCCGTCATGGAAAACTACCAACAGGCCGACGGCAGTGTCCGCGTACCCGGCGTCCTGCAGCCCTATATGGGGGGCGTTTCTGTTATCCAGCGCAGCTAGAAGACGTGGCCACTGTGTGGCACCCGGATAAATTTTCTGCGACTTATTTGATCTGCGTGCGGTACCGTGGGTCGAGAAAGGTGCTAACTTTCCCTTAGAGACCCCGGATCATGGAAGACCGTCATGGGCACGCAAGCTGCCACACGATTTCCCCCTGCAACCTTGCTGGCAATCGTTGTCGTTGTGGTAATCGCCATCCTGCTGACCGGCTGTAGTGCCTCGCTGCCGCGGGTGGAAAAGAAGCTGGGCTCACCCTGGGACAGTTTTGCAGAGGCGCAGACCGCCTATGACCTGATCATTCCCGGACGCACAACCCGGGAAGAATTACAGCGCATCGGCTTCAACCCATATTCGGCGCCGAATATCCGCATCCTCAACTATTTAAGTATTGTGAATCGTTTCATGCCGAATGACTCCATCACCCTGGATGACCTGGACCCCGCAGTCCGCGGCTGCATCCAGGCACGCCAGGCCTGCCAGGCCTACGAGGCCAAGCCGTCGCTGATCGTCAGCCAGCGAACCGGTAATGTCATGAGTGACACGCTGAACTTTCGCAGGAGTATTATCGAGACAGGCTGGTCTTTCGAGGCGCTGATCCTGTTGCAGGACGATACCGTGGTTTACAAGCTGTGGGGCGGGACGCCGATGCTCGACGAGGTCACCGATCACAGGAACCCGCTGGGGCCGCTGCAGGACACCGGGGGCATGGCGCGCGATGCCATCAAACCCTGAGCGCCATTGATTGCGCAGGCTCGAGTGTCAGAACACCCGCAATGGATAACCACTGCTGCGTGGGCTGAGATAAAACTTGAGGGTCTTGCCCTGCGCATCCTGCAGTACCAGTGATGTCTGGTTTCTGGCGAACTGGTAAAGTTGTACCGCACGGGTCTGCGGTGTGTACAGCCTGACCAGATTTTTTTCGACCTTCAATATCCCGTTGAGCGACAGCATGCCATTCCGCAGGTGGAAACGGTTGCCCCTGATCTCGAGGGTTTCCCCGGAAGTCCCGTACCACTTGCCGTCCAGCAGGGACGCGGTCACGAATCGAGCCGAATTGGGGTAACGGGCACCGGACCAGCGCCGGTCCGGAGGATACCCCCAGGCACCGCCGGAATAGGGGTTATTGAAATAACCGGGCACCGACAACGGATAGCCCCAGGTATTGCCTGTCAGGGGCATCGACCAGGGGGAGCCGCCAAATCCGCTGCCCGGCCAGCCACCCAGGCCGGAGAGGCCGCTCATTGCGGGCCAGCCGCTCATCCCCAGTCCGAAGGAATTCATGGGCATACCCCAGCTGTTCGACCCGTCCATGGAATCGGCCATGCCGCCCATCATGACCATCATCATGCGGAACATCACGCTGATCATGTCGCCGATGGCGTCCGCCGATGCCGGGATCGGCGTCGTGGTCGACAGGGCACAGATCAACAGGAGACTGGCGCGTTTGTGCTTCATGGAGTGAGTTTAGGCGATCAGTAATACTCTCGCAGGTGATTGATTATATAACTGTATATATCTTGTATAAACCGGTTTTCCCCCACCGGCCGTGAGGGCAAGCAGAAAAACGCTGGGCACCGACCCGCTGTGGTCGGCCTCTTTGTCCCTTATCGGCTTTTCACTAAACATCATAAGTGTAAACAGATACGTCCATGTTAAACTTCATAAAATAATTCTATTGCCCTGAAGGTCATGCAAAACTTCTCCCGACTCCTGAAAGACCGCATCCTGTTCCTTGATGGTGCCATGGGCACCATGATCCAGCGTCACAAACTCGAAGAGGCCGATTACCGGGGCGCACGCTTTGCCGACTGGGAATCCAACCTCAAGGGCAATAACGACCTCCTGGTCCTGACTCAGCCGCAGATCATCCGCGACATTCACCGCCAGTACCTCGAGGCCGGTGCCGACATCATCGAGACCAACACCTTCAATGCCACCCGCGTTGCCATGGCCGACTACGGCATGGAGGAACTGGCCTTCGAGATCAACGTGGCGGCCGCACGCCTGGCCCGGGAGGCCACTGAGGGTTTCAACACCGCGGACACCACCAAGCCGCGGTTCGTCGCCGGGGTGCTCGGTCCGACCAACCGCACGGCCTCCATATCGCCGGACGTGAACGATCCGGGCTACCGCAATATTCACTTCGATGAGCTGGTCGCGGCCTACACCGAGTCCACCCGCGGCCTGGTCGAGGGCGATGCCGACCTGATCCTGATCGAGACCATTTTCGACACCCTGAATGCCAAGGCCGCCGTGTTCGCGGTCGAGCAGTACTTCGAGGATAGCGGGACGCGCCTGCCGGTGATGATCTCCGGGACCATCACCGACGCCTCCGGGCGCACACTGACCGGGCAGGTGACCGAGGCCTTCTGGAATTCCCTGCGCCATGCGCGCCCGGTGTCCATCGGGTTGAACTGCGCGCTCGGTGCAAAGGAACTGCGCCAGTACGTCGAGGAACTGGCGCACATCGCGGACACCCATGTTTCCGCGCACCCGAATGCCGGCCTGCCCAACGAGTTCGGCGAATACGATGAGACACCCGCGGAAATCGCGGCCGAGCTGGCCGACTGGGCGGCCAACGGTTTCGTCAATATCGTGGGCGGCTGCTGCGGCACCACCCCCGACCACATCAAGGCGATCGTCACGGCGGTCAGCCGGCACCCGCCGCGCACACTGCCGGAACTGGAGGTGCAGTGCCGACTGTCGGGGCTGGAACCCTGCAACATCGGCAAGGACTCGCTGTTTGTCAACATCGGCGAACGCACCAACGTCACCGGATCCGCCCGTTTCAAGCGCCTGATCATGGAGGAGGACTACGAGACAGCACTGGAGGTGGCCCGCCAGCAGGTCGAAAACGGTGCCCAGATGATCGATGTCAACATGGACGAGGCGATGCTGGAATCCGAGGCCGTGATGGTGCGCTTCCTGAACCTGATCTCGGCGGAGCCCGACATCGCCCGGGTCCCGGTGGTGATCGATTCCTCCAAGTGGTCCGTGATCGAGGCCGGGCTCAAGTGCATCCAGGGCAAGGGTGTGGTCAACTCCATCAGTCTCAAGGAAGGCGAGACGGAGTTCATCCGCCATGCGACGCTGGTGCACCGCTATGGGGCCGCCGCCATCGTCATGGCCTTCGATGAAGAGGGACAGGCCGATACTCGCGCACGCAAGACCGAGATCTGTACCCGTGCCTACCGCATCCTGACTGAGCAGGTCGGCTTTGCAGCGGAAGATATCATCTTCGATCCCAACATCTTCGCCGTTGCGACCGGCATCGAGGAACACAACAACTACGGCCGCGATTTCATCGACGCCACCCACGACATCAAGACCACGCTACCGCATGCCCGGGTCTCCGGCGGTGTCTCGAACGTGTCGTTCTCGTTCCGCGGCAATAACCCCGTGCGCGAGGCCATCCACGCCGTGTTCCTCTACCACGCCATCAAGGCAGGTATGGACATGGGCATTGTCAATGCCGGCCAGCTGGCGATTTATGCCGACATCCCGGACGAACTGCGCGAACGTGTCGAGGACGTAATCCTCAACCGCCGCGATGATGCCACCGAGCGCCTGCTCGAGATCGCCGATGACTACCGTGGCGACGGCCAGGCCGCCAAACAGATAGAGACCCTGGAATGGCGCGAATGGGATGTACACAAGCGCCTCGAACATGCACTGGTCAAGGGGATCGCGGACTATATCGAGGAAGACACCGAGGCCGCACGCCTGGCCGCCGCGGAGCCGCTGCATGTCATCGAGGGCCCGCTGATGGACGGCATGAACGTGGTGGGCGACCTGTTCGGCGCCGGCAAGATGTTCCTGCCCCAGGTGGTCAAGTCGGCCCGGGTAATGAAAAAAGCGGTCGCCTGGCTGCTGCCGTTCATGGAAGCGGCCAAGGGCGAGGCCATCCAGAGCAACGGCCGCATCCTGATGGCCACCGTCAAGGGCGACGTCCACGACATCGGCAAGAACATCGTCGGCGTCGTACTGCAGTGCAACCGCTACGAGGTCATCGACCTGGGTGTCATGGTGCCGGCCGAGACTATTTTCAAGACGGCGCGCGAGCAACAGGTCGACATCATCGGCCTGTCCGGCTTGATCACTCCGTCGCTGGAAGAAATGTCCCACATCGGCAAGGAGATGGAACGCCAGGGCTTCGACATACCGCTGCTGATCGGCGGGGCCACCACCTCGCAGATCCACACCTCGGTAAAGATCGATCCTCACTACCATGGCCCCGTGGTCTACGTGACCGATGCCTCCCGCGCCGTCGGCGTGGCCAGCAAACTGCTGAGTGCGGAACACCGCGCGGATTATGTAGCCGGGATCAAGGACCGCTACCGGGAACTGCGCGAGCAACGCCAGGCACAACAGAAGGAGCGCAAGCTCGCCAGCCTGGGGACGGCGCGCGCCAACAGGCTGCAGACCGACTGGGGTAGCTACCAGCCAGTCCGGCCCGAGTTCCTGGGCGTGCAGGTATTCGACGATTACCCGTTGGCAGAGCTGGTTGCGCGAATCGACTGGGGCCCGTTCTTCAAGGCCTGGGAACTGGCCGGCAAGTTCCCGCAAATCCTCGATGACGAGACCGTCGGCACCGAGGCGCGGCGCCTGTTCGACGATGCCCAGGACATGCTCGAGACCATCATCCGGGAGCAATGGCTCACGGCGCGCGCTGTTGTCGGTTTCTTTCCGGCCAACGCAGTCAACGATCACGATATCGAGCTGTATACGGATGATTCCCGCACCGAGGTGCAGACGGTGTTCCACTTCCTGCGCCAGCAGATCCAGAAGCGCAGTGCAGCACCCAATCTGTGCCTGGCGGACTACATCGCACCGAAGGAATCCGGTGTCACCGATTACATCGGCACCTTCGCCGTCACCGCCGGGATCGGCATCGAGACCAAGCTGGCCGAATTCGAGGCCGATCACGATGACTATCACGCCATCCTGCTGAAGGCCCTGGCCGACCGCCTGGCCGAGGCCTTCGCGGAGCGCATGCATGAACGGGTGCGCAAGGAATTCTGGGGCTACGCGGTGGCCGAGAACCTCTCCAACGAGGAACTTATTCGCGAGGAATACCGAGGCATACGCCCGGCGCCCGGCTACCCGGCCTGCCCGGACCACACCGAGAAGGGCATCCTCTGGGACCTCATCGACCCGGTCGGCAAGGCCGGTATCAGCCTCACCGAGAGTTATGCCATGTTGCCGACGGCTGCGGTATCCGGCTTCTATTTCTCCCATCCCGAGTCGCGCTACTTCGGCACCGGCAAACTGGGCCGCGACCAGGTCGAGGACTATGCCGCACGCAAGGGCCTGTCCGTTCGGGAAGCGGAGCGCTGGCTGGCCCCGGTGCTGGGTTACGAGACCTGAGCAACACCCAGGGCAGTCGTTGTACCGCTAACGGGATGTGCTTATCAACAAATCGGCCTTCACCGCAGGTGCATATTGACGGCGAAGCGGAACCGCCAATACGGCGGTGACGACAACTACTGGAGCCACTGCTGAAATGAAACCAGGATCTGCACTGTTTCGGTTGGTCCTCTTGCTTGCGCTGGCCATTCCTTCACACACCGGCCACGCAGCAGACCCGGCGATACCGCTTCAGGATGCAACCATCGCCACGGTTTCACCTGACACCCTGAAAAGCAAGCTCAAGGAAGTCGAGGCATCGACCACGCTGGACGAGGTGACCAAAGGCAAACTGACCGAGTTGTACCGCAAGGCACTTGCCTTCCAGGAAACGGCCCACTCCAACACCACAGCCGCCGAGACCTTCCGTCAGGCGAGGGAGACCGCACCCCGGGAAACCAAAGCCATCCGCGCGCAACTCGAGGAAGCAGAGCGGGCATCGCCCGAGGTCATCCTGGACGTGACGGATCAGACGCCACTGGCAGAAATCGAGCAGGAGCTGATCGATGATAAAGCCAATCGAACTGCCGCGGAGGCCAGGCTTGCAGATATCGAAAAGCAGTTACTGTACGAAGCTGACCGCCCCGCAGCGGCAAGCCGGCTACTCACCAAGGCAAAACAACGGCAGGAGGCAATTGCCGCAGAACTGAAATTACCGCCACCGGAAGGTGTGTCACCCGATCTGGCCAGTGCCAGAGGCTGGCTACTGGAAAGCGAGCGCATCAAGGTACGTACCGAGATTCTGATGCTCGACCAGGAGCTGTTAAGCCAGTCGATGCGGATCGAACTGCTGAAAGCCCGGAGAAACAAAACAGCGCGTGATCTGGATCGAACGGGTAAACGCATCCAATTGCTCGAGAGCATGATCAGCGAGAGACGGCTTGCCGAGGCGGAACAGGCCAAGTCAGAAGCCGAGGAGGCGCAGCGCGATGCGCTCGGTAAACATCCACTGGTCCAGGAGCTGGCGGGAAAGAATGCGGCCTTGAGCGAGGAACTCACTTCGCTGGCGGCGGACCTGGACCGGATATCCGCCGAGGACGAGGCGGCAAACAAGGAAGCCAAGCGGATCGATGAGATATTCCGCAGTACCCGGCAAAAAATGGAGCTCGCCGGGTTGAGCCAGGCACTGGGGCGTGTACTCCTCGAGCAGCGCAGGAGCCTCCCGGTTCCGGGGATATACCGCAAGCAGGCACGGACCCGCGAGCAGAATAGTACCGAGGCCGGCCTGCGCCTGATTCGCTATGAAGAAGAGCACAGGACCCTGCGCAGCATTCCGGACTATATCAGCGAACTCACCACTGACTTGGCGGCTGAAACCACGAGAGAAATTCATGCTGAGCTCACCGAGCTTGCGACCAGTCGCCGGACCTTGCTCGACAAGGCGGCCGCGCTCAACCAGGCTTACCTGCGGTCCCTGGGCGAACTGGACTTCGCGCAGCGCCAGCTGCTTGATACGGTTGAGGCCTACAATACTTATCTTGATGAACGCCTGCTCTGGATACGCAGTATCAGTTCACCCAATCTGGAGATGTTGCAGGCTGTCCCGGGACAGATCATCCAGCTGCTGTCTCCGACCCATTGGCGTGGTGTACTCAATACGATCATCGAGCGATTAACGCATTCGCCCGTCTTTTTACCGGTGACCCTGCTGTTTGCTGTACTACTGTGGCAGAGAAGGAAGTTGCGCAGTGTCCTGGGCGATACCGGTAAAAAGACTGGTCGACCCAGTACCGACCGCTTCAGCTACACCCTGCAGGCATTGTCCCTCACCCTGCTCCTGGCTGCCCCGTGGCCGGTACTGGCATGGGTGACCGGCTGGCAACTGGGGGCATCCCTGGACGCATCGGATTTCACCAAGGCCGTTTCCCAGGGATTGCTGTGGGTTGCACCGACCTTCTTTTTCCTGCTGGCTTTTCGAGTGCTGTGTGCCTATGGCGGCCTGGCCGAGGCCCATTTCCACTGGCCAGCCGAAAGACTGCGGATACTGCGCCGTGAGCTGAATTTATTACTGAGCATGTTCCTGCCGGCCTCATTCATCGCCGTGCTGATCATCAAGTATGACTCCGCCATCATGGGCGGGGGCGTCGGCCGGTTTGCCTTTGTGCTGTTGTTACTCACGCTGGCCTATTTTTTCTATCGGGTGCTTGATCCGAAACGCGGTGCCTTGCAGACATTCATGGCACGTGGCAATTCCTGTTGGACTGGCAGTCCTGGTTATTGTGGGGTATCTGTATACAGCCGCTACCTTGCTGCGCAGTCTCGTTGATACCCTTTGGCTGGTCCTCATCCTGACTATCATCCACCAGTTGGTTGTGCGCTGGTTGCTGGTGACACGCCGTAAACTGGCCTTCGAGGCAGCGATTGAGCGCCGTGAGGCCGCTCGTGCAGCCCAGGAGACGAAGGAACCCGCGGCACCTGGCGGGGAGGGGATGGCGGAACAGCTGGAAGAACCGAAGATCGATTACGTCGCCCTGAGTGAAGCGAGCCGCAAACTGCTCAATATGTCCATGCTGATCATCGGCATTATCGGTGTCTGGGTCATCTGGTCGGACGTGCTGCCGGCATTCGGCATCCTCAAGGGGATCGACCTCTGGCATCACACCACCCGCGTTGCCGGTGTCGAGCAGCAGGTGCCGATCACGCTCGCGGATGTCGCTCTGGCAACCCTGGTTCTGATTGGTACCGTGGTCGCGACCCGGCGTTTCCCGGCATTTCTCGAAATCGTCCTGCTGCGTAACCTCAGTATGACCCCGGGGGGGCGCTACGCGGCCATCACCCTGTCGCGCTACATCATCGTGGGCCTGGGCATTGTGATCGCACTCGGCTTGATCGGTGGCAGCTGGGGCCAGATCCAGTGGCTGGTTGCCGCCCTGGGTGTGGGTATCGGATTTGGCCTGCAGGAAATCGTCGCGAATTTTATCAGCGGCCTGATCATCCTGTTCGAGCGACCCATCCGGGTCGGCGATATTGTGACGGTGGGTGAAACCGATGGCGTTGTTACCAAAATCCAGATCCGCGCCACGACCATTCGCGGCTGGGACCGGAAAGAACTGCTGGTGCCGAACAAGGAATTCATTACCCAGCGCAGCGGTTGCTCAACTGGTCACTGTCCGATCAGACGGTCCGTTTGCTGGTCCCGGTCGGTGTGGCCTACGGCAGTGATGTGGACAAGGCGATGGAGCTGATGCTGGAGGTGGCCAGGGAGAATACGCATGTTATTGAGGATCCGGAACCCTTCGTTACCTTCGAGAGCTTCGGTGACAATGCACTGGTGCTGAACCTAAGGTGTTACATCGACAACCTGGATTACCGTGTAATCACCATCAGTGAGCTGCATGTTGAGATCAACAGGAAGTTCAATACAGCGGGAATCGTTATCGCCTTCCCGCAGCGGGATGTGCATCTGGACACCAGCCGGCCGCTGGACATCCGGATACAGCAGAATAATCCGCTGGCTGACAAGGGATGAACGCTCCAGCAACTGGATGAGTGATATAAACACCATGAACCAGAGACCAATGCCTATTCATTTGGGCGCAGCATGAACGAGACGACACAACTAGCCGGTAATGCCTACCTGCTGGGTCCAGCGGCACGCGCGTTGGGCTGGGAGGAGGTGCCTGACTGGAAGCCCGAACAAGGCGTCCTGTGGGTGCACCTGGACTATTCACAGGCGGAAGCGGCCGACTGGGTACGGCGCGAAAGCGGTATAGGCGCCATCGAGGCCGGCGCCATCCTGGCTGAGGAGACGCGCCCGCGCAGCCTGGTGCTGGAGCAGGGGCTGCTGGTGATATTGCGTGGCGTGAATCAGAACCCCGGCGCCGACCCGGAGGACATGGTCTCGGTGCGCATCTGGATGGACGACAAACGCATCATATCGACAGGTCAGCGCAAGCTTCTGACCATCGATGACCTGCGCCAGCGCATCGTCCAGGGACGCGGTCCGGGCACTCCCGGCGAGTTCCTGGTCCACCTGGGTGAACTGCTCACAGAGCGTATCGGTGACGTGGTAAACGATGTCGAGGATGTGGTCGACAGCCTCGAAGAAGAGGTCGTCACCGGCAACTACCAGGAACTGCGCTTCGCCTTGTCCAGTGTCCGTCGCCAGGCGGTCGCGCTGCGCCGCTACCTTGCCCCCCAGCGTGAGGCCCTCGGTCGCCTGTTCAGCGAACGCAGCACCTTGCTGGATGATCAGGTGCGCATGCGCATTCGGGAGCTGACCGACCGTATGACCCGTTTCATCGAGGACCTCGACGAAGCGCGCGACCGGGCATCGGTCACCCACGAGGAATTGCAGAACCGGCTGGCTGAGCTGACCAACCGGCGCATGTATTTACTCACCATGATTGCCGCCATCTTCCTGCCGCTCAGCTTTCTGACCGGTCTGCTGGGCATCAATGTCGGCGGCATCCCCGGCGCGGATTACTCCGCGGCCTTTATCATCGTCGTGGTGCTGATGGTCCTGGTCGGTGCCGGGCAGTGGCTGTTCTTTCGATGGCGCAAATGGTTCTGAGAAAGGCAATCACGGAATAGCGGGGACAGTCCCACTGCTGCCCCATGCAATCTAGAAGCACACTTGCTTTATCGGTTTGTGGAATATGAATTCAACCTGGGAGATCTTAAATACATATTCCCTCTCCCCATTCCGGGAGCACCCTAAAAGGGCATAAAAGGATTAGGGTGAGGGTCAAGATCCCTGTGAAATAAACACTGCTTTATACAGCTGCGTTGTAATCCCCTCATCCTGACCTTCTCCCCAAAGGGGAGAAGTCGTCAAGTCATACAGCATAGGGAAAGTCCAGATTTTCCTCCATTCCCGCTGAGTTGCTTGCTGATGGGACGACCGGCGCTCATCTCAAATCGAATCTTTCCAGTACTGCTCGGTTGTGATCTGGCCGGGGTCGCGGCGCTTGTTCTTTTTCAGGCCGCGCGCCTCGAGCACCCGGGTGGTGTCACGCACCATGGCGGGGTTGCCGCAGATCATGACCTGCGAGTTCTCGGCGTTCAGCGGGATACCGGACCGCGCCTCCAGGCGACCGTCCTCGATCGCGGCCGGCACGCGCCCCTTAATGGCGAAGTCCGTGTCCTCGCGGCTCACGAAGGGGATCATCTGCAACTGCTCCGGGTGTTGTTCCAGCAGGGCATTGATCTCGTCCTGGTAGGTCAGTTCGGCCACCGTCCTGACCGCGTGCACCAGCACGATCTTCCTGAAGCGCTCCCACACCACATCGTCTCCGAGGATGGACAGGAACGGGCCGATGGCGGTGCCGGTGGATAGCATCCACAGCACCTCGGCATCCGGCAACTCGCTGAGAATGAAGAAACCCGCGGGTCGTGTCGCAATGTACACGCTATCGCCGGGTTGCAGCCGAATCAGCTCATGGGTCAGCGGTCCGTGCGGCACGATAATGAAATAGAACTCCAGCAGCGGGTTGCCCGGGCTGTTGACGAAGGAGTAGGGGCGTGCGACCCGCTCGCCGTCGATGTCCAGCGCGAGGCGGGTGAACTGGCCGGCGGTAAAGGGCGGGATATCCGCCTTCACCTGCAATGAATAGAGTTCGTCGGTCCAGCGCCGCAGCTTGACGACGGTCCCTTCGACCCAGGCACTCACGTAGCAATCCGCCGGGTCTTCCCGACCGCGATCTTGTCAGCACGCACTATGGCATTATTGTGATCCGTTATGGTCCTGTCTCCGCTGTGATTCCCGGCATTTCCTGTCACTGTCGATCCTCAGGCAGCTGTATAATGGAAATTTAAGCAGCAATAATACATCAGCGCACACCTTGATATACCTGCAGTACACTCTGGTTTACAAACGCCCCGCTATGAAAAACCACACGCCGATTATCGTCTACCTCTGCATCGCCCTGCTGCTAGCCCCGGCAACGGCCGCTGCTGCAGAGAACACCCCGGACTTCAAGGTAACCGTGGAATCACTGGGGGACGCGGTCGAGGCCATGGTGGCGGCTACCCGGCCCCTGGAGTGGCCACCACTCCATGCCTGCCTGTACTACGCCCTGGCCGGGCAGCACCTGCTGGCTGAGGAGGGCATCACGGCCCGGCTGGTCCTGGGAACGGTGGTCTATGGCCCCTACATAACGGGCCAGCATGGAATCAATCCCCATATATGGCTGGAGACGGCGACGCACCTTATCGACTACGCTACATTGCCACGCTGGGGGGAGGTCTCGGTCATTCCCCTGGACTGGGTGGCACACAGCGCCAGGGAGGTCACGCCGGGCCTCACCCGTATAGCGGTATTGCCCCGGCCCGGCTCGCTGCAGGAGCGGCGCTTTATCATGATGCACCGGGCGCGCTTCGAACGCGCCCTGACGAGGAGACGTTGACATGGAGAAGATGGCCGGCTGGGAGATGTTACTGCTGGGGGCGATCGCGCTGCTGGTGCTGCTGTGGGTCGGGCCCGGGATCAAGCCGCTCATGGAACAGAGCCGTCAGGCCGAAAACCGGGACTGGGCCGGATTGCTGATACCGATCGCGCTGGTTGTCCTGTTTGTTTTGTTCCTCATCAAGCTGGTCTGATACACATGACGCCTGCATTATCCCTGCGTAACCTGAACAAGACCTACAAGGACGGTCACGTGGCACTCAAGGGCATCAGCCTCGATGTCGCCCAGGGTGATTTCTTTGCCCTGCTTGGCCCCAACGGGGCCGGCAAGTCAACGACCATCGGCATTATCGCCACGCTGGTCAACAAGACCAGTGGCCAGGTCGAAATCTTCGGTCATGACATCGAGACCGACCCGGCCGCCGCCAAGTCCTGCCTGGGCCTGGTGCCGCAGGAGATCAATTTCAACCAGTTCGAGCCGGTCGTGGAGATCGTCGCCAACCAGGCCGGTTACTACGGGATCGCGCGTGCCGAGGCCTTTGCCCGGGCGGAGCGTTTCCTCAAGCAGCTGGGTCTGTGGGAAAAACGGCGCACCATGGCACGGACATTGTCCGGCGGCATGAAACGGCGCCTGATGATCGCCCGCGCCCTGGTCCACGAGCCGCGCCTGCTGATCCTCGACGAGCCGACCGCAGGCGTGGACATCGAGATCCGCCGTTCCATGTGGCAGTTCCTGCGCGACATCAACGCGGCCGGCACCACCATCATCCTCACCACGCATTACCTGGAAGAAGCGGAGAGCCTGTGCCGTAATGTGGCCATCATCGACGAGGGGGAACTGATCGAGAACACCAGCACCCGGCAACTGCTGAATACCCTGCACATGGAGACCTTCATCCTGGATATCGAGGACCCGCTCGAGCGGCTGCCGCAACTGCCCGGACACAGCGTCCGCCTGATCGACGAGTGCACCCTGGAGGCGGATATCTCCAAGGACCAGCCGATGAACCAGTTATTCCAGGAGCTGAGCACACATGACATCAAGGTACTCAGCATGCGCAACAAGACCAACCGCCTCGAGCAGCTGTTCATGCGTCTGGTCGAGGGCAACGACAACACGGAAGTTGTAGCATGACACCGGAGCAGAAATTCACGGCGTTCCGGGCGATCCTTACCAAGGAGGTGCTGCGTTTCGGGCGCATCTGGATCCAGACGGTGCTGCCGCCGATGATCACCACGGCGCTGTACTTCATTGTCTTCGGCAACCTGATCGGGCCGCGGATCGGTGAAATGGACGGGTTTGTCTACATGGACTTCATCGTGCCCGGACTGATTATGATGTCGGTGATCACCCATTCCTATGCCAACGTGGTCTCGTCGTTCTATGGCTCGAAGTTCCAGCGTCACATCGAAGAGATGCTGGTCACGCCGGTCCCGAATTACGTTATCCTGGCCGGCTTCATCGGCGGCGGTGTGGCTCGCGGCCTGACCTGTGGCATTGCCGTGACCCTGATCTCGCTGTTTTTTACCTCACTCAACGTCCACAATCTCTGGGTGATGTTCAGCATGATCGTGCTGACAGCGATCCTGTTTTCCCTGGCCGGCTTCATTAACGGGGTTTACGCGAAGAGCTTCGACGATATTTCGATCATACCGACCTTCGTGCTGACCCCGCTGACCTACCTCGGCGGGATCTTCTACTCGATCAATATGCTCCCGGAGTTCTGGCAGAACGTCTCCCTGGCCAATCCCATCCTCTACATGATCAACGCCTTCCGCTACGGATTCCTGGGGATCTCGGATATCCGGCTGGCGGCGTCCTACGCCATCAGTATCGCCTTCATCGTGCTGTTGTACGGTTTCAGCATTCTGTTGCTGAGAAGGGGTTACGGCATCAGGACCTGAAGCGGGGCAGGGCCTGACAGGTCCTCAGGATTCAGTCCTGAAGCGGCCGTCGACAACCGAGACACTCAGGCTGCCGTCCAGCAGGGACTGCAGGCGCTCGCCTACCAGCTGCCTGCACCAGCCGTGCAGGGTATCGATATCGGCATCCCCTGTGGCCAGTTTCTCCTTCGCAGGGAAGCGGGCGTGCGGGTGATCCGACTGACTACCTATGTGGAACGCACCCCGGAAGGACACCGGCAGGTGTTTTTGGGCGACCTGGATAATGCACTGGCTGAAACAGCAGAGCCGGGCGTGTAGCCCGGCTCCCTGTCGTACTGTTGTGTAATTGACTACAGCTGATCGTCAGTCATCAGCTCCAGGGGTCGTGATCTCTGTTGACAGAGACAGCTTGACCGTCCTCCGGTTCAGGCGGCCTGCCGGAGTGCACCAACGCGCCGCCGCAGGTAGCCAATCCCCGGCGCTACCAGCAGGAACAGCCAGATCGGGTCCATGCTGTTCGTGGCCCTGGTGCCGAGGCTACAGCCATTGAACGAGTCCTTGCTACCCACAGCGATGGGATCATCGATCATCCCATCCACCATACCGTCCAGGTCGGTCAGTGAATCACCGTCGGTCAGGGTGACATCCACCGTCCTGGCATCGACCTGGGTCCAGAGCTCGGTCGGGAGCTCGGTGTAGACACCGCCTGCGTCCACCTTGTAAAGCGCCAGGTTTCTGGGCAGGTCATCCGAGAATTCCATCCGGATGGCCACGCTGTCACCCGGATCAGGCACGCTGGCCGTATAGCTGATGACGCCAAGCGGGAAGCTGACACCTCTCGGTCCGCCCGTCGCATCCCCTACGCTCAGGCCAGAGATCCCCTCGCCGTCGAGCGTGGTGAGGGTCACGCTGCCGCCATCCGGCAGTTCATCCGTCACTGTTTCGGCCTCGCAGGTGGCCGTACAGCCGTCACCGTCAAGGGTGTTGCCGTCATCGCAGGACTCGTTCACGTGGAGGATCCCGTCGCCACAGACCGGAACCGCCGGTAGGGTCGTGGTGGTGGTCGACGGCGCGGCCGTTGTCGTGGTGGTGGTCGCCGGCGCCGCCGTCGTGGTGGTGGTTGCCGGCGCCGCCGTCGTGGTGGTCGTCGGTGCCACCGTCGTCGTGGTCGTCACCGGGGCCGCCGTGGTGGTGGTTGTCACCGGGGCCGCCGTGGTGGTGGTCGTCGTCGGGGCCGCCGTGGTGGTGGTCGTGGTCGGGGCCGCCGTCGTGGTGGTCGTCGTCGGTGCCGCCGTGGTGGTGGTCGTGGTCGGTGCCGCCGTGGTGGTGGTCGTGGTCGGGGCCGCCGTCGTGGTGGTCGTGGTCGGGGCCGCCGTCGTGGTGGTCGTTGTCGGTGCCGCCGTCGTCGTGGTCGTCGTCGGGGCCGCCGTCGTCGTGGTCGTCGTCGGTGCCGCCGTCGTCGTGGTCGTCGTCGGCGCCGCCGTGGTGGTGGTCGTGGTCGGCGCCGTCGTGGTGGTGGTCGTGGGTGCCAACACGACATCGAAGGAGAAGGTCACGATTTCGTCACCGTGGTTACCATTGCCCGGATCCAGGAGCCACAGCGGGCCGAAGGTCGTGCTTCCCCCTATCTCGGTTAAGTCAAATTGATTGCCATACCAGGACGCGGACCAGGTCACGTTACCCGGACTTGCCGGCGCGGGAAAGGTCAGTACGACCGGACCCGGAAACTCGCTGGTGACGCCATCAACGCCGCCAACACCGACAGGACAACTTGGGCAGGTGTTGCTGGCAACGGCCACGGGTCCAGGACTCGGGCCGTCTGACAAGCAGCCAACGACA